>JBEEOK010000086.1:0-7497 GCA_041191645.1 Actinomycetota bacterium | reverse complement strand
ACCTACATTGAAGAGCTTGGCGGCATGAACTTGTTCTTTGTTTACAAAGATGGCCACGTGGCAACGCCCGCACTTGACGGAACAATTCTTCACGGAATTACCCGTGCCTCAGTAATTCAGTTGATCAAAGACCGTGGCCTTGAGGTTCAAGAGCGCAAAATCACCCTCGATGAGGTTCGTGAGGGCATCAACGGTGGCGAAATCGTTGAGGTATTTGCCTGTGGTACCGCTGCGGTAATTACTCCAATCGGTCAGTTCAAGAGCCGTGAAGAGACTATTGGTTCTGAGACCAGCGAGCCTGGCCAGCTAACCGCCAGCCTTCGTGCTGAACTAACCGGAATCCAGTACGGAACGGTTGAAGACCGCCACGGCTGGATGGTAAAGCTAGCCGACTAGTCAGCCATGCGTGTAGCCAGATTTAGCCTTAACGGAGAACCGAAGTTTGGCGTGCTCGATGGCCCTGAACTTGTGGTTCTAGCGGGGCACCCACTAGTCAACGGTTATGAAACCACGGGCGAGCGAGTGCCACTAAAAGAGGTAAAGCTTTTGGCGCCAATCATTCCGTCAAAGGTTGTTTGTATCGGCAAGAATTATGCAGATCATGCCGGTGAACTGGGGCTACAACTAAACCCAGACCCAACCATCTTTTTCAAGCCCTCTAGTGCCATCATCGGCCCCGGTGATCCAATTCAGATTCCCGCACAAAGTGACCGCATTGAGCTTGAAGTTGAGCTGACTGTAGTTATTGGGCAGATTGCCAAAAATGTCTCTGAAGAGAACGCGCTCGACTATGTTTGGGGTTTCACCGTAGCCAACGATGTGACGGCTCGCGATCTTCAATTCAGCGATGACCAGTGGGCTAGGTCAAAGGCGTTTGATAGTTTTTGCCCACTTGGGCCTTGGATCGAAACCGAATTTGTTCCAGATGGCCAAATTTTGGAAAGCCGCATTGATGGCGAAACCAAGCAGCAGGCATCGATTGATTTGATGCTTCACGACGTGCCAAAGATCATTTCGTACGTGAGTCAGAACATGACCTTGTTGCCAGGTGACATCATCTTGACTGGCACTCCAGCGGGAATCTCTCAGATTCACCGGGGTGAGATTGTGGAATGCGAGATCGAAGGCATTGGCACCCTATTAAACCCAGTGGTCTAGCCCCTAAGCCAAGAATTGTGCAATGCCAAAGTAAATTGGCACGCCAAGGGTGAGGTTAAACGGAAACGTGACCGCCAGACTTGAGGTAATTGCAAGGCTCAAGTTAGCTTTGGGTAGTGCGATGCTGACAGCCGCTGGCGCAGCTATGTAAGAGGCGCTAGCTGCCAGTACCCCCAGCACCAATGAACCGCCCACAGACAGGCCAACTGCGGTCCCCGCTGCAACACCAATAGCGCCTGCCATTATTGGAAAAAGCACGCTGAAGGCAGTTAGTGCCAAACCGGTTTGCTTCAGGGCACCCGAACGATTGCCTGCGACAAAACCAAGGTGCAGCAAAAATAGAGCCAAGATACCTGGTTGCAGGTCAACAAAGAACGGCACCACTTTGGCAAATCCGCTCGGGCCCGAAATTGCACCCACCAGCATTCCTCCGGCCAATAGCAGAACGGTTTTCCCGAGCAGAATTTCCCGCAGGCTGTGCCACCAATTCGAGCTGCCTGCAGTGCCTCGGCTACCCAAAAAGATTCCAATAATCAAGCCAGGAATCTCCATGACGGTGAGTAGGGCCACTGCAAAAGGCTCGTACACAATTCCGCTGGTTTCCAAGAAAACCAAGGCGGCTGAAAAAGTTACCAAAGAGGTCGAGCCATAGTGGGCGGCAATCGAACCGCGGTCAACATCATCTAGTTTTCTGATGAGTTTGAGCGTAATAAATGCGAGAGTCGGAATCAGTGCACCAACTGCGATGGTCACCAGAATCGGGCCAAGTGCTGAACTGAGGTCCGACTCCCTCATGGCGACTCCGCCCTTGAGGCCAATGCCGAATAGCAAAAAGATAGATATCAGGGCATAGCTTGAATCGGGAATTCGGATGTCGCTCTTGATGCGAGCAGCCAAAAAGCCCAGGGCAAATACCAGCGCTGAAACAGAGGTTAGGTTCGACAGTGCAATATCCATGCTTGAAATTGTATACAGGAAAAAGAATTCAGGTAATTAGTTACAAATTTTTACCACCGAATTGGTAAATTCAAAGCGTGAGTTGGACTTTTCTGAGTAATCATGGGCACGTGCTGGTCTACCTAGGTTCTTCCCCAGATGCGCGCCTCAAAGACATTGCCGAGGTTGTTGGCATTACCGAGCGATCTGCACACGGTATTTTGCAAGACCTCATCGATGGTGGCTACGTGACCAAGCTGAAAGCGGGCCGCCGCAACTCCTACGCTTTGAACCCCAACCTGGCGCTAAGGCACCCCGCCGAGGCCAACCACAGCATTGGCGAGCTCATCAATGTGTTTGCCTCGCCTAATATTGAGAGCAAATGACTTTTTTAAACACCATCACAGCCCCTTTTACTGACGCCACTGGCGCCGATGTCAAGGTTCGTTTTTGCCCATCACCGACTGGCCTGCCGCACGTTGGTTTGATTCGCACCGCGCTCTTCAACTGGGCCTATGCTCGCCACACCGGCGGTAGCTTCTTGTTCCGCATCGAAGACACCGATGCCGAGCGTGACAGTGAAGAATCTTTCGAAATGATCCTTGATGCCCTTGGCTGGTTGGGTTTGAACTGGGATGAGGGTGTGAATGTTGGTGGCCCTGCTGAGCCATACCGCCAGTCTGAGCGCACTCACATTTACCAAGACATCATCGAGAAGCTGAAGGCTTCTGGACACATTTACGAAAGCTACCTAACCGGCGAGGAATTGGACGAACGCAACCGTGCCAACGGCCGTGCCGTTCAGCTGGGTTACGACAACTCAGAGCGTGAGCTTTCTGAAGAAGCCAAGGCTGCCTATCGCGCCGAGGGGCGTTCACCAGCACTTCGTTTGCGTGTGCCTGACGTTGACATCACCTTTACCGACCTAGTCCGCGGTGAAATTACCTTCCCGGCCGGTTCGTTCCCTGACTTTGTAGTCGTGCGCCCAAATGGTCAGCCGCTTTACACTTTGGTTAACCCGGTCGACGACGCGTTGATGGGTGTCACCCACGTGTTGCGCGGTGAAGATCTGCTCTCGTCTACTCCACGCCAGATTGCCCTCTACAACGCGCTTTTTGAAGCGGGCATTACTAACTTCATTCCTCAGTTTGGCCACCTGCCATACGTAATGGGTGAGGGCACCAAAAAGCTTTCCAAGCGCGACCCAGAGGCAAACCTCTTTCACCACCGTGACCGCGGCTTCATTCCAGAGGGTCTGCTCAACTACCTAGCTCTGTTGGGGTGGGGTCTAAGTGCCGACCAAGACATTTTCACCATGGACGAACTGGCTGCAGCTTTTGACGTGACCAACGTCAACCCAAACCCAGCACGCTTTGACCAAAAGAAGGCAGATGCCATCAACGCGGCTCACATTCGCTTGCTGGATGCCGAGGACTTCAAGGCTCGCCTAATGCCATACCTACAGAGTGCGGGTATCGTTGGGTCGTCGCTCAGCGCCGAAGAGCAGCGAATTCTTGATGCTGTTGCGCCACTGATCCAGGAGCGCCTAGTGGTTTTGGGCGAGGCCCCTGACCTAGTGAGCTTCTTGTTCAAAACCGCTGATCAAATTGTTGTTGAAGACGACGCCAAGGCTGGCCTGCCTGAAAACACCGTTGAGGTGCTTGAGGCTGGCGTTGCCGCTCTAGAGCCAATCGCCGAGGCCGACTTTAAGACCGAGACCGTTCAGGCGGCGCTGCAGGCCGCACTCATCGATGGGCTTGGCTTAAAGCCACGAGTTGCCTTTGGTCCGCTGCGAACCGCAATCTCAGGTCGCCGCATTTCACCACCGCTTTTTGAGTCAATGGAAATTCTTGGCAAGGCCGAGACAATCGCCCGTCTAAACGCGTTTGCTCGAGTGGCCTAAGCGGGCTAAGATTGTAAGTCGAGCCCACGGCTCGGTTCATACTCTGGGGTATGGTGTAATTGGCAACACGGAGGTTTCTGGTACCTTTGTTCTTGGTTCGAGTCCAGGTACCCCAGCTTTAAAAATGGCTCTTCTCAATGCGAGAAGGGCCATTTTTCTTTGCCTAGCCAGCCCTTCAGCCGGTCTAAAATATTCGGATGACCCCAGCCTCGGTAGCCGCACTGTCCCTGACCATAATTTACGTATTTGTGGCCTTGTTTCAGCTGGCCTTGGCTTTGGGCGCGCCAATGGGGGAGTACGCCTTTGGCGGTCAGAACCATGGCAAGCTTCCAGCTGGCTTTCGGGTTGCCAGCTCAGCATCGGTGTTGGTAAACCTTGCCATTGCTGGCCACTTTCTGGCGCAGACGGGGTTCATAAACACGCTCTTGCCCGCCGAGTTAAACACCTTGGCTAACTGGGGGCTGGTGGCGTTTGCCGCGGTTGGGTTGCTACTCAACACCATCACGCGCAGCAAAGCTGAGAAAAAAATGTGGGCTCCGGTGACCGCCCTGATTCTGGTTCTTTCAGTGATCGTTGCGGTAGCTGTCTAAACCTGGGTGCTCTCACCCGGCAAAAGGTAATCAAACTTTCCGCCGCCCTGTTCAGTAACCAACTGAATTCTTGAATTATTCAGGGTGTGGCCAACCTCGCTCAACAGCGCATTGTGGGTGGCAAAACTTCTGGTCGGTTTTACCGCGGCAATAAAGTCCATGACATCGCCAATTTTTAGCCAGGGCGCCGATGCTGGGCAGGCCAATAGTTCAACTTTGCAGTCGGGTTGGGTGTAACTATCGCCTGGGTAATAAAGCTTGCCGTTCACCAGTACGCCGCAGTTTTGGACCAAAGGAATTGACCGATGAATTTCTGCGTGTAGATCCCCAAAGAATTCCAAGGTGAATTCGCCCTCTGGGTAAAAGTCACCGTGCATAACGACCGTCAAATCAAGGTTTGGCCTCGATGCGCTGAGTCTTGCGCAAACCTCGGCCGGTGCGTAAACCTTAAGTCCCGGGTTTACCGCCACGATTCGGTCCAGTTGCTCTTCGTAGCAGTGGTCATCGTGAACGTGAGTAATTACGACCGCGCGAACGCCGGAAACCGCATCCATGGGGCGGGTGTAAAAACCCGGGTCAACGATGATTTTGTCTTGGCCCTCGGTAAGAACCAAGCACGCGTGCTCAAATTTTGTGATCAGCATGGTCTCATTCTGCCAAGGATATCGGCCGCCCGAGGCTAGGATTTGGAGGGCAAAGATTAGTCAGAGAGAGTAACCATGAATCAGGCGCAACCGGTTAGGGCAAGGCACGCAGTGGCATTGCTTAGGCCAAGGATTCTGCGCAATTATCTGATTCTGGCTTTGCCGCTTTCTGTTGCAATTATTTTATTTGACCCAAGCCTAGGGGTAAATCTGGGATTCGAGGCAAGTGCATCGAGCATCGTGCTGATGATCGCAGGTTTTCAACTGCTGTTGTGCCTAGGCCCGTTCTTTCGTCAGGCACGCGGCGAGTTGGCCGCGCGCAAGCCTTCGGGCGCGGTGCTAACTTCAGTTGCTGCCGTGGTTTTGTATGGAGTCAACTTGGCTTGGAGCCTGGGTGAGCTCTCGGGTGCACAACCTGATTCGGCCAGCACTTGGTGGCAGTTTGCTCTGGCAGTTTTGGCCATCCTGGCAGGTAACTGGTTGGTGACCAGAAAGTTTAAGAGACTGACTCAAGTGCGCAAATCACTGGCTGACCTGTTGCCTAAATTTGCCGCGGTTGCCGACGAACAGGTGTCAATCGACGAACTTCGAATCGGGTCAATCATTGATGTGCGACCTGGGCAGACCGTTCCAGCGGACGGCGTTGTGCTTGACGGCTCGGCTGACGTCAATGAGTTTGCCATCACCGGTTCATCGCAGTGGGTTTATAAAGCTGAAGGCGCAACCGTATGGGCCGGCAGTGTTTTGTCTGCAGATGCCCCAATCGGTCAGGGTGCTCTGCAGATTGAGGTTCAACGAGCCGGTTCTGCCACCGCGCTTGGTGCCCACCACGAGATGCTGCTTTCAGCTGAAGAGAAACCGTCTAAGTTGCAGCTTTTGCTCGATGAAGCGGCCGGGTGGCTTTTCTACCTAGCTGTTGTGGTGGCCGCAATCTTGCTTTCGGCAAGCCTGGCTATTGCTCCCGAGCAAATCGCACAGGCACTCACTGCGTTTGCCGCGATGCTATTGGTTTTCACTCCTCAGAATCTTCAACTGGTAGTTGGCCCAGTAATGGTGGGTGCTCTGAATCGCGCGGCCAAGAGTGGTTTGTTAGTTCAAGACCGTGTTGCGTTTGAGCGGCTCACCAAAGTTGACGCAATTGTCTTTGACAAGACCGGCACTCTCACCACTGCCGAGCGTTCTTTCGTGCGTGCTAGATTGGCGCACAATTCTCCGCTCAACAACATCGATGAGCTAATTGCGTTGGCGGCTGGCCTAGAGGTTTTTGCTCAGCATTCGGTAGCCTCACGAATTGTTGCCGAGGCCCGCATGAGGCGGCTCGAGATTCCAGAGATTCTGGATTTCCGTGTGATTCCCGGCATGGGTGTTACCGGCATTCTTGACGGTTCCAACATCAGCGTTGGTGGGGCGGGCCTGCTTACCGGCCGCAACATCGAGATTTTTGTGGGTGACCTGGTGTTGGCTGACCAAGCCAATTCGCAGGGCAACTCGGTGATTTTTGTAATTCGTGACGCCGAACTGCTTGGTTTCATCGAGCTCAGCGACATCATTCGTTCCAATGCGCACTCGGTAGTTACCCAACTGCATTTGCGTAAAAAGCGCGCGGTCTTGATCACCGGTGATGCTGTCGGTGTGGCAAATTTTGTAGCAAAGCAGCTCGGTATTGCCGAGGTCTATGGTGAGCTGGTGCCGCTGCAGAAGGCTAAAACCATCGATCACCTCAAAGCCGACGGTTCGTTGGTGGCAATGGTTGGCGACGCAGAACATGACCTTGAGTCATTGAGGCAGGCCGACATCGCGATCGTGGTGGGGGCTGACTCAGAGCACATGTCTGGCACCAATGGGCTGATTCTTACCACCGATAACCCAATGGCCGTCGTGCACGCAGTTGATCTTTCCGCTCAGGCCGATCGGGCTATCCGATCAAACCTAATCTGGTTCACGGCTGCCGCACTAGTTGCTTTGCTGTTTGCGACCGGCACTTTTTCCGGCGTTGGTGTGGCTGCAAGCCCGCTGTTATCGGTTCTGCTTGGGCTTGGCGCTGCTGGCGCCATGGGTCTAAACGCCGCAAAATTCCAGAAATAGCCTGCGCTGGGGGCAACTTTGCTCTCGAGTAGCATCGGCGCCAAACTTATGGCATAATTTTCAGGTTGCACAAAACGGTCCCATCGTTTAGCGGCCTAGGACACCGCCCTCTCACGGCGGCAGCAGGGGTTCAAATCCCCTTGGGATCACGAAATCTCCCTCTCGATGACTTGCTCTCGGG
>JBEEOK010000085.1:0-10067 GCA_041191645.1 Actinomycetota bacterium | reverse complement strand
GGGCAAGTGCCGAGGCTGGGCGCTGGTTGGCCTTTTTAGCAAGGCAAGACATAACTAAGTTGGCTACCCGTGGGTCAATTTCTTCTGGCAGCGGCGGCGGAGTTTGGTTAATCTGCGCCATGGCAATCTGCATTTGCGAGTCACCGGTGAATGGGCGCTTGCCGGCAAGAGCCTCGTAGGCCACAATTCCCAGCGAATAAATGTCTGTTGATGGGGTGGCCGGTTTGCCCGTTGCTTGCTCTGGTGCCAGGTACTGCACGGTTCCCATAACTTGGCCGGTAGCGGTCAACCCCACCTGATCGGCCACGCGAGCAATGCCAAAGTCGGTGATTTTTACTTCACCGTCTGGGGTAATCAGCAAGTTACCCGGCTTTACATCGCGGTGCACCAAACCGGCTTCGTGGGCTTCATACAAAGCACGACCGGTTTGAGAAATCATGTCGAGAACCTGCTCGGCAGGCAGAGTCTTCTGGGTTTCCAAAATCTTGGCCAAAGACTCACCCGGCACTAGCTCCATCACCAAGTAGGCAGAGCCGGCATCCTCGCCGTAGTCATAGACATCTGCAATGCCAGGGTGGTTCACCATGGCTGCATGGCGTGCCTCGGTGCGAAAGCGCTCTAGGAAGCCTGGGTCACCCATGAACTCTTGCTTCAAAATCTTGATGGCAACGTCTCGCAAAATTACCTCGTCGTGCGCTTGCCAAACCTCACCCATGCCACCAATGGCAATTCGGGTAATTAGTTTGTAGCGCCCGCCATAGAGCTGACCTGATTCTGGAATCATTTATTCAACACCGCCTGCATAACTTTTTTGGCCACCGGTGCTGCCAGTGAGTTGCCTCTACCTGACTGCCCGAGCCCCCCGCCGTCGGCAATCACCACGGCCACGGCAACCTGAGGGTTGTCAGCCGGAGCAAAGCCGGTGAACCAAAGTGTGTATGGCTGGTCCGTGCCATTTTGTGCCGTACCGGTCTTTCCCGCTACCTTCACACCACTGATCTGGGCGTTCCCCGAAACACCAGTTGATACAGCGCCAACCATCATCTCGGTCATTGATTTGGCCGTGGTAGCTGACATTGGTTGCGAGAAGACGCTTGGCGCAGGTTGGTGCAAAACTGAGAGGTTAGCCGTGACCACATTTTCAATAAGGTTTGGCTGCATCAGCACACCTTTATTGGCAATTGACGCGCTAACCATCGCCATCTGGAGCGGGGTAACCCGAACATCAAACTGGCCGAAAGCGGTAAGCCCGGTTTGGGCTTCATCCAAGTTCTTTGGGTAAACGCTTGGCACAGAGTTCATTGGGAACTCAACGCTTTTGCCAAAGCCAAATAGTCCGGCCTGTGAGCTCAAGCGGTTCTGGCCCAGGGCAATGCCGAGCTGAGCAAACGGTACGTTGCATGAAAGTCTTAGCGCATCGGCAATGCTCACGGTGGAGGCGCCACCGCACTTGCCTTCACCAGAGTTCATAACCACGGTGCTGGTGCCAGGCAGGGTGAACTTGCTCGGGTTTGGAAAACGGCTTTCGGCTGTGTACTCGCCGCTCTCTAGCGCCGCTGATGCAACCACAAGTTTGAACACCGATCCCGGAGCATAGAGCTCACTGTAGGCACGGTTTAGCAGCGGACCGTTTTCGTTCTCGATCAGTGCCTTGTAATTTGCGTTAGAGGTGTCACCGTCGTGAACGGCCAGCTCGTTGGCATCGAAGGCAGGTTTCGAAACCAGGGCCAAGATGTTTCCGGTCGACGGCTCAATGGCCACCACGGCACCCTTCTTGTTTCCGAGCGCGTTCCAAGCGGCCTTTTGCACATCTGGGTCAATTGTCAGCTCAACTGATGCACCGGCAACTGGGGTGCCTGAAAGCAGAGCATTTATTTGCTCAAAGAACTGCGATGAATTTTGGCCGGTTAGGTAGCTGTTGGTGGCCGACTCAAGGCCGGTGGCACCCTGATAAAGGCTGAAGAAACCGGTAACTGACGAGTACATCTTGTCTGAGTAAACGCGGTTGTAGCGGTAAACATCATCGACTGGAATGGACTCGGCAATCGGCTTGCCATCAACCAAAATTGAGCCGCGCTGAGTCTTGTAACTGTCGTAGATCGAGCGCACGTTGCGCTGATCGGTGGCAAGGTTTTCAACCTGCAAAACCTGAATGCTGGTGCTTGCAACAAACAGGCTTAGAAACATCAAAAAGATGACAATGCTTACTCTTTTGAGCTCACGGTTCATGCGGTCACCGCCTTATTGCCGCTGTCTACGGTGTCAGAGATTCTGAGCAGCAAGCCCACGATGATCCAGTTGGCCAACAGCGATGAACCACCGGCGGCCAAAAGTGGAGTGGTCAAACCGGTCAGCGGAACTACGCGGGTAACGCCGCCGATAACAATGAAGCACTGCAGAGCAATTACAAATGCCAAACCGGTTGCCAATAGCTTTGAGAAATCGTCTGGGTGGTTGAAGCCAATGCGAATGCCGCGTGAAACCAAAAGCAGGTAGAGCACCAAGATGGCAAATAGGCCAATTAGGCCAATCTCTTCACCTAGCGCGGCAATAATAAAGTCGCTCTCGGCCAGTGGAACTAGTTGTGGCAATCCGCCGCCAAGCCCGGTGCCCAACAGGCCACCGTGCGCCAGACCAAATACGCCCTGGGCCAGCTGGTAGCTTCCGCCAACCGCGTCATAGTTTTCTGGCGAAAACGGGTTTAGCCAAGAATCCACTCGGCCAGAGACATACTCCATGAGGCGCCCGGCTACCAACGCGCCGGTCAAGAACATGCTGATACCGGCCACTACGTAAATTGCCCGACCGGTGGCTGTGTAAACCAAAACAATAAAGATGCCAAAGTACAACAGCGATGTTCCGAGGTCGCGCTGCATGACCAAAACTAAGAGGCTGGCTGCCCAAATCACCAGAATCGGCCCAAGTTCACGCGCACGAGGAATGCGCACGCCCAAAATCTTGCGGCCAACGATCGCAAGTGATTCTCGACGGGTAACTAGATAGCCGGCAAAGAAAACGGTCAGCGCAATTTTGGCCAACTCGCCCGGCTGGAAAGTCAGTCCGCCAATGGCGATCCAGAGTTGGGCACCATTAATGTTGCGGCCCAATCCAGGGATCATCGGTGAAATAAGTAGGCCAACGCCAACAATCATTGAGACGTAAACATAGCGGCGCAAGAACAGGTGGCTTGGCACAAAAATGATCACGGCGGCGGCAAACGCCATTGCCACGACCGTCCAGATAACTTGCTTTCCGGCAAACAGCTCTGAGCCGCCATTGGCAATGGTGGCCAGGTCAAGGCGGTAAATCATGGCAATGCCAAGGCCGTTCAGCACCAGCGCAATCGGCAGAATCATTGGGTCGGCTTCGCTGGCCCTGCGACGCAAAATAACGTGGATTACCAATGCCATCAGCACCGGTGGAACCAGGTAGGTAAAGATGTCGGTGGTCAATACCTTGAGCAACGAGAGCTGAATCTGGCCCAATTCAAAAGCGTTCAAACCAATGGCAATAGAGAGCAGCATGGCCTCAATGTTGCGATTGCGCGGAACCACGCGAACAATCTTTGGCAGGGCGTCGATGGCCTTCTCTTTATTCACTTGGCACCACCGCCTGCTCAATTTGCCGCACCAGTGTCATGGCATCTTCAAGGTTGTCTGCGCTGATCGACTGCTCTAGGCGTTGCTGGTAATAAATGCTCAGCTGATCAACATCAATGCTGGTTTCTTGGTAGATCTCAGAGAAGGTCAGCGGCCCAAGTGCCTCTTTAATGCCCTTGAAAACAGTGACGTGCCCGTTTGAAACACCAATGTAGAAACGGGTCTGCGTGTATTCGTAGGCCTTGACCGCCAGGAACACCATGGCCGAAATTATCAGTAGCACGGTCAACAATTGGCGAACCTTGCGCCAACGAATTCGGCGTTTGGTTTCGCGCAGAATCTTTTCGAGGTACTCATCTGACTCAGGCACATAGCCGGCTGGGTCTTCAGGGCGTCGCAGCAATTCGGCAATGTTGAGCGGCTTAAGAATTCGCAGAATGCGGCGACCCTTGCGCTCATCGATGACCACTTCGTTGGCGCTTGAGCCCACAAAGTTGGCGCTCGGCACAAAATCTGTCTTGGTCTGGGCATCAACAATGTCAACCACAACAACCGTCACGTTGTCCGGAGCACCAAACTCCAGAGCCTCGCCAACCAAGAGTTCGGTGGCCTCTTCGGCACCAATCTTTGAAAGCAAGATGCCGTTCATGATGTCTTCAGGAACCGGACCAGATAGACCGTCGGAGCACAGCAACCAGCGGTCGCCAGGCAGAGTCTCAAGAATCTCGGAGTCAACGTCGGGGAATTCTTCAACGTCACCTAGAACGCGCATCAAGACTGAACGTCTTGGGTGAACCAATGCCTCAGCTGGAGTGATGCGCCCAGTGTCGACCAGTCGCTGCACAAATGTGTGGTCGGTGGTGATTTGCCTAACTTGCCCATCGCGAGCCAGGTAGATTCTTGAGTCACCAATGTGCCCAATGCTTACCTGGTTGCCGGTGATCAGCATTCCGCTGAAGGTTGTGCCCATACCAGCAAGCTCTGGGTGAGCCTGGGCGGTTTCGCCGAGAACGCCGTTTGCCTCCCAAATTACATCGATGAGCGCCTTGCCAGCTTCTTCGGCAGAGGCATAAACGGTGTCGATTCTGGCAATTCGTTGGGCACAAAGTGCAGACGCAATGTCACCACCGGCATGGCCACCCATGCCATCGGCAACGAAAAAGAGGTTGTAGCCGGCGTAGCCAGAGTCTTGGTTGCTTGATCGAATGCGACCAATGTCAGATGAAGCAAAACTCAGAGGCTTAATTGGCATGTCTTTTGGCCTTATGCCCGAAGCTCAAAAACGGTTTTGCCCACTCGTACCGGGGTGTTCAACTTGACCACGGCCGGAGTGCCGACTCGCCCGCCATCCAAGAAGGTGCCGTTAGTTGAGTTCAAGTCTTGGATCAACCAGTCGTTGTTGATCAAAATCAATTTTGCGTGATGAGTTGATGCGTACTCATCATCAACCACTAGGTCAGAGGTCTCGGCCCGGCCAATGGTGAGTTCGCGGCGGTCAAGCGGAATCACATGCCCGGTCCGGTCGCCATCAATAATCACTAGCTTGCTGGCGTTGCTGCCGCTTGACTCCATGACAAGTGGGTTGCTCGCTGGCGCTGCCGGTGCAACAGGAGAAGACAAAACTTGAGGGGCATTCGCTGATGCAACTCGGCTAACCACTTTTTGGCCGAATAGGTCTGCGCGAATTACCGAGATGATGGTGAAAACAAAGATCCAGAGCACCGCAAGAAAGCCGGCTCTAACTATGAAGAGGGCTAACTCACTCACCGGTTACCTGGCTTTCGTTTACAGTTCTGGCAATAACGCGGAACACAAAATCATTGCGCCCGGCCGAAATAACTGTGTCAGCGTTGATGCCAACCTCGGTAATTGGGCGGCCACCTACGCGGGTGCCGTTGGTGCTTTGCAAATCTTTTACCGCGGCGTTCTTGCCGTTCCAAATAATGGCAAAGTGCTTGCGGCTTAGCCCTGAGTCTTCAATTTGAATATCTGCCGAGACATCGCGGCCAATAGAAGTTTCACCCTCGCGCAACACAAATCGCTTGCCGGCCACATCAAGAGTGGGCATCCATTCAATTTCATGCTTTTGGGTGTTAGAGCGAACCATTACTTGGCCAAGGTTCAAACTGCCATCTTCAACAAGTCGAATGCTTAGGGTGGCGCCAAATTGGAAACCCTGTTTGTTGGCGTGCTTGGTGGCTGCATCGATGAGTTCTTCAATCAACGATTCACCCAGGGCCGCCATGCGCTTGAAGTCAGGGGTTGAGAGACTAACAGTAAAGGTGTTCGGAGCAAGAATTCGGTCGCGGCTGAGAATGCTAGCCTTGGCGTCCATCTCGGCGCGAATGTGCCCCGAGATCTCTACCGGCTGCAGCTCTGACTTAAAGGTCTTGGTGAACGCGCCGTTGACAACCCGTTCCAAACCCTTTTCAAAGTTCTCTAAAAAGCCCACGTCATCCTTATCGTCGTCAGACAAGTTTACCTTCCGGCATGCCTGTGAAGTTGCTGATAAAACACCCCCAGCATGCTGAGTTTTCCGACTTGAGTTTTGAGTTTTTTCTAGATTGAAAATGTCTCCAGGAAAGGAATCGAACATGAAGGCAAAAACTAAGCGGTCTGCAATTGCAGTCATTGGTGCCACAAGCATTTTGGCGTTTGCAGTTGCCACCCCATCTTTTGCACACGACCGCGCAGCAGCAGGCTCCACTAGCTCGTCAACCACCACCGAGGTTGAAGCCGTTAAGGCATCTGTCGCAGCTACCATCACAGCCGTTCCGACCACCGTGACCTCGGCTAAGGCAGCTGCACACGGCACCCAGTTTGTGGTTTATAAGTTGGCTGCCGATGCCACAGCAGTGCCAGAAACCCAGCCGACCACCGGCGGAAAGCGCATTCACGTGAAGTCTGGAACTTTAACTGACGGCACTCTAGCCGGAACCCTTGAACTAAAGGGCGGAGTTGCTGGATCGGTCACCAACTACGCCATCTATCCAACCGATGGCACCACCGCAATCTTTGCAACTGTGACCGTTGATGCAACCGGCACCGTTGCCACTGCAACGACTTCGGCAGATGTCACAGCTGTTTACACCGCACCAACCTCAAAAGCCCACGGCCTAAAAAAGGCTGAAGGCGAAAAGTCAGGCAAGAAGTCAGGCAAGAAACACGGGCGCCGCTAACCTCCTATTAGCTGCAACCTCTCTCTAGTAAAGAAAAACCCCAGACCTGCGGTCTGGGGTTTTTCGATTGCCTAGGTCTTAACCAACTTCTTGAGCGTGACGCTTGCCACGAGTGTGGCTGGCTTTGTGCTCTGAGTGCTGAGGGTCTGCATAGCAGTTGTCGCAAAGCAAAATCAGGTCTTTGCAACCCACGTGTGAGCAGTTGCGGAACTGGTTGGTGGCGCCGCCACAACCCTCGCACTCACCAATTACCTTGGCTTCATCGCTGAAATCTTGGACCATGCGGTCGTCAAAAATGTATAGCGAGCCCTCCCATAGGCCCTGATCCTTAAACTTTTCGCCATAGCGAACAATGCCGCCGTCAATTTGGTAGACCTCTTTGAAGCCACGGTTGATCATTACGGCAGACAGAATCTCGCAGCGAATACCACCGGTGCAGTAGGTCACGATTGGCTTTTCTTTAAGGTGGTCGTACTTGCCCGACTCTAGTTCGGCAACAAAGTCATGTGAGGTCTGAACGTCTGGAACGATCGCGTTCTTGAACTTGCCGATTTTTGCCTCAAATGCGTTGCGGCCGTCAAAAAACACCACGTCGTCGCCGCGGTCTTCAACCAACTTGTTTACCTGGGCAGGCTTCAGGTGCTTGCCGCCGTTGGTGATCCCTGACTTTTCAACGGTGATCTCGTCGGGAGTGGTAAATGCCACCAACTCGTTGCGGTTCTTGACCGAAAGGCGTGGAAAATCATTGCCGGTGCCGTCAGACCATTTGAAGTCAATCTTGCCGAAACCCGGGTATTCGCGAGTCTGGCGAACGTACTTCTTCAGCGCCATCATGTCGCCGCCGAGGGTTCCGTTGATGCCGTGCTTTGACACAATGATGCGGCCCTTGAGTCCAAGAGACTCGCAAAGGGTCTTTTGCCAAAGTTTTAGAGCAATTGGGTCGGCCACCGGAGCAAAGCCGTAATACAGGATGATTTTTTGTAGGTCCACAGTCCTAATTCTACTCGCGAAGGCGATTTAGGATAAGGGCATGAGTATCAGCCCACGCCTTGACCCAGCCGAGTTCGACAAGAACATTCGCCCTCAAGATGACCTTTTCAGATACACCAACGGAAAGTGGTTGGCCGAGACCGAGATTCCGGCTGACAAAGGAATTTTCAGCAACTTTCACGTGCTTGCCGACGATGCCGAAGCCGCCGTTCGAATCATTCTTGAAGAGGCTGCTGCCAACCCAAAGCCAGGCGTGAGCCAACAGATCGGCGATCTCTATGCGTCTTTCCTTGACGAGGAGCGCGCAAACGAGCTGGGTGCGGCACCTATTGCTGCTGACCTAAAACTTATTGAGCAGATTCGCCAGATCGACGATGCAACTGCGCTTTTGGGTGAGTACGAAAGAAGCGGTTTCAGCGGTCTATTTGGAATTTGGGTGGACAACGATGAGGGCAACCCGGAACGCTACATTGTGAATCTCTCGCAAGGTGGCCTTGGCCTGCCAGACGAGGCTTATTACAAAGAAGAGAAGCACGCTGAAATTCGCGATGCCTACGTGCCGCATATTGCCCAGATGCTGACCCTTGCCGGTTGGGGTTCAGAAGAGGCGGCAGTTGCTGCCCGACACATTATGGCTTTTGAAACGGCTCTCGCTGCCGTGCACTGGAGCAAGGTTGACAGTCGTGACGCAGAGAAAACCTATAACCTCACTGCCCGAGCTCACCTGGATGCACTGACTCCAACTTTTGACTGGAACATTTGGCTGGCCTCTGCCAAGTTTGACGACAAGATTCTGGACGAAACCAACGTTTGCATGCCTAGCTTCTTTGAGGGCCTGCAGCAACTTTGGAACTCGGCAAACCTTGAGCAGATCAAACTATGGATGGCCTGGCAGGTTATTCGCAGCAACGCCGGTTTGCTTAGCGACGACTTTGTTAACGAACGCTTTGCTTTCTATGGCACCAAGCTCTCTGGCATTCCGGTAAACCGCGAACGCTGGAAGCGTGCTGTCTCGCTGGTTGAAGGTTCGCTCGGCGAGGCCATTGGAAAGATCTATGTTGAGAAGTACTTCAGCGAATCGGCCAAGGCCCGCATTGATGAGCTGGTCAAGTTTGTCACTGAGGCCTACCGAGTCAGCATTACCGAGCTGGACTGGATGACTGCCGAAACCAAGGCAAAGGCTCTGGCCAAGCTGGACAAGTTCACCCCAAAGGTTGGCTACCCGAATAAGTGGAAGGACTACAGCAGCATCGTCATTAAACGAGATGACTTGGTTGGCAACAGCCGCCGAGTATCTGCCTGGGTTGCCGACACCGAGATGGCCAAGATTGGCTCTCCAATTGATCGCGAAGAGTGGTTCATGAGCCCTCAGACCGTGAACGCGTATTACAACCCAGGTTTCAACGAGATCGTCTTTCCGGCTGCAATTTTGCAGGCACCTTTCTTTAGCCCCGATGCCGACGACGCCACCAACTTTGGTGGTATCGGCAGCGTAATTGGACACGAGATTGGGCACGGTTTTGACGACCAAGGTTCTAAGTACAACGGTGATGGAAAGCTTGAGTCCTGGTGGACCGAGGCTGACCGTGACGCTTTTGAGGCCAGAGCCGCAAAGCTAATTGCCCAGTTCAACGAGCTAACCCCCCACCAGCTTGCCGACAAAACTCAAAAGGTGAATGGCGAGCTGACCATCGGTGAAAACATTGGTGACCTAGGTGGCATTTGCATTGCTCTGAAGGCTTATGAAATGAGCCGCGCTGGCAAGACTGACGATGACGTTCTTGATGGCCTGACCGGTGTTCAGCGAGTGTTCTTGTCGTTAGCCCGAATTGAGGCGTCTAAGGGTCGCGATGAAACTGTGATTCAGCGTTTGGCCACCGACCCGCACTCGCCACCGGAGTTCCGTTGCAACCAAATTGTGCGCAATGTTGATGCGTTCTATGAGGCATTCGATGTTCAGCCGGGAGATGCCCTTTGGCTTGACCCTGCCGACCGCGTGACCATCTGGTGAACCTGTGAACCTCTGGATTCGCCTTGCCTATGCCATGTTCTCGTGGCGCTTTAGATCACGGTTGAGCTGGCAGGCCGTTGGCCGCCGCAGTTTTAGGGTTTGGCCAACAGACCTAGATGTTTTCAACCACATGAACAACGGCATTTTCTTGTCGTTGCTGGATTTGAGCCGGCTAGACCTTTCTTACCGATCGGGCCTGTGGCAGCGTTGGAAGAAACTGGGCTGGTACCCGGTCGTGGTTGCCCAAACCATCACCTACCGCAAGTCGCTCACGCCTTGGCAAAAGTT
>JBEEOK010000084.1:0-7409 GCA_041191645.1 Actinomycetota bacterium | reverse complement strand
ATCAAGGACCACATCGTCAAGCGCGTGATGGTTGCACAGGGTGCCTCAATCGCACAGGAGTTTTACTTCTCAGTTCTGCTTGACCGATCAAACCGTACCTTCCTATCGCTCTGCAGCGTTGAGGGCGGCATGGAAATCGAGCAGTTAGCTGAAGAGCGCCCAGAGGCTCTAGCCAAGGTTCCAGTAGATGCCACCAAGGGCATTGACCTAGACATGGCACTGAGCATTGCCAAGCAGGGTGGCTTCAGCGATGAGCTTGCTGCGAAGGTTGCACCGGTTTTTGTGAAGCTTTACGAAGTGTTTGTAAAAGAAGACACCACCCTGGTTGAGGTAAACCCATTGGTGCTTACCGAAGACGGTCAGATCATTGCCCTAGATGGCAAGGTGTCACTCGATGACAACGCAGAGTTCCGTCACGACCGCGAGACCATGGAGCGCGACCAGCTTGACCCGCTAGAGGCCAAGGCTAAGGCCATGGACTTGAACTACGTGAAGCTAGACGGCGAGGTTGGAATCATCGGAAACGGTGCCGGACTAGTCATGTCAACCCTCGACGTTGTTGCTTACGCGGGCGAGCGCCACGGTGGCGTAAAACCAGCAAACTTCTTGGACATCGGTGGCGGTGCCTCGGCTGAGGTAATGGCTGCTGGCCTAGACGTAATTCTCAACGACCCACAAGTCAAGAGCGTGTTCGTAAACGTATTCGGTGGAATCACCGCCTGTGACGCAGTTGCCAATGGAATTGTTGGTGCACTCAAGACTCTTGGTGACAAAGCCACCAAGCCTTTGGTTGTTCGCCTAGACGGTAACAACGTCCTTGAGGGCCGCTACATTCTTGAGCAGGCTGCACACCCACTAGTAACCGTTGTTGACACCATGGATGAAGCTGCTGACAAGGCCGCTGAATTCGCGAACCGCTAAGCCCAAGAAGGAATAAGAAATGGCTATTTTTCTAGACGAGAACTCGCGCATCATTGTTCAGGGCATGACCGGTTCAGAGGGCATGAAGCACACCCGCCGCATGCTACTTGGCGGTTCAAACATTGTTGGTGGTGTAAACCCACGCAAGGCTGGCGAGGTCGTTGACGTTGAGGGTAAGAACCTTCCAGTCTTCGGAACCGTTGCAGAGGCTATGGCCGCAACCGGTGCCAACGTAACCGTGATTTTTGTGCCACCTGCCTTTGCCAAGGCCGCCATGATTGAGGCTATTGACGCCGAGATTCCATTGGCTGTTGCCATCACCGAGGGCATTCCAGTGCACGACTCAGCTGAGGCTTGGGCTTACAACGTAAGCAAGGGCAAGAAGACCCGTTTGATCGGCCCAAACTGCCCAGGCATCATCAGCCCAGGAAAATCAAACGCTGGCATTACCCCTTCAGACATCACCGGCGCTGGTCCGATTGGTCTAGTTTCAAAGTCGGGCACCTTGACCTACCAAATGATGTTTGAACTTCGTGACATTGGTATGTCAACTGCAATCGGTATTGGTGGAGACCCAGTTATTGGCACCACCCACATCGATGCTCTTGAGGCTTTCCAGGCGGACCCAGAGACCAAGGCAATCGTTCTAATTGGTGAGATTGGTGGCGACTCTGAAGAGAAGGCCGCTGCTTACATCAAGGAGCACGTAACCAAGCCGGTCGTTGCATATGTTGCGGGTTTCACCGCTCCAGAGGGCAAGACTATGGGTCACGCTGGTGCAATCGTTTCAGGCTCAGCGGGCACCGCACAGGCCAAGAAAGAGGCCTTTGAGGCAGCCGGCGTCAAGGTTGGCAAGACTCCAAGTGAGACCGCAGCGCTTATGCGTGAGGTTTACGCAAGCCTCTAAACGAGAGACCCTGGGGGAGACCTCGTCGTGAATCGCAAGCTCACCTTTTTAATTGCTGCACTTGAGGCGGCAATCGTCGCGGCTATCGGAGTCGGCATTACGCTGGCTCCGCTAACCGTGGTGTGGCTATTCGAAAACGACCCAACTATTGATTGGCTTGTGCCTTACCGCACTGCTGCTGACATTTGGATGATGGCTAACGGCACCCGTTTGGTGGTTGCCGAGGGTGCACTTGGAATTGCCGAAGTCCCTGAGTTCGTGATCTCGCTCGTGCCGTTGGGTATGACTTTTATAGTGGCCTACATGGCACTTCGTCTCGGTCGCCGATTGACCGCAGCCACCGAACTTTGGCCTGGTTGGCTGGCTTCGGTCGGTGCTTACGGTGCCGTCTCATTCTTGCTGGCAACCACTTCACACAACGACGCAGTGTATCCGGTCACCTGGCAGGGCACTTTTCTTCCACCGGCATTCTTTCTCTTCTTTGTTCTGATCGGCTCACTGCTTGGCAAGCGCGAGGTCATCGGTGATGCCGTTGGTCTGCCCGAACCTACTGAACGCATCTGGTTGCGCCAGTTCTTGAAGCGCAAATTCGAGGGATTGCACTGGGCGATACGGGCGCTGCTGAGCCCAGCCTTTCGAGCTGGCACCGGAGTAGTTGCCATTGTGATGGCAGTTTCAGCGGTTCTGATTGCCGCACTGATTGCTCTGAACTGGATTCAATTCACCCGACTTTACGAGGGCTTGCACGTAAGTGTGCTTGGTGGAATCATTCTGACCCTAGGGCAAATTGCCATTCTTCCAAACGTCATTGTGTTCGGCGCCAGCTGGCTAACCGGCGTTGGTTTCTCAATAGGGGCGGGCTCAATGATTAGCCCGTTGGGCACCGCAGTTGCCCCGCTCCCAGCCTTACCTATCACCGCGGCGCTGCCGATTGGTCAGGCAGAATTTGGTCTGGTTGCCGTTCTGGTGCCGCTGCTGGCAGCGTTTGCTTCCACTCTTCTAATTCGCAAGCATGCCGCCGACATTCGTTTTGAATTTGCCTCAGCATGGTCGGCCGCGGTCTCCCTAGGTCTATTTACTGGCGCAGTTGCAGCTATTGAAATGGGTATCTTGGCAGTGCTAGCCTCGGGCGGGGTTGGCCCAGGCCGGTTGCAAACTGTGGGCATAAACCCATGGATGTTGATGCTGGTGGTCTTTATTGAGGTAGCCAGTGTGTCAATTTTGGCTGCGTTCTTTAGCGCCCGCCCAGATAAGGCAGATCACCCGCTAGTCACTGCGTCGCGCAAGGTAAACTAGACCAATGCTGTCTGTTGTGGTGCTAATTTCTGGGTCTGGTTCCAATCTTTTGGCGCTGCTCGAAGCCACCGACAACCCACTATTTGGTGCCAAGATCATGGCTGTGGGTTCAGACAATCCTGCAGATGGTTTGGCTCACGCCGAGCGGTTTGGCGTGCCAACCTTTGTGGTCTCGCCGCAGGCTTTTGAAACCCGTGAAGCCTGGGCTGAGATGCTGCTGGCCAACATCAATCACTTCAAGCCAGACCTCGTGGTTTTGGCTGGATTCATGCGCATTTTGCCTGCGAATTTTGTCAAAGCTCTTGCACCTAATTTGATCAACACCCACCCATCGCTGTTGCCGCTTTTTCCAGGTGCACACGCGGTGCGTGACGCACTTGAAGCCGGGGCTACCACGACCGGCGTAACCATCCATGTTGTTGACGAAGGCGTCGACACCGGCCCTCACATTGCCCAGCGCGAGGTTGAGGTTGTCACCGATGACACTGAGTACGAACTGCACGAGCGCATCAAGCAGGTTGAGCGCGAACTGCTAGTGGCTACTGTCAAAGACATTGCCGATAAGAACATTCAGCTTTCGTCACTAAATAAATAACTGGAAGGCAATAACTTGGCCGCACACAACGACCACCAGCCAGCCGATTACCGACACCGCGACCGCGTTGCTATCAAGCGAGCTTTGCTTTCGGTATCTGACAAAACTGGCATCATCGAGCTAGCCACTAAATTGGCCGAAGCCGGTGTTGACATCATCTCAACCGGCGGAACCTACGCGGCAATTTCTGCTGCCGGAATTCCGGTAACTGAGGTTTCTGAAATCACCGGCTTTCCAGAAACTCTTGACGGCCGCGTAAAGACTCTGCACCCAACCATTCACGCCGGTCTTTTGGCTGACATGCGTTTGATTGCCCACGAGTCACAGCTGCAGGCACTTGATGTGCTTCCATTCGAGTTGGTTGTAGTAAACCTTTACCCATTCGTGCAGACCGTTCAGTCTGGTGCCAAGGGTGACGCAGTGGTTGAGCAGATCGACATCGGCGGCCCAGCTATGGTTCGTGCATCAGCCAAGAACCACGCAAACGTGGCAATCGTTGTGGACCCAGCCAAGTATGGACAGGTAATTGAGGCAATTGCTCAGGGCGGAACCACCTTGGCTCAGCGCCGTGAACTTGCCTACGCCGCTTTCTCTCACACTGCTCGCTATGATGCAGCTGTATCTGCTTGGTTTGCAGCCGAGCTAGAGGGCGACTGGAAGCGCGCCGCCGGTCAAGGAGCTGTGACTGAAAACGCCAACCCTGGTTTTGAGCAGTCATTCAAGATTGAGGCCCAGTTGGGCAATGTTTTGCGCTACGGCGAGAACTCGCACCAGGCTGCAGCAATCTACCGCACCACCGGTGAGGGTGCTGTTGCCGGCATTGCACAAGCCCGCCAGTTTGGTGGCAAAGAGATGTCCTACAACAACTACGTAGACGCCGATGCCGCACTGCGCGCAGCCTATGACTTTAACGAGCCTGCCGTTGCCATCATCAAGCACGCAAACCCTTGCGGTATTGCCGTTGGTGATGCCAACTCAGCCGACCCGATTGCCGATGCACACGCCAAGGCTCACATGTGTGACTCAATCTCAGCTTTCGGTGGCGTGATTGCATCTAACCGCGTGGTTACTGTGGCCATGGCCAAGCAGGTTGCCAGCATCTTCACCGAAGTAATCATTGCGCCAGGATACGAACTTGAAGCTCTACAGATTTTGCTTGAAAAGAAGAACCTGCGCGTGCTTGAGTTGCCTGCCAACTACTCACGTGAGTCTCTAGAGTTCCGCCAGATTTCGGGCGGTGTTTTGGTGCAGCAGCCAGATGAATTCAGCCGCTTCAACTCACAGGGTTGGCAGCTAGTAACCGGCAAGAAGGCCGACGCCGAGACCATGGCAGAGCTTGAGTTTGCTTGGCGTGCCTGCCGCGCGGTCAAGTCAAACGGAATTTTGCTAGCTCGCGAGGGTGCATCAGTTGGTGTGGGAATGGGTCAGGTAAATCGTGTTGACTCTTGCAAGTTGGCAGTTGAGCGCGCAGCGTCTCGAGCCAAGGGTTCAGTTGCCGCATCAGATGCGTTCTTCCCGTTTGCAGACGGCCTACAGATCTTGCTAGACGCCGGTGTTCGCGCCGTGGTCCAGCCTGGTGGTTCAGTTCGAGATGCCGAGGTAATTGCGGCTGCAGAGGCTGCCGGAGTCACTATGTACTTCACCGGCGAACGCCACTTCTTCCACTAGAACCAGGATTAAAAGTGTGTGCCCGCGGAGCAGTTCCACGGGCACACACTTTTAAGTTGTTGCTACAGGGTTACCTCATTGAGCAAGCCAGTGGCTACGTCAAAGATGAAACCGCGAACCTGATCGGTGTGAGGAATGAAAGGACTAGCTTTAATTCGGCGAATCGAGCGTTGAACGTCAACCTCTAGATTGTCAAAAGCCTCGGCCGCCCACTCCGGTTTGATTCCGGTTTCTTTTGCAATACCCTCTTTGAAGCCATCGTCAGTGAAGGTAAGCATTCCGCAGTGGGTGTGGTGAATAAGGATAATTTCTTTAGTGCCCAAGAGTCGTTGGCTAATTGCGAGCGAGCGAATCTCGTCGTCGGTCACCACTCCACCGGCGTTGCGAATAACGTGCGATTCGCCGTCTTGGAGACCCAAGATTTTGTAGACGTCAAGGCGGGCATCCATGCAGGCAAGCACAGCAACCTGCTTTGACGGTGGCAAAGGTAGCGGGCCGTTAAAGGTCTTCGCATACTCACGATTATTGGCAAGATACTGGTCGGTAACTGACATTAATTTCTCCTCGAGTAAACCCTGATTGTTTGGGTATTTACGAGGAAAACACCAATTGCCGGCTATTCAAAATTCGATTACAAATCACTACATTTCTTTACGAATTAAGTCGAATTTTTTATTAGAGCTTGGCATTTTTATGGATCGCGATGGCGGTCTCGGCTGGAATAGGCGCATCGATAGTTCCACTTTCAGAAACTTGAATCTCAAGGCCCGTGCACTTGCCGTTGACCAGATTTCCAGAAATAACATCGCAGTAGGTGCCGGCAGGCATCGAAGTTTGCAGCGGCGCCTTATCGTATGGATCATTGTCTAGGTTGGCAAAAATGTAACCTGCCTCACCGCGACCAAAACCCAAGATGCGGCCACCCTTGAAAATGTCGGTCATCGGTTGCCCGGCAGTTGCATCTCTGAACTGAATCATGTTCAAAGTGCTCGGCCACCGGTGCTGGCAAACCCAGTCGCCATCGGTGTAGTCAAGGTAGGTCAACTGCGGTGACGAGTCGGCGGCGCATTCGACATCTTGCACCCGACCGTCGGCAAGGTAGTTAGGGCCCTGATCGCGCTGCGAGAAAGCGTAGCCCGAGTAGAGCATGGGTTTCCCATAAGGGTCGGCCAGCATAAGCGCAGTGGCAATGGCAAAATCATTGCCATTTAGTTTGTAGCTGGCAGTTTCGCCATTGCGCTCGGTGTCGTGGTTTGAGACAAAAGTGATTGCCTTGTCTGAAGTAACCATGCGCTTGCGAAGTGAGGTTTGCAAGAAGCCAGAAATCGGTCCAGTAGCAACCCCCTTGCCAAGTGCGCGGGCATAGCCAAACTCAAAAACATCGCCCCAGCCAATGTAGTCCTCTGGCTGAATTGGCTCACCGGTTCCGCGAATTACCTCTTGCAACACCCAGGTGTTCTCTGGCAGTTTTGCCATGATTTGCTCAAGATCGGCAGGGGCAATGTGCTTGGCCGCGTCTATACGAAAACCAACCACACCCATGTGCAATAGCCCAATCATGTAGTCGGCCAGCTTTTGTTGCACCGATGCGTTTCCGGTGTCCAGGTCAGAAAGGCCAACCAGCTCACAGGTGGTGACTTCTTCCGCGTCGCGGTAGTTGCTAATTTCACCGGTCGCGGAATCGCACTTGTGAAAATCGCTGCGGCTGTATTGCCCAGGGTATTCGTATTTGGTGAACTCGGTCCCTGCCCACCCCGTGCCGCCACCCACGCCCGCCATGTGGTTGATTACTGCGTCAGCAACAATGCCAACCCCCGCCTCGGCGCAGGTGTCAATCATGGATTGATACTCTTCGGCGGTGCCTAGTCGAGATTCAATCTGGTAACTGACCGGCTGGTAGTGAGTCCACCAAGCTGAACCAGCAATGTGCTCCTGAGGTGGTGAGGTCTCGACCCAATCAATTCCGGCTGGCCCAAGCACGTCGGTGCACTCACGGGCAATCGAGTTCCAGTTCCACATAAA
>JBEEOK010000083.1:0-3783 GCA_041191645.1 Actinomycetota bacterium | reverse complement strand
TGGGCTGTGCCAAGTTACCCTACCGCTGAAGAAGTAGCCCAAGCTAAGAACAACGTGGTTGCAAAAAAAGAGATGATCGCTCGTCTAGAGAAGATTATTGCTGACCAGCAAATTGAAGCCGATAAATTGGCTAAGGCTGCACGAATCAAGGCCGAAGAATTCAACCAAGCCCAAGAGCAGGTTGACATTATGACCACCAAGGTCAACTCTTTGCAGAGCCAGGCAGACACCGCCAATGCTCAGGCTGACGCCGCCAAAGAGCAGCTTGGCCAGATTGCATCGCAAATGTACCGCGATGGCACCAGCGGAACTTCTTTGAATTTGTTCTTGAACTCTGGCGAGGCAGATGACCTGCTCTATCAACTGGGTGCACAAGAAAAGGTTGCCGACCAGAACGATGTCATTTATCGCCGTTCAATTGAAAAGCAGCTCTATGCGCAATCGGTGACCGACGAGCTAAAAGTTGCTAAGCAACAGCTGGCCGAAAAAGCTGGACTGGCAAAGTCAGCGTTTGCTGAAGCCACCGATGCGGCAAATGCGGTTCAGGCTCAAGTTGACGAGAGCGAGCGCGCAAACCGCACACTTTATGCACAGCTGGCGACCTTGCGCAACACCGCTTCTGATCTAGAGCGTCAACGCGCAGAGGGTTTGGCTGCTGAGGCCCGTCAGAACGCCGGAACCTCGATGCCTACCGCACCGGAGCTCTACACCGTTGGTGCACCTGACCTGGGCAAGGTAGAGACTATGTTCAACTTTGCCAAGGCACAGCTTGGCGAACGCTACGTACTTGGCGGCATGGGCCCAGATGTTTGGGACTGCTCGGGAATTACGAAGGCTTCTTACGCAGCTGCCGGAATTTACATTGGCACCCACTCGGCTACCAACCAGTTCAACACAATGGCTGCCAACAAAAAGCTGATTCCACTGAACCAGGCGGTAAGAGGCGACCTAATGTGGTACTCAACCGAGAGCGCCTTCAGCGGCGACAAGTATCACGTGGTTGTTTACCTGGGCGGCGGAATGATGCTTGAGTCACCAAACCCAGCCCGCACCGTGCGAATCGTTCCGCTGCGCTACGGAGAACTCTTCCGCTACGCCGGCCGCCCGTCTGCCTAAGTTTTAGACAATAAAAAATCCCTCTCGCACTTGAGAGGGATTTTTTATCAGCCGGCTAGTGGCCCGCAATAAAACTAATTAGTGGCCTTCTTTTTCAAAGCGCTCGTAAGCCTCTTTGATTAGGCGCTCAGCGACATCTTTGCCCTGCCACTGCCCCACCTTTACCCACTTGCCAGGCTCAAGGTCCTTGTAGTGAGAGAAGAAGTGAAGCAGCTCGTGCTTGGTCTGCTCAGGCACATCGTTGATGTCCTGAATGTGTGCCCAACGAGGGTCCTTGGTCTGCACGCAGATGACCTTCTCGTCGATGCCGCCGTCGTCCTCCATAGGCAAAACGCCAACTGGTCGCACGTCAACTACAACACCCGGGAACACTGGGAACTCAAGCAGCACCAAAGCGTCTAGCGGGTCGCCGTCGCCACCAAGGGTCTTGTCAAAGTAGCCGTAGTCAACTGGATAAACAAAAGGAGTGAACAATACGCGGTCTAGGTGAACGCGACCGGTCTCGTGGTCAACCTCGTACTTGTTGCGACTTCCGCGAGGAATCTCGATAACTGCTTCGTAACCCATGGGTCTCCTAAATAGGCTTGAGGCGAGACAAAATCTCGCAGGACTTCTAAAAGATTACCGAAAAGAGTGACATTTGACCGACCGCCCGCGATTGACACCGGCAATTGCCGACGTTCGCCGTGCCGTGCGCGAAGGACTCGGGTTGGCTGGGGTAACTAAGGGTCAGCTAGTTTTGGTTGCTTGCTCAGGCGGGCCAGATTCTTTGGCGATCGCCGCGGCCTTGGCGTTTGAAGGCCCGCGCGCGGGCCTTCGTGCAGGTGCGGTAATCGTAGATCACCAAATGCAGGCCGGTTCGGCAAAGGTGGCCGCCGAAACCGCATCGGTGTTGATAGGGCTTGGGCTGGACCCGGTCGAGGTTGCCACGGTAGAGGTTGGCACGGCCGGTGGGCCAGAGGCTGCCGCCAGAACTGCCAGGTACGCGGCACTCGATGAGGCGGCCGCCCGGCTTGATGCCCAGGTAATTCTGCTGGGCCACACACTCGACGACCAGGCCGAGACCGTCTTGCTGGGGCTGGCCCGCGGATCAGGGGCGAGATCGCTCAACGGCATGGCCATGCACTCGGGCCGATACCTGCGCCCGCTGCTGTCGATTAGCCGAAAAACAACTCAGGCGTTTTGTGCCGATAGCGAATTAAGCCCATGGCTTGACCCTATGAATCACGACCCTAGATACGCCCGGGTGCGCGTGAGATTAAACCTGCTTCCCAAGCTTGAGCAAGAAATTGGCCCAGGTATTGCCGAGGCTCTAGTGAGAACAGCTGAGCAGCTAAGAGAAGACGATGAAGTGCTTTCGAGGCTTGCCGACGCCGTTTACAGCCAGATTGTGACCACCAAATCCAACGCTATTCAGATTGGCGTTGAAGCATTCAGAGCACAACCGTTGGCCATCAGGCACCGATTAATTGCCCGTGCACTTGACGTGCTTGAAGCGCCAACTTTTGCCCGCGTTCACATTTTGGCCATCGATGAGCTGGTGGACCGCTGGCACGGGCAGAAACCACTGACCCTGCCAGGCGTTAGAGTAGAACGACTGGGCGAAATTATTTCGCTAAAGACCACTAAAACCCTCAAACCAGGAGCCTGCTAAGTGGACCTTTCGAAGGTAGCTAACGAAATCACCGAGGTGCTTGTCACCGAAGAACAAATTGCCACCCGCGTTGCCGAATTGGCCGCTGAGCTCGACAAAAAATACGAGGGCAAAGATGTGCTTTTGGTTGGTGTTCTCAAGGGTGCCGTCATGTTCATGGCAGACCTCTCGCGAGCCATGCAAACCTCGGTATCTATGGACTGGATGGCCGTCTCGTCTTATGGTTCGGGCACCGTTTCATCGGGTGTGGTTCGCATCTTGAAAGACCTAGACGCCGATGTGCTTGGTCGCAATGTATTGATCGTCGAAGACATTATTGACTCGGGCCTAACCCTTAGCTGGTTGGTGGCCAACCTTGAGGCCCGCGGCGCTGCCTCTGTAGAGGTTGTGGCGTTACTTCGCAAACCTGCTGCGGCAAAGGTGGAAGTAAATGTCAGTCTCGTTGGTTTTGATATTCCCAATGAATTTGTCGTGGGCTACGGCCTCGACTATTCAGAGAAGTACCGCACGCTGAAGGGCGTTGCCGTGCTCTCACCTGCGGTTTATTCCTAGAAAGGACTGAGGCTAGGCCTCGCCCATGAACTTCAAGAAAATCCTTAGTGGTCCATTCATCTGGATCTTCGTTGCGGTTTTGGTGCTGCTCGTTGGCTCATCCATGATCAACGGCAACAGCGTGAAGCAGGTGACCACTGCTTATGGCCTAGAGCTCATTGAGAGCGGTAAGGCTGAAAAGGTCACCGTTCTTGGCAATGACCAGCGCGTAGACGTAACCCTCACCAACGCAGATGCCAAATACGGCAAGAACATTCAGTTCTTCTACGTTGCACCTCGCGGCGCAGCGGTAGTTGAGGCAATTTCTACCGCCAACATTTCTGACGGCTTCAACGATGATGTTCAGGCAACCCCTTGGTACCTTGCTCTGCTAGGAACCTTGCTGCCTTTCATCATCATTGGCGCAATCTTCTGGTTCCTGATGTCTGGCTTGCAGGGTGGCAACAGCCGGGTTATGAACT
>JBEEOK010000082.1:0-8906 GCA_041191645.1 Actinomycetota bacterium | reverse complement strand
GTAAAAATTGGACCGTTCCAAAATAATTGGAAAGTTTTCATCACATAAAGGTAGAAATCGCAATGGAGCGTAGCAACCTAATTATTGGTGGCCAGTCAGTGGCGCCAAAATCGGGACAATTCGAAGAGGTTCGATCACCTTTCGATAATCGAGTTGTGGGCGAGGTTGCAACCGCCAATCTTGAAGACGTTGACAGTGCGCTCACGGTTGCTGTGCACGGTTTTGACAAATGGCGCAAGACACCCGGCCATGAACGTTTTGCAATTTTACTCAAAGCGGCTGCACTGGCCGATGAGCGCCAAGAGGCAATGGCACAAATCATCAGTGCTGAAAACGGCAAGAGCCTGGTTGAGGCAAGGGGCGAGGCTGGTCGTTCAGGCGAGATTATTCGCTTGGCGGCGTACGAGGGTTCACAACTTTATGGCGAAACCCTTCCCCTTGATGCAAACAAAGGCACTGGGTTCGACAAAGTCGGTTTCACCATCAAGCAGCCAGTGGGCGTTGTGGTTGCAATTACCCCGTTCAACTACCCCGCACTTCTTGTGCTTCACAAGCTGGCACCTGCCCTCGCCGCGGGAAACTCAGTGGTGCTCAAGCCAGCACGATCAACTCCCCTTACCGCTATTGCGTTAGCTCAATGTTTCATAGACGCGGGACTACCAGAGGGTGTCTTGTCGGTTATCACGGGCCCCGGTGGATCCCTGGGCGACGCCCTGGTTAGCGACAACCGCGTGCGAAAGGTTTCGTTTACGGGTTCAACTAAAACTGGAGAGCACATTTCGCGCACTGCCGGCGTCAAGAAATTGTCCCTAGAACTTGGCGCATCTGGCCCAGTCGTGGTGTTGAAAGACGCCGACATTGAATATGCCGCCAACGCAATTTCGCTCGGTGGTTACATCAATGCAGGTCAGGTTTGCATCTCTGCACAGCGAGTAATTGTTGAAGATTCCATCATGGCTGACTTTCTAGCGGCGTTGAAGCCGAAGGTCGAAGCGATAAAGGTGGGCGACCCACTGGCTGCTGATACCAAGGTTGGAACACTAATCTCGAAGGCTGAAGCCGACCGAGTTGCACAGTCAATTAAGGCTGCAGTAGCTGAAGGAGCAAAATTGCTAACCGGCGGCGAACAAGACGGAACGGTGATTCAGCCGGCAATCGTGACAAACGTCGACCCATACTCAGCCTTTGCGCAAGATGAACTGTTTGGTCCTGCGGTTGCCGTTAGCTCTGCACGCGACATTAACCACGCAATTGAGCTGGCAAATAGCACAATCTACGGTCTGGGCGCTGGGGTTTTCACCCACAACATGAACTCGGCCATTCAGGCTATGCGCGAGATTGAGTCTGGCGTTGTTCACATTAACTGGACCCAACTTTGGAGAGCAGATCTCATGCCTTACGGCGGACTGAAATCCAGCGGAATTGGCAAGGAAGGTCTTCGTTCAGCAATCGCCGAAATGACAGACGTAAAAACTGTAATTATGCACGGCCAAGCGTGGAACTAAGGAGCCAGAGATTATGAATTCGGTAACACCAAACTACGGAGAAACAATCCGGCTGACAGTTGCTCAGGCAGTCGTGAAGTACATTGCTGCTCAGTACTCTGTAGCCGATGGAGTTCGCAAGCGCTTCATTCCGGCAGCCATGGGAATCTTTGGGCACGGCAACGTTGCAGGCTTGGGGCAGGCGCTTGATCAACTCAGTGATGAGCTGCCATTCATTCAAGGTCGAAATGAACAGGCACTTGGCCACGCTGCAACCGCCTTCGCGAAGCAAACCCGCCGCTCTCAGGCAATCGCGGTTACCGCATCTATTGGGCCAGGTGCGCTAAACCTTGTTACCGCAGCCGGCACCGCAACCGTGAACCGCATTCCACTGCTGCTTCTGCCGGGTGATACCTACGCAACTCGCCGCCAGGGTCCGGTTCTTCAGCAGTTGGAAAACCCAAGCGCACCTGATCTAACCGTGAACGACGCGTTCCGCCCGGTCTCACGTTTCTTTGACCGCATTAACCGCCCAGAGCAGTTGTTGTACTCACTACCGAAGGCATTCAGGGTCTTGGCTAACCCAGTTGAAACCGGTGCGGTTGTAATTTCATTGCCACAGGATGTGCAGTCACACGCCTTCGATTTTCCAAAGAGTTTCTTTGAGCCTCACGACTGGAAGATTCGCCGCCCAGAGCCAACCCTTGACGAAGTTGCCGAAGTTGCAGCTGCAATCAGGCAGGCAAAGAACCCCCTGATCATTGCCGGTGGTGGAATCATTTACTCAAACGCAACTGCTGAACTTGAAGCACTCGCCGACGCAACCGGCATTCCAGTAACTGAAACTTTTGGCGGCAAGGGTGCCGTCCAGAAGAAGGCTGACTGGTCAGCATGGGGAATCGGTCTTGAAGGTTCACCAGAGACCAACAAACTTGCAAACAAGGCAGACCTCATCATTCACATTGGTACACGCTTAACTGACTTTGCAACTGCATCGCAGTCAATCTTCCAGAACCCAGACGTAAAGTTTGTCTCGATTAACGTTTCTGAGTTTGACGGCATCAAGCAGGGCGCAACCACAATCGTTGCCGACGCAAAACTTGCACTTGCCGCCTTGACCAAGGCAGTTGCCGGTTACAAGGTTCCTGCTGAGTGGACTGAAGAAGTTATCGAGAAGAACGCACTTTGGGTTAAGGCTCGAAACGCAGCACTAGACGTGAACTACACATTCGACAAGTCCACTCTTGACCCTGCATTCTCAGAAGACACCGATGCAACAATCACTCAGGGTCAGTTGCTCGGCGTTCTTCAGAACCACAGCCGTTCTGGTGACGTAATCATTGCCGGAGCCGGTGGCCCGCCGGGAGACGTTCAGAAGGTTTGGGATGCAACCGAGGGTCGCTTCGCGCACCTGGAGTTTGGTTTCTCTTGCATGGGCTACGAATTGCCAGCCGCAATTGGTGTGCGCCTGGCTAACCCAAACCCAGCTAACCGCATCACCACCTTCATTGGTGACGGAACTTGGACTATGGCGCCAACCGAATTGGTGACCGCGGCTCAGGAGCGTTTGCCTCTGACCATCGTGGTTTCTGAAAACCATGGATACCAGGTGATCCGCCGCCTGCAGATGTGGCGCGTGGGTCACAGCTTTGGAAATGAATTTCGGTACCGACAGGATGGGCCGATTGTTTCTGAATCAGCCGAGGCAGCCACCAAGGCACCTCGACTTGAGGGTGACTTCTTGTTCCTCGACATTGTGAAGATGGCCGAAGGTATGGGTGCTAAGGCATTCCGCCCAACGACAACGGCCGAGTTCGCCAAAGTTCTTGATGACACTCGCAACGAATCTGGCCCAGTTGTGATCGTGGTGCCTACCATTCCACACGCTAACCTGCCTGCTTCAGAGGTCTGGTGGGACGTTGCGCCGGCAGAGGTGCATGAGAATTCGCCGTGGATTCAAGCAACTTCCGATGACTACAACGCTGGCCTTATGACTCAGAGATTCCACTACTAATGGCGTCCCCACTTAGCCGCGGCGGCTTTCTAGAAACCCTAAAGAAGGGTCAACTTACCGTTGGCACCTTCTTGGGTTTGGCCTCGCCGTTGGCAGCCGAGGTTGCTGCGGTTAGCGGAGTTGACTGGGTGCTGCTTGACCTTGAGCATGGCGGTGGCGGTGAAGAACAAGTTTCACCAACCGTTGTTGCTTCTGGCGGCTACGGCGTTCCAACTTTGGTGCGCGTTGAGTCTTGCGAGCGCATTCGTCTTGGTCGCGTGCTTGATGCCGGTGTGGCTGGCGTGATGATTCCACGCGTTGGTACCGTTGCAGAAGTTAAAGCCGCTGTTCAGCACATGAGCTACCCACCAAACGGAGATCGCGGTGTTGCAACCTATAACCGTGCGGTCGCTTGGGGTAAAGATCTTGAGGCGCTAAATCCGGTTAGTAAGTCTGCTTGCATAATTCAGATTGAGACGGTCGGCGCACTCGAAGCTGTTGACGAAATCGCGGCTGTGCCTGGCGTCGACGCCCTTTTCGTTGGTCCGCTTGATCTGAGTTATGCACTTGGTGTTCCACGCGATTTCAAAAACCCAAAGTTCTTAGAGTCGCTACAGAAAGTCCTTGACGCTGCAAATGCACAGAACAAAGTTGCCGGAATCCTGGCTTCAGATGCAACCATCGCTCGCTTTTATGTAGAGATGGGCTTCAAATTCATTGCAATTGGGTCAGATTCAACACTGATGGCAAAAGCGATCACAGACGCAGTAACCGAAATTAGAAAGTAGAAATAATGTCAAGTACACCTCGCACCGTTGGCGTTGGACTAATCAGTGTTGGTTGGATGGGTAAAGTACACAGTCGTGCGTACCAGTCTGTACCTGTTGTCTACCCAGAACTTGTAATCAAGCCTCGTCTAATCATTGCTGCAGACACCGCGCAAGACCGCGTTGATTATGCGGTCAATGTTTTGGGTTATGAAGAGGGAACTCTTGATTATCACGAGGTTCTAAACCACCCGGACGTTGAAGTTGTATCAATCTGTGCACCAAACTTCTTGCACGCAGAAATCGGTATCGCTGCAGCCAAGGCCGGCAAAGCATTCTGGATTGAGAAGCCAGTAGGCCGCGGTGCAGAAGAGACCGAGGCAGTTGAAGCAGCAGCAAATGAAGCTGGCGTAGTTTCGACTATCGGATTCAACTACCGCAATGCTCCAGCAGTTGAGCACGCTAAGAAGATCATTGCCGAGGGCCAGTTGGGCCGCATCACAAACCTGCGCGGAACTTTCTTTGCCGACTACTCATCAGAGCCAAACGGCGCACTTTCATGGCGCTTCATTCGCAATCTTGCCGGCAGCGGTGTACTTGGTGACCTTATGGGTCACCTAGCTGACCTTATGCACTATGTGGTTGGCCCAATCAGTGAAGTTTCAGCCATCACCAAAACTGTTTACACCGAGCGCCCAATTCAGCAGATGGGTGTCGGTACGCACTTTGACGTTATTGAAGGCGGCGAAAAGGGGCCTGTAGAGAACGAGGACTACGGAGGCATGCTGGTTCGGTTTGCTGACAATGCTGTTGCGGCCGGTGCAGTAGGAACCCTCGAAGCTTCACGAGTTGCAGTTGGCCCACGCGCTAGCTACAACTTTGAGATCTATGGCACCGAGGGCTCACTCAAGTGGGACTTCGAGCGCATGAACGAACTAGAAGTTGCCATTGGCCGCAAGGGCCTTCACCTTGGCTACCAGCGCATCATGGCTGCTCCTGGTTTCGGTGATTTCTCGCACTTCCAGCCTGGCGCCGGAACCGGTATGGGTTACGACGATCTTAAGACCATCGAGGCACGCAAGTTTCTTGAGTCATACATTGGTGGCCAGTCTGTGAACTCAAACATTCACGATGCCGTTGCGTCCGCCCGCGTTATTTCTGCAGCCGAGAAATCAGCTGAGTCAAGGCAGTGGGTTGCTGTTGCACCTGTGGCCGGAACAACTGCGGCAAAGAAGTAGCTCTTGCAAATCATTGTTGGTCTGGGGCCGGTTGAATCCAAGGTGGTTCAACCGGTGCTGGGCAACGACCTGAAGTTTGTAGAGCAACCCACCCCGTCAGATCTCGCGGTTGCCGTGGGTGCCATTGTGCGGGCTGCCTATGTTATTGACAAGGCTGCCTTTGCGAGCATGCCGAATCTAAAAGTTATTGCGCGCACCGGTGTTGGCACCGATTTAGTTGACCTAGAAATCGCCGAGCGAAAAGGCATTCCAGTTGTAATTACACCCGGTAGCAACACAAACGCAGTTGCAGAGGGCGCTCTAGCTCATGCTCTCCATTTGAGCAAAAGGCTTGGCCCGTTGAACACGCTCGTGGCTACTGGTCGTTGGGGCGAAAGAACAAGGTACCCGGTCGGTGATTTCGAGGGGAAAACCATCGGAATCGTGGGGTTTGGCCGAATCGGCCGCCGAGTAGCCAAACTTGCTGAAGCCTTCGACATGAATGTTTTGGCATACGACCCGTTTGCAGAAATTGCGCCTGAACGGGCTGTTGCAAGCGTTGAAGAACTTGTATCCAAGTGTGATGTGATCTCGCTTCACGTGCCTCTGACCGACGCTACAAATCAGATGGTCAATGCTCAGCTGTTGGAAAAATTTAAGAGCGGGGCAATCTTGGTAAATTGTGGCAGAGGTGCATTGATTGACCTAGATGCCGCACACCAGTCACTGCAAAGTGGCAAGTTGGGTGGCTTGGGCCTTGATGTTTTTGACCCAGAGCCGCCGGTTCACCACGCAATTTTTGAGCACGAAAACGTAGTCCTGACTCCGCATGTAATGGGGCTTAGTGTTCAATCCACAAAACAAACCTTCATTGATGCCGCACAGGGCGTCAGAGATTTCATCGAGGGCCGCCAACCGCAGGCCCTTGCCAAAAGATAGAAAGAGAAAACCAATGTCAGCTCAGAAAGTAAAGATTGCCGGCGCCCCAATTTCATGGGGCGTGTGCGAGGTTCCAGGCTGGGGTCACCAGATGAACCCTGATCGAGTCTTGAGTGAAATGGCTGAGCTTGGGCTGGGCGCCACCGAGTTTGGTCCACTTGGGTTTCTTCCGGTAGACCCTGCTGGCCGCGCCGAGGTTTTGGCTGCACACGGTATGGAAGCGGTCGGAGGGTTCTTTCCAATCGTGATGCACAAAGCAGATTTTGACCCACTGCCAGACGTGCTCACAGAACTCGAAAGTTATGCAGCAGCCGGCGCCAAGACTTTGGTGCTCTCAGCTGATACTGGCCTTGATGGGTATGACACCAAGCGCCCAGAGTTGGACGAAGCTGGTTGGAACGTATTCTTTGGCAACCTAGAGCGCATCAAAGAGGCCGCCGCCGCCCGTGGCGTGAAAGCTGTTTTGCACCCACACGTTGGAACCATGGTAGAAACTAAGGCTGACGTGATGCAGATTCTTAATGGTTCAACGATCGACTTTTGCCTGGACACCGGCCACATGATCATTGGCGGCACCGACCCTGTTGAGTTTTCGGCAAAGTATGCCGACAGAGTTGCACACTCTCACTTGAAAGATGTGAACTTGGCAGTAGCTGACCGGGTCCAGTCAGGTGAGATCACCTACTACCAAGGCATTCTTGAGGGCATGTACGTACCGCTGGGTACGGGAGACGTGGACGTTCGATCCATCGTTCGCAATCTAATTTCATCGGGGTTTGATGGTTGGTTCGTGCTGGAGCAAGACAACGTGATCAATGCTGAACCTGGAGAAGGCGCAGGCCCATTCGCAGAAGCTAAGCAAAGTGTTGAATTCATTAGGGCAGTAGCCGCTGAACTTTCAGGCGAATAGCAGGAGCTGAACTTTGGCCAGAATTGCTGTCACCGGTTCAACCGGCTTTGTGGGCAGCAACATCGCAGCAATTCTTCAGGCGTATGGGCACGAGGTTATCGGCCTGGCCAGGCGTCCCGTTGAATATGATGTGCCATGGCCGCTGGCGGTAGTAGATTTCGCTGATGTCGACTCTATTGCCGGCGGTCTAGAAAAATGTGATGCTGTGGTCCACTGCGCGATTGCCAATGAGTTCAACCGGCTTGTTGCAGATAGAACCTATGCCTACGACTCGTTTGTTGGCATGACCAGTCGAGTGGTGAGGGCTGCAAATAGCCTGGGTGTAAAACCGATTTACATTTCTACCGACTGGGTCCTTGATGGCACGCAGCACAAGGCACCTGAGACCGACATGGGCAACTCCGTGAATTTTTACGGCTTCTTGAAGGCTCTTGGCGAACAGGTTATTAGAGACTTGGCACCAGAAAATGGCGCCATATGCAGAATTGCTGGGGTGATGGGGCGGCACCAATTGACCGAAAGCCCTCGTTCCCAAGATGTAGGTTTTGGCTATTTCGTCCACTCTTTGGTTGAGGCGTTATCGTCGGGCCGAACATTTGAGGTCTGGGGCGGCGACCACGTAAATAAAGTAACCACTCCATCATTGGCGGCAGAGATCGGCGCCCAAGTTGAACGAGTCGTTTCGCGAAATGCAGTCGGCACATTTCATTTGGTTGGTGACGATGCCGTTGACCGAATGCAATTGGCGCGCTTAACCTGCGACATTTTTGAACTTGATTCGGGTTTGCTTCGCGAGACCGAGCCACCAGTCGAGGAGTTGTTCCCCGGACCGGTTCCTGTCGACAGCTCATTGTCTAATTCCCGCACCAAGGAGATTTTGGGTATTGCGCCACAATCTATCGCAGAGATTCTGACGGCCTTCAAGACCGAGTTGCACACTGGAAAGATACAGGCTCTAACCAAGCCGGAATAAATTTTCCTTAGAAAATAGGAACGGCCCGAGCTATTCCCGGGCCGTTCCTATTTGTGCAAATTAGCTGAGGTCAACCTTTACGCTCTTGCCAGTGGTTGCAGACAGCTGGGCTGCATCAGCAAGAACAAGGGCTGCACGGCCGTCTTCGAAGGTTGGGTTAAGCACCTCGCCAGAGCCAATGCTCACAATGAACTGCTCAAGCTCGTTGCTGTACGCAAAGGCATAGCGCTCCAAGAAGAATTCCATGTATGGGTTGCGGGCTTCAACAACTTTGTTTGTGTAAAGCTTTACGGTCGTTGGGGCCACGTTCTCAGCAAATAGTGCGCCGTCGCTACCAAATGCCTCTAAGCGCTGGTCGTAACCAAAGGCGCTGTGGCGTGAGTTGATGATCGTAACTAGCTCGCCGCCGGCACCCTTTAGGGTTACGACCACGCTGTCAAAGTCGCCGATCTCACGAATGTCGTCGCTGAATGAGTTTGCACCAGTCGCGCTGACCTCAACGATGTTTGGCACAAAGAAACGGGCCATGTCAAAGTCGTGAATGGTCATGTCTCTAAAGATGCCGCCCGAAACCTCAAGGTAAGCCTTTGGGGCTGGGGCTGGGTCGCGGCTGATGATGGTCA
>JBEEOK010000081.1:0-13500 GCA_041191645.1 Actinomycetota bacterium | reverse complement strand
TGGTGCTAATCCCGGTTGCCGCGCTTGGTTTGCTCAACCCAATGCTCGCTGGCACGGCCATGGCTTTCTCGAGCATATCGGTCGTGCTCAATGCGTTGAGGCTACGAACCGTCCGTTAGGGGTCCGCAAACTTCTCGTTACCTAGACTGGCGGAAGTGCGCTGTCGGCCTTGCCTGAAGGAGCCATGGCCAAGGTTGTGTATCTCAACAACCAAGATGTTTCCTCCCACTGAGTAGTTCCACCAATACGGAACCATTCGTCATCTCCGAGAACCACGTTCTTAACATCTAGGTGGCCGTTTACTTTGCTGCCGTCTTCTAGCGTCAGCGAGATTGGCACAACATCACCAACTGCCCAGGCATCGGTGTCAGACATAAAAGCGGCACCATAAATGCTGAGGTCAACGCAGGTTGCCTCGACGCCGGCAATGTCTGCAACTAACGAAACCGGAACACGTGGCGCACGACGGGCCCAAATTTTGTTGCGGGCTACGTACGGTTCAACCACGTAGCAGTGCTCAACCACAATGTCACGATCGGCATCTGAGTACCATTCGATAGGCCCACCAAGACGAACAGTGGCGCCACCCTCGGTGAACGGGCCAATGTTAGAAACCGTCATGAAACCGCGGGCCAAGACAGAAGTGCCGTCTAGCGCACGGCATTCAATGTGCACCGTAATTCTTGAGCCCACCTCAACAAGATCTTTGGTTACCACCGAGCTAGGTAGCACGACGCCAGCCCCGGCATGGTGGAGGTCAACACACTTTGCTTTCTGACCGGCAACTTTGGCAGGCAGGTCAACCGGAAACCGCCAAAGCTTGCGGTACTGGCGGCGGTTATAAACTCGCGAGGTCAGGCTTGCCACAATCGCAAATTCAACAACACCAAAGATGCTGGCAACGATGATTCCCTCAGGGGTAATGTCGCCCAAGAAGCCCTGCCCGTAGACAGCCTTTTGCCAGGTGTCATACCAGCGGATTGATAGGGCAATCAGGGTCAGGGTTGTCAAAATAATCGGCATGCGCAGTAGCTTGACTGATTGCCAGCCTCCTAGGTCCACCTCGTTTTTTGGCGTGACCACAAAGCGCATTTCTTTCTTAGAAAACATCGATGGCATAGCCCGCAGGAAGGCTTCAAACACAATCAGGTGGTTTCGCATACCTTCAAATGGTTGCGAAACTCCACGCTCCAAGGCCTCGACGGCAATCAGTGACAGCAACACCCAGATGCCCCAGAACAAGAGGTAATACTGGCCCGAATAACCTACCGGTTTAGCGGCAAAAATGGCCACTGCGAAAACACTAAATGTGTAAGCAATTCGCTGGAGCGGAGTGATGTGATAAATCAGTCCGCCGGTGTAAGAGAACCGTTGGCCAAAGCTCAGCTTTGGGTTCCAGGCCTTGCGACCGCCCTTGCGATATGAACCAATCGTGCCCTGGGCCCAACGGAACCTCTGAATTGTGTAGGCCTCAAGGTTGTCGGGGGCCAAGCCTTGAACCAGGTGCTCGTTGTGGTACTTAATCTCGTAGCCGGCAACCTGCAGAGACAGGGAGGTCTCAAAGTCCTCGGTTGAAGTTTTGATGGCCATGCCGCCAACATCAAGCAGAGCCGAGCGTCTTATCAGCCCGGCCGACCCGCACCAAAACACCGACTTGAGTCGGTTACGACCCGGTAGCAAGACATCAAAAAACAGAGACTGTTCGTGGCGGCCTTCTTCCTCGTGCATCACCGAGTTGTGGTTTCTGAACGAATGGGCCGTCTGAACGAGGGCAAGCTTTGGGTCAGAGAAATAGCCGGTAGTGGCTTCAAGAAAATCAGGCGATGGAACGTGGTCGGCATCGAGCACCAAAATCAAGTCGCCCTTGAGCTTAGGTAGCACAGCGTTGATGTTTCCAGCCTTGGCATAAAGGTTGTCATCGCGAACCTGGTATTCAATGCCATAGTCTGCGGCTAGCTGCTTCATTTCTGGGCGGCGGCCGTCGTCGCATAGCCAAATGGTGGTATTGCCACGAACTTTTTTGGCGCCAATCACCGTCGGCAAAATAATGTCAATGTCTTCGTTGTAGGTAGCAATAATGATGTCAACTGCAACATCAAGGGCAGGCAGTCTTGGTGTCAACGGAATCTGCCAAGCTTCGACTACCAACGTTATGAACGTGATGTAGCCAAAAGTCTCTGCCAAAAATAGTGGCCAAAAAAAGAATGGTTCAGAGCCTGGCAACGTGAAGACCACTCGCCAGGTCAGGTAGGTGGCACCGGCAAGGAGCGCGATTACCGAGATGAGTTGGCCTAGCCGAGGGTGCCTCTGAAACCACGAGCCGACTCGGATTCGAGTGCGAACCACAGACGACGGCATAGGTGCGTAAGGCCGGGTGGGGTCCTTGTGATTCTTTTGCATGGCCTGCTCAACGGTGCGTCGGTGAAGTATGGTTCGCCAGACTGGAGCGCTACAACCCCCATCGAGCTAAACTCATACTAACTGGGAGGTGATTGCTGTATGCAAGATTCAAATAACGGTTCCACCGCGGCGGCAGCGCCGAGTGATGCCCAGATTCTGACTCGAGTCAGCGAGGGTCGTTTCGACGAGAACCTCACCCTGATCGTCAAAGAGATCATGGAAGAGACTCTGAGCAACCTGGACTGGTGGGCAGGCCAAGTTTGGTGGTACTTGCCCAACGGGCTTGAGCCCGGCACCTGGCATCTGCACGCAAATGCGCCAGCCAGTTTGAACCGGCTAACCGCACCTGTGAAAGATGCCCCTCTTGCCCAGGTTCCCACCGAATATTTTCACGAGCCAACGCTTATGCCACTGGCTGAGGCCACTTGGCTAACTACGGCACCAATGCTCAAGTCAGCCGGTGTGCGTTACATTGTTGCGCTAGACATTATTGCTGACAATCGCCCAAGTGCGCGTCTGGTCTTTATTGCCCCATCAGCTAATTCACTAGGCTCCGACGAGCGGCAATTTTTGCATGCCTCGTCTTTGCTGTTGCCAAAGATGGTGGTTCGCGAACGGGTGCGCACCGAACTTCACTATCGGGCTACGCACGACCCGCTAACCGGTCTGCTGAACCGCCTGGGTTTGAACCAGTTGCTTCAATTGGCACCGGTTGCCAAAAAGAACTTGCGTGCAGTTTTGTTTCTTGACCTAAATAAGTTCAAAGAGGTCAATGATCAGTTTGGTCACGCCATTGGTGATGAACTCTTGATTCACATTGCCAATCAACTTTCTAGCCAGGTCCGACCAACCGATGCGCTCGCCAGAATCGGCGGCGACGAGTTTGTAATCGTGGCCTCTGAGGTTGCATCACGTGAAGGCGCTGAAGGTTTGGCAAAGCGTTTGTGGGCAGCAGTCTCAGAGCCATTCCAGTATTCAAATGGATCATCTTGGAAAGGCACCGGAAGTATTGGTGTGGCACTTTGGCAGCCGGGCGACACCTATGCCGAGGCCCTGCGCCAAGCCGACATGTTTATGTACCGCGCCAAAAAAGATGGTGGCGGCATCGAGGTGCAGCCAGATATTGATGAGGCAGATGCCGAGGCCACGCCAGACGATTTGCTGTCAGCAACTGAATTTTCAGAGTTGGAAACCAACCAGGCTCGCGGCGTGATGATCACCCTCGAGACAGTGTTGCGGCTGCCAGACACCGCAAGGCTAGGAGCAATGATTGCCGAAAGGCTTTCAACAGTCCCGGCGGAGCATCAACACGAATTATGGCTCAAGCTGCCAAAGAGTTTCTGGCTAGATGGCGAACGAATTGCTGGCTTGGTAGAAGCAGTCCGCCAGACCGGCACGTCAGCGGCAATCAGCCTGGTGCTGTCTTGTGCCAGTGCCTCGTTCGAATCCCGCCTGGTGGCGCGTGAACTTATCGACCGCCATTCGGTAGGCATAGTTCTCGATGCATTTGGTTCGGGAAACCGCGACCTAGAAATGCTTCAACTGCTAACGCCGGTGGCGCTTGTGGTTGATGCGCTTTCTATGCAGCCTGAGCAATGGGGCGCACCAGACCAAACTGACTACGACTGGGCTGTTCCACGATCAGTAGTGGCTATTGCCAACGTGCTTGGCATTGATGCCGTTGCGCCGGTTCAGGCCACCGGCTCGCAACTAAAGAGTTTTAAGAACCTAGGCTGTGACCTTTGGTTTTGCACTACCTAATCAAATAATTCAGGGGGAATCATGAGAAAAGAAAAAATAGGAGCGGTGCTTTTGGCGTTGCTAGTTGGCGCCACATTAAGTGGTTGCTCAGCGGGAGCGGCGGGGGCCGCCAGTTCAACCAGTGAATCCTCTGCCACAGAGGCTGTGGCCGAAAACCCTTATGGCGGTTTTCCGGTAGACCCTCCTTCTGACGATGAAGTTGTCTTGACCGTCACTGGCGCTGAGTCGGTGGACTACACAATTCCAGAGTTGCGCGCATTGGCCGAAACCGAGGTAGAAATCTACGAGCCATTCGTGAAGGAAAACCAAACCTTTGTCGGCGTAAATCTAGGGACCCTATTCGAGGCCTCGGGAATTGAAGCCACAGATGAGGTTTTGACCATTGCTTTGAATGACTATCGCTATCAAGATAAAGCTTCAGCGTTCACAGCTTCTAATGGTGTCTTGGCTGTCGAGCGTAATGGGGAGATCATTCCAATGGATGCTGGCGGCCCGATTCGCATTATTTTTCCAGACGGCAATGAGTATTCTGACTACCTAGATGCTTGGAACTGGAGCCTACGCTCCATTGAGGTTGCTGAATAAGAATGAGTAACGCTGCCGCAGCCAAACGAACCCGAAAGAAGGTCTTTCGGGTCAAGGTTGGGCACGTCATTCTTGGCCTCATCTCGGCCGGCTCTCTCGTTGGCCTAATGCTGTTTTCGGTGTCAGCATTAGCCGCGCACAACGTAGATGAGCGCACTCTCCTGAACCAAGAGAGCGATGCTTCGGCAATGACATTTGTGCAACGTGAATCATTCAACGTGATTCTTGACACCCACGACTGGGTTCTTGGTGATGCCTCGGCTCGCGATGTGCAGATTAGCCGGGCCATGTTGGGGCAGCGCTTGGCGGTAGTTACGCAGTCTGGTCAGGCAACCTTTGACCTTACCGAGCCGGACTACCGAAGTGCACTTGCGGAATACGACAAAGTTATTTTGGGTCTGTCCGATGTTCCTGATGACCAGAGGGTTGCTTACGAAAGAGCCCATAAAGCTGAGATCGACGAGTTTGCCAGTGAAACCCGCTTTTTGAGCCAGACCTTTGAAGACCTAACCCGGCAAATAACTGAACAGGCAATTGCGCAGCGAGTGCAGGCTGAGGTTATTCAGGCAGTGCTTCTGGTAGTTGGAATCATCAGCGGTGGTGCGCTGGGTGCTTGGGTGACGCTAGACATAATCCGTGGTTTCAGAATTATTCGCGAGAGGCTTCGTGAGCAACGCAAGGACCTTGAGCTCACCCGGAACCGCCTATTGCTGGTTCAGAAGGTTGATGCCAGGTGTCGTGAACTTATTCAAGCAATTAATTCTGGCGTTGCAACCGAGGACGTCATTACCGACCTCAAAGAGTATTTATTCTCACTAACGCTTGACCTATTTATGAAGGTTGAAATCGTTGATAACGAGATTACCTTCTTCAAGCTATTGCAGGATACGGCTTCTGACATTGGCCCTGAGGAACACGACTTCATCGAGCAGCGCCTGCATGAAGTTGTTCAGGCAGCCGTCACTCGAGACGCTCGAGGCCTTGAGCTTTCACAGGAGCGAGACTTTGACAGTCTCACTAAATTGCCGAACCGCAACTCATTCACGAAATCGGTTGAGGCAAACATTCAGTCGGCCACTGCCGAGCAAGTCGTATCGATCATGTTGATTGACATCGATAGATTCCGCGACGTGAACGGCTCACTTGGCTATGAGGCCGGAGACGTTTTGCTTCGCGAGGTGGCTAACCGGCTTGAGGCTTTCAGAACAGAAACCGAGAAGGTTTCGCGTTTGTCTGGCGACGAGTTTGGTTTGACCGGTGTTTACGAGTCAAGTCAGGCTGCCGCCGCTCGCGCCCAAGAATTAGTGAAGTCTTTGCAGTTCACCACAAAATTGGCTGGTCTTGACTCAGAAGTCAGTGCCAGTGTGGGGGTTGCTTTATCTCAGCCTCGAATCGACGACTCAGTTGAGTTAGCTCGCTGTGCCTCATTGGCAATTTACCTAGCCAAAGAGCCGGGGGAGCGTTCAGGGTTCACCATCTTCTCACCTACCGAACACCAAGGAATGTTGACTACTTGGCAGGAAGAAATCGCGGTGCGCAACGCCCTGAGATCTGGCGAATTCGTAATGCACTTTCAGCCGATTGTTTCTTTGGAGACACTGCAGCCAATTGGTGTAGAAGCACTCATTCGTTGGCAGCGGCCGGGCAACGGGCTAGTGCCGCCTGACCAGTTCTTGCCGATTGTGAACCGTGCAGGACTAACCGTTGAGCTTGGCAGCGAGGTGCTTCGTGAATCTCTTGGAGCCTGGTCGCGCTCGATTGCCTCAGCGTTTGCTAAGGCTGGTTTGCCTGCCCCTTATGTCTCGATAAACGTCGAGGCACCGCAACTTGAAGACGCCGCCTTTGCCGACTTTGTTTTGGCCCAAGCAGCTAAGGCTCACGTGCCGAATAGCTCAATCGTGCTCGAGGTCACCGAACGCACACTTGCCGGCAGCGATGTGGTTATGGCGCAGTTAGAAAAGTTGCGTCAAGCAGGCGTGCGCATTGCCCTTGATGACTTCGGTACCGGCTATTCAAACCTTGGCCAGGCGCAAAAGATGCCGCTCGACATTCTCAAGATTGACAAGTCATTCCTTGAAAACATTGACACCGATGAACGCAGCCACCGAATGGTTTCTGACGTAACCAACATGGCCAAGGGGCAAAACCTAAAGGTCACTGCCGAGGGCATTGAGTCAGGGCTTGTTGGCCGGCTACTCGCCGGAATGAAAGTTGATTCTGGCCAGGGTTATCACTTCAGCAAGGCCCTTCCTGAGGCCGACCTTGAGGCATGGGTTCGCCAGGCGATTAGTCTTTAGTTATGCCGGTAGCCAAAACAAAGAATGGGTTTGAACCCAAAGTTTGTGAGCGCTGTGGTCTCAAATTTGAGTGGCGCAAAAAGTGGGCCCGCGACTGGGCCAATGTCAAGTACTGTTCGCAGCGGTGCAAGGGCTAATGATTAAGCAGCTTCTATACATCGCCCACGATCATCTAAATTTTGACCGCGGAGTTCTAAAAACCGCAGACCCAGCCACACAGGCAATCATTCTGGTCGAGAGTCAGCGCATGATTACCGGCCGCGACTGGCACCCAGAGCGTATCTATTTTCTGTTGGCATCAGCCAGACAGTTTGCAGTTGAGGCTGAGGCCAGGGGCTTCACCGTTCGCTACATTCAAGCCCCAACCACCATCGATGGACTGACGCAGGCGCGTTCCGAGTTTGGCGATGTGCCAATCCTGGCGGCCGAACCGTCATCTTTCAAGCAGCTGCAAAACCTAAAAGACTTTGGGGTTCAGTTTGTTGAGAATGACTTTTTTCTAACGACCCGGGCGTTGTTTGCGCTGTGGGCCCAGAAGCAGAAGACCTTTGTCATGGAGAACTTCTATCGGGCCCAGCGTGTGCGCCTTGGCATTTTGGTTGGCGATGGCGAGCCTGAGGGCGGGCGTTGGAACTACGACTCTGAAAACCGGTTGCCACCACCAAAGAATTACACCTACCCGCCTTATCTAACTCACGCGGCCGATGCCACAGATCTTGCCGTCGCCGAGCAGATTGGTCACCAGCCAACCGGCACTTGGGCAACAACTCGGGCCGGTGCGCTCAAGCAGTTGCAAAATTTTATAGATCATCACTTGCCTAACTTTGGCCCCTATGAAGACGCTGTTGCTGCCGATAACTGGGCACTGCACCACTCGCTGCTTAGCCCATATCTAAACAATGGGTTGCTGCACGCCAGCGAGGTGGTTGCCGCCGCGGTAGCTGCTTACCAAAAAGGTCTGGCGCCAATTGAGTCTGTAGAGGCATTCGTGCGGCAGGTTATTGGCTGGCGCGAATACATCAATGGCATGTATTGGTATCTGGGTGAGGACTACCGAGAGCGCAACGGGTTGAACGCGAACCGCAAACTTTTGCCGCTTTTCAATGACTCTTCAAAAACTCAAATGAACTGTGTGCGCTCGGTGGTTGCCGATGTTGAGGCTCGTGCCTGGACGCACCACATTCCGCGCCTCATGATCCTTAGCAATTTAGCCTTGATCACGGGCACCAACCCACAGCAATTTCTTGACTGGATGCGCGAGCAGTTTATCGATGCTGCCGAATGGGTGATGGTGCCAAACATCATTGGCATGGCCACTCATGCTGACGGCGGCTTGCTCATGACCAAGCCATACGCTGCCGGTGGTGCTTATCTAAGCCGCATGACTCAGCACTGTAAATCTTGTGTTTACGACCCAAAGAAGCGCGTGGGCGACAACGCTTGCCCATTCACCACTCTTTACTGGGATTTCCTTGACCGCCACAAAGAGACTTTTGTGAAGAACCATCGCATGAGTCAGCAGATTTTTGGCCTAAAGAAACTTGCCGATTTACCAGAGCTCAGGGTGCGTGCCCAGCAGTTGCTTGAAGGCCTCGACACGGGCCAGATCTAACCGTTAGCTGACGCAGGCCAGCGGCCCCTGCACCAGGTTCGAATTAAGAAAAAATGCGGGTGGCCGAAGCCACCCGCATTTCATTGCGATGAATTACTTGAAGTCCACCTGCGACCAGTCGGCAACAGTCATCAAGTAAAGCTGGCCACCCTCAACTAGCTTTAGCAGCTCGGCTTGAGTGGTTGCATCGGTGATGTCTGGGCGGGCTGTGGCGGTTGGCACGTGAACCTGGGCATCTAGCAAGTAGTAGCTGTTGGTGTCGGCAGCGTTCTTCTTGAACATGCGGGTTACATCGATGATGCCAGATGACTCTTCATCTTCAGTCATCTTGGCGGTGGCCAAAGTTGCGTCTGATGAGAAGTAGACATCCTTGAAGCGGGCGACAACAGCCATCTTCTTGGTGGCAATGTTGTACGCAATCACGCGTGAAACCTGAGCGTTGTTACCTGGGTCCTCCTGGATCAAAACGTTGCCAGAGTTATCAATGGTGATGTTGTCTGGCATGTTTAGGTAAGGAGCCTCGGTTCCGTCAAGAACCATGGTCAGGGTCGCGCCCTTTAGCGGGTTCTTCACGTCCACGAATGATAGCTTCCACATTGCGCCACCGTCGCGCTTGATCACAGCAGCGTCGTCAGGGTTTAGCGAGGTTGCGTTTACATCTTTTGCAGAGCTCTTCTGGACAAAGTAGTAGTCGTTCTTGTTGTTCGGGTCAAAAGCGCCATCTTCGATAGCAGAGAAGCCCAAGCCAGAGTTCAAGGTGTCAACGTTCTGTGCGGTTCCGCCTTGGTTCCAATCAACTTCGGCAAAGTTAACCGCGGTGGCAACGCCCTTGCCAATGGTGGCACGGTAGGCGGTGTCGGTCTTGATTCCACCGATGTTCAAAACGTAGCTCTTGCCGTTGTTAAGTCCGGCCTTCTCAAACCAGGCACCCTTTGACTGCTTGGTTCCAACGTATAGGCGAAGTTCAGACTTGTTGTCGGCGCCATCCTCGGTTCCAATAATCGCGGTCTTAGTTGAACCGGTTGGAACAGCGTTGAAGGTTTCCCATGAGCCAAGGCCTAGGCGTGGAAGCTGCACAAGTTCGCCAGCTGAGTTAAGAGCAAAGCCGCGACCCTCGTCGCCAACCTCTTCACCGGTTAGGTAGATCGAGCCGTTGTAGCCAACAGTGCGCCCACCGACCTTGGCAGTGAAGGTTCCGGCCTTCTCAAATGATGATGAGCAGAAACGGCTTAGCGCGTTGGTGTGGTATTTGCCGTAGCTGTCTGACAAGGTTGTGCCGACCGCTGGAGCAGAAGCCTTCTTTACAAACTTCTTAGTTGCGTAGTTGTAGAAAGAGACCTTCTTGATTGCTTCTTTGGCCGAGATTACTTTTTGGGTCAGAGCATCAACTGTGAATTCGGTGATGGTTGTTCCAGTGGTCAGCCCATTTGCGCGGGTGATGGTGCCCGCAATGCCAGAGGCTGAGATCTCGTGGTTCATTAGAACCTTGACGTTCGAGCCCTGCTTGTATGCACCTAGGCCGTCTGGGATACCTGGCAGGTAGTAGTTGCCAATTTTGTCGCCTGAAGTGGCCAGGGTAGTTAGGGTGGTACCGGCAGCAACGGCCTCCATGTAGACAGGGGTTTCGGCTGCAAAAGCTGATAACGAGCCGGTTACAACAAGGGCGGCGGCAGCGGTTGTAGCTGCAATGCGCTTGATCATTATTTTTCTCCTAGTTAACTGCGATTTTGTGCAGTGATTAGGATTCCAACGCAGCTAGGCAAACAAAAGGTTCCGGTTCGGTATCCGCACACCAAACGAATAGAGATCTGGGTCTAAACGCCAGGCAAAATCTTGATGCCTGGGCATGTGCTTCTTGTGCGCAATTCTGGCGAGTCCCCCAAATAGGGGGCTTTCGCCCATTATTGGGCAGCCAGTAAAGTAGCCATGGGGGAACTACAGATGAACGGTTATGGTGACATGCGCGGATTGCGGGTTCTCTTCGTCGAGAATGACCCTGCGCTGCTCGGGCTACTTTCAGAGTCACTGCGCATTCAGCCTGGCATTGAGCAGGTCACGCCAGCTCTCTCAGCTAAAGACGTTTCCATCAAAGATGCAATTCGGTATGACGTTGCACTTTTGGATGTTGGGCTTGGCTCTGAATCGCTTTCAGGCATCGAGGTTGGGTTCCAGCTGCGTGCGCGAAACCCAAACATTGGAATAGTTCTGTTCTCGCAGCTAATTACCTCGGCCATCCAGGCATCTCTGCCGGGCGATACTGGCCACGGTTGGTCAACGGTTTCGAAATCAGCTGACCTATCGATGGATTACCTGGTCAAGGTTCTGGTCGCTACGGCCAAAGGCCTCAACGTAATGGAGCCCAAGGCAACCAGCCTCGGTGATGCGGCTGAAGCACCAAACAGAATTTCAAAGTTGTCTTCAAAGCAGCAGCAAATTATGTCATTGGTGGCAAGCGGGCTAGACGCCGTTGAGATCGCAAACCGGCTAGGTTATGCGGCGGTCACCATTCGCCAAGAGCTCTCAAAGGCCTACAAAGTTTTAGTGCCAAACCCAACCACAGGCACCGATCTCAGAACCACAGCCGTGCTCAACTACCTGCGTGAATCAAGAGGCGCAACTTATCATGACTAGCTGGTTCAAGAAAGCCCTCAGCGATCTGGGCCCGTGGCCGATTCGCTCCAAAGAAATTTCGATCGTGTTTTCGCTTTTTATCCTGACGGCTGTCACAGTTGTCGAGATTAATTCACCCGTGAATGGGGTTACGCTGAATGCCTTTGAGGGGCTTGCCAAAGGCTTGCCCGGTGCTGTTCTCGCTGCATTTGTCACCTACATAACGCTTGCTATTTCGGCGTGGATCACCGACAAAAACCCAAGCCACACCACTGCCATCTATTTTGTTGCCGCCTTGGTCTTGGCAGTCATTATGCTCTTGACCCGAGTGGTGGTGGTTACCCTGTTCAACTTCAACGTCAATGGGCAATTAACCGCAGGATTCCCGCTTTTCTGGGTGGCTGTGGTTTTCTACTTTGTCATCAACATCTCTCTTGGCAAGTCGAATGCCAAGCTTCAGGCGCAGGTAGATCACACTAAGTTCTTGTTAGACCAGCTAGAAATTCAGCGTGGCAAAATCATTGATGCTCAAGAGCAGGTGCGCAAAGAAATCGCCACCTACCTGCACGACGGCCTGCAATCTCAGTTGGTTGTCTTAGGTTTGCAAATGCGCAATGCAGCAAAAAACATGCCGCCTGAGCAGCTGGCAATCGCCAATTCTTTCATCGAAGAAATTGAGCACATTCGCCGGGTTGACGTGCGCAAAGCCAGCCAGCAGCTATCGCCAGACCTTCAGCAAATCTCAGTTACGGCTGCCATCAGAGACATTGCTGACCGTTACTCACCAGAGGTAAAGGTCGCTATTGGCATTGATTCAGAGATTCAGTCCCCGGCTTTGCCTGAGCGCACCAAACTGGCTCTGTACCGCATTGCCGAGCAGGTTATTTTGAACGCGGCTGCCCACGGCCAGGCCAGAAACGTGTGGCTGTCAATTGCAGCAGACGGCGATCACTACAACCTGCAAATCGCCAACGACGGCCTGCCACTCGATGAGTCACAACGCAGCGGCGGTGGCTCGGCAATTATCAGCAGTTGGGTTGATTATCTCGAAGGCACTTGGTCATTGATTCAGGTACCTGGCCAGCAGGTGCTGTTCCAGGCAAAACTAAAGCTCAAGCCGGCCGTGGCCTAACTTGAGCTCTAGTTTTTGAATCCGATTGAGTTACTCTGCTTTGGCTAGTGCCTCAACTGAGTCATAGGTGCGGGTGCCGGTGGCGCCCTTAACTTCAATCACAAATGAAGGCGCTTCAACTGATGTGTCGAAGCGCAAGGTCAGTGATTCGTCGCCGTTTACCCAGCCCATGCTTAGTGAGCTGTCGCCCGTGACCTGCCAAGAGAACTGGCCCTCAAAAACAGGCAACTTACGCAAGCGCGCTAGCGCAATAATCGCTTGGGTCACTGGCTGCTCAAGAGCAACAGCAATCTCTTCTGGGGTGTAGTTGTGGCGGTTTACGTCACGTCCCTGTTCGGTCTTGTTGAACAGCTCAACGTCATCCATGCCATTGAAAAGACCCACGTAGTAAACCTGAGGTTCACCCGGCAAGAAGAACTGAACCGCGCGCATAATCACGTAGGCGGTGTCGTTGGCCACAATGTTTGGCAGGGTGGCGTTGATCTGGTGAGGCAGGCTGAACCACTGTGGAACCACCGATGCAATTGCTGAGTGGCCATTGGTGTTTTCTTCGGCCTTCTTGAAGATAAACGCCATTTCATCTTGGGTAATCAAACCTGGGCGGCCGTTAATTGGTCCACCGTCAATCACGCCGTAGCCGTCGTGAGTGTCAAGAACGTTTAGGCAGTTGTTTGGGCGAATCTTGAACCAGTCGTCAAGGCGGTCAACGGTGCCGGTAAAGAATGAGTGCAGCAATAGCGGCGCAGTCTGAAAGTCGTAGATCAAGTCAACTAGCGGCGCAATGTCTAGCTGCTGAGTGTAGTGAGCGTGAACCTCAACCAAAACGCGCATGCCGTATGACTGAATCAGTTCGGTGATTTCTTCAACAAACTTTAGGGTCTCCGGGGTCATGAATGAGTCGGTGCCCGGAGTCTTCACGGCATAGCCAACTGCGTCTAGGCGAACAACCTTTACGCCACCAGACTGGAGTGCCTCTAGAACACTCTTTAGGTAGTTCTGGCCCTTCTCGTGCTTGATGTCAATGTCCACCTGTGACGGCATGAAGGTGGTCCAAACCAGGCGGCGCTTGCCAGCAACCTCGTAAGCGGTGAATGGCATGCCCG
>JBEEOK010000080.1:0-11056 GCA_041191645.1 Actinomycetota bacterium | reverse complement strand
ACCGATGGCGTGGTGCGATTTGACAGGGAAACCAAGCCGGGTGTCTCTAACCTGTTGGGCATTCACTCGGCAATTAGTGGCCAAAGCATTGATGAATTGACTGCTCACTTTGAAGGTCAGGGCTACGGTGCGCTGAAGAGCGAGGTGCTCGAGGTGGTGTTGGCCGCAATCGAGCCAATTCGTGACCGCGCAAACGAGCTTTTGGCCGATCCTGCTGAACTTGACCGCTTGCTGGCAAAAGGCGCTGACAAAGCCAATGAACTTGCCGAGAAGACTCTGGGAATTGTTTACGACCGAATTGGGTTTATTCCTGCAGGGCGTTAGCCTTGAATTAGCAACAAAACGTTCTTCGGGGTCAGTGAAAATCTGAGCCGGCGGTTACAGCCCGCGACCCGTCTGCCAAGTGAACTCTTGGTGGCCGGTTGAATCTGTGAAATTCAGATGCCGACGGTTAAAGTCCGGATGGGAGAAGAACAGGCCTAGTCGCGCCTTTTTTTGGCGTTGGCGTAGGCCTAGTTTTCCTACCCCGCGAGTACGTTCAATCAGAACGGAAGCAGCGGATGACCACAGCAATTTACGAAGCGGCGATGACTCGCGCGCTGGAACTTGCGCTGCTTGGACCAGCCCACGGGGTGAACCCTCAGGTGGGCGCGGTTATTTTGAACCAAGACGGCGAGATTGTTGCCGAGGGTTGGCACCAGGGCTCTGGCACCGATCACGCCGAGGTTGCGGCGCTAAAGAATTTGGCTGCGGCTTCTGCCGCCGGCTTGACCGCGGTAGTAACCCTTGAACCTTGCAACCACACCGGAGTTACCGGCCCATGCGCTCAAGCTTTGATCCAAGCCGGCATTGCCAAGGTTGTCTACGCCTCAAGTGACCCAGGTGACGCCTCTGGCGGTGGCGCAGCCACCCTAAAGCAGGCTGGCATCGAGGTGATTGCTGGAGTCATGAAGACCCAGGCAGATGAGCAGAACCGCATTTGGCTAACCTCAGCAAAACTCGGCCGACCATTTGTGACTCTCAAGTGGGCAAGCAGCCTTGACGGCCGCAGCGCCGCGACCGACGGAACCAGCAAGTGGATTAGCGGCTCAGAGTCTCGTGCCGATGCCCACCGCCGGCGCTCTGAGCTAGACGCAATTTTGGTCGGTACCGCCACCGTGCGCGCCGACAACCCAGAACTTACCGCTCGCAAGGCAGACGGCTCATTATATGAACACCAACCACTGCGCGTGGTTTTGGGTGAAAGCACACTCGAGGGTGAGTTCCGGGTTTTCAACGACGATGCTCCGACTGTTCAGTACCGCACTCATTCAATTCACGGTGTTTTGGCTGAGCTCAAGGCCCGTGGAGTCAAGCACTTGATGGTAGAAGGTGGACCAAAGGTAGCCAGTGCTTTCATCAAGCACGGATTGGTTGATGAGTTCATCACCTACCTGGCACCAATGCTGATTGGCGGTCCTCGGACATCGGTGTCAGACATTGCCGTGGCAACTATGGCTGATGCCATAGAACTCAATTTCGTCGAGGTAAAACCACTCGGCCAAGACTTATTCATTCGCTCTGTACCGAAAGGCAACTAATGTTCACCGGAATTGTCGAAGAACTAGGAAAAGTAAAGTCGATCGAGGTGTTGGCCGATTCATTGCGGCTAACCATCGAGGGGCCGACCGTGGTCTCTGACATCAAGCGCGGCGACTCCATCGCGGTTAGTGGCACCTGCCTCACCGCTGTTGAATTCGACGACCGCACTTTCACGGCTGATGTCATGCAAGAGACTTTGCGCCTGACCAGCTTGAACGGAATTCAGGTTGGCGACCCAGTAAATCTAGAACGGGCCATGACCGCGGCTACCCGCTTTGGCGGCCACGTTGTGCAGGGACACGTAGATGGCGTTGGTGAAGTCGTTTCACGCCAGCCTTCAGAGAACTGGGAGTGGGTTCGAGTATCTATTCCAGAGCAACTAATGAAGTACGTGGTGCTCAAGGGATCAATCACTGTTGATGGCGTCTCACTGACAGTGAACGAGGTTGGCAACGACTGGATTGGACTCAGCCTGATTCCCGAAACGCTAGCACTGACCACTTTGGGCTCCAAGAAGCCTGGAGACAAAGTGAACATTGAAGCCGACATCATGGCCAAACACATCGAACGCCTTCTAGAAGCAAGGAACAGCTAATGCCTATTTCAACTATTGATGCGGCTCTAGCTGCCCTGCGCGCTGGCAAGCCAGTATTGGTTGCCGATGACGAAAACCGCGAGAACGAAGGCGATGCCGTAATGGCCGCCGAGTTTGCTACCCCTGAGTGGATTGCCTGGATGGTCAACCACACCTCGGGCTACATTTGTGCACCGATGACTGAACAGATTGCCAACCGCCTGGAATTGCCGTTGATGACCACGACTAACCAGGACCGCCACCGCACCCAGTACACCATCTCGGTAGATGCCGCCGAAGGGGTAACTACCGGTATCAGTGCCGCTGACCGGGCAACCACCCTTCGCGCCTTGGCTGCAACCGATGCAACCCCGGAGTCCTTGGTCAGACCCGGACACATCATTCCTTTGCGTGCACACCACGAAGGTGTTTTGGCTCGCGCCGGACACACCGAGGCAACGGTTGATTTGCTCAAACTTGCTGGCTTGAACCCGGTGGGTGTCATTGCCGAGATGGTAGACCCTGATGGTTCCATGACCCGCCTTCCGAGACTGCTAGAGATTGGTGAGCGCGAAGGCCTCGAGGTAATCACCGTTGCCCAGCTGGTCGAATACCGCAAGCAGTTGACCGACTTCAACGCCGAGCGACCAAATAACCGAATTCGCCTAGAAGCCGAGGCCAAATTGCCAACCACTCACGGTACATTCCGCGTGCGTGGCTACTACGACATCAAGACAACCGCAGACCACGTTGCCATCATTTCTGGCAACCCAACCGGCGAAAACGTTTTGGTTCGCATGCACAGCGAATGCATCACCGGTGAGGCTTTTGGCTCGCTCAAATGCGAATGTGGTCCGCAACTAGATTTTGCACTTGATGAGATTGCTAACGACCCTGATGGCGGAATCGTCATCTACCTTCGCGGCCAAGAGGGCCGTGGAATTGGTCTGCTAAATAAGTTGAAGGCTTACGCGCTTCAGGACACCGGCCTTGACACCGTTGACGCCAACTTGGCCTTGGGACTGCCGAGCGAGAACCGCGAATACGGCGCTGCCGTTGCTATCTTGCGCGATCTTGGTGTGACCAGTGTTCGCCTTATGACCAACAACCCGGCCAAGAGCGGCTACCTTGAATCAGCCGGAATTCCAGTCACCTCATACGTGCCTGTCATTGTTGGCACAGCAGCTGAAAACCAGCAGTACCTTGAAACCAAACGTGCCCGCATGGGCCACCTAATTCCGGAGGTAACACAATGAGTGGAGCGGGAGCCCCAAAGCTAAACATCGATGCATCAGGGCTGCAGATTGCCATTGTGGTGACCAGCTGGCACACCGAAATCACCGGTGGCCTACTAGCCGGTGCAGAGCGCGCCCTTAAGGCGGCCGGCAACGACACGTACGAAATCTGGCGTGTACCAGGGGCTTTTGAGCTTCCTTTGGGTGCACAGAAAGCTATTGATGCTGGCGCAGACGCAGTGATTGCCCTGGGCGTAGTGATTCAGGGTGAAACCCCGCACTTTGAATACGTTTGCAACTCTGCCACCGATGGCCTAACCCGCGTTCAGCTAGACAGCGGTGTGCCAATTGGCTTTGGTTTGCTAACCGTAGATAACGAACAGCAGGCGCTAGACCGCGCCGGCCTCGAGGGCTCTAAAGAAGACAAGGGTGCCGAAGCCGTTGAAGCAGCCGTGCTCATGGCTAGACTCTAAAATATGGAAACTTTAGAGCTAATTATTCGCATTTCATTGGTGCTGCACCTGCTGGGCTTTGCCGCCATTATGGCCGGCGTACTAAACGAGACCAAGCGCTTCAAAACCGGTGCACCGGTGAACCGTGGAATCTTGCACGGTGCCTGGTTGGCTTTGCTAACCGGACTGCTAATGACCGGCTTGGTCTATGCCAACGGTGAAACCGCAAACAGCTTGGTGCTTTCAATTAAGGGCCTAGGCATCACCGGTATCTTCTTCATTGCATACACCTACTCAAAGAAAGACTCAGCCCCGAAGTGGGTTGTGCCGACCATTGGTTTGCTGACCATCATCAACCTAATTACTGCCGTTGTTATTGGTGCAGTTGAATAGTCTGAATTAGAAAAAGGGGCCTAACCGATTGGTTGGGCCCCTTTTTTATTGGCAATGTTTACCTAAGACATGAACACCTTATTGAGTCGGCGGGTGGTGAAAATCAAACCGATCACGATCATGACCATAAAGTAGCCGATGTGCCCCAGTAGATCCGTACTGAAGTTTCCGAGCATCAACGCACGCTCAAGCTCAATGCCGTGCCATAGCGGCATGGCCTTTACCAGCAACTGAAGCCACTCTGGATAGGTGCTCAACGGAAAGAAAGTCCCTGAGAACAAGAACATTGGCATCAAAATGAAGTTGACCCATTGCATTTGCTGGAACGACTTTAGGTATGAGGTGATTGCCATGCCAAATGAGGCAAAACCAAATGCAATGAAGACCGCACCGATAATTGCCAGCAACGCCCAAGGCGAGGTAATCAAACCGGCCGGCCACATAATGGCCAAAAATGCTGAGGCATAGAGTGCACCGCGCAGCAATGCCCAGCTAATCTCGCCAAGGGCAACATCAAGGACTCCCAACGAGGTGGCCAGAATGGTCTCGTAAAGGTGGGCAAAGTGCATCTTGAAATACACGTTCCAGGTGGAGTCAAAGATCGCGCCATTCATGGCCGAGGTAGCCAACAAAGCAGGTGCAATGTAGGCCGCGTATGAAACTGGATTGCCATTTGCATCGGTGATGCCACCGACCAGCTGACCCACACCAAAACCAAATGAGAGCAAAAAGAAAACCGGCTCTAGAAAACCAGACGCAAAGCTGAACCAGTTGGTGCGTTTCAGGGCAGTGTATCCACGCTCGAGCATGGCATGGCTGCGCCGAGAATAGATGCTTGAACCAAGACGGTTGGCTCTGCGCTCGGCAATGGCCACCGCACTTGTGGCAACGGTATTTACTAGGCTCACTGTTCCAACCTCTTATTGAACTGACGGTAGGCAACGCTGAGGCCAATGGCGGCCAAGACCACCAGGTAGGCCACGTGCACAATAACCAACCAGCCCGGAATCTCACGACCATAACCAATCACGCGGGCAAGATCGGTGGCGTGCCACAACGGCGAAACCCAACCAAAAGCCTGCAGGTAGGTCGGCATGTTTTCCAGCGGAAAGAAAGTGCCCGAGAACATGAACATTGGCACGATAATCAGACGTTGAATGATCTCAACAAAGTGGCCGTCAATCTTTACGAATGAGCTAACCGCAAGCATCACTGACGCGTAGCAGAGGGCCGCAACACAGACCACTAGGTACATCGGCAAAACCCGTTCAAACGTTGTGGCGTTGAACAGGACCAGAACAATTGCGTAAAGCCCGGTAGTGAAGAACGTGCGAATAACCGCAACCACCATGACACCGTTGGCAATGTCGGTGCCGGTGGCCGGGGTGGAGTTGATCGAGTAGAAAAGCTTGGCCCAAACAAAACCGTGCACAACCGGAAAAGTGGACTCATCTTGGGCGCCTTGGATGGCAGCAGTTGCCAACAACGCTGGGGCCAAGAAGGTTAGGTACGGAACGCCGTCAACACCCGCTCCCCCAGAATTTGCCTGGACTAGAGCGCCAACACCGAGACCGATTGAAAACAAGTAGAGGACTGGCGTGCCGACACCAAAAATTACAACCGACTGCCACCATTTGCTGATTTGAACCAATCGGAACTCAGCCACGAGCCACCAGGCCCAGCGCCTGGTGCGTTTTACATTTACTACTTCCACAACTAGTCCACCAGGGTTCTGCCGGTTAGGCGCAAGAAAACGTCTTCGAGAGAGCTTCGGCGCACGAGTGAAGTGATTGGCTCGAGACCCAGCTCGACAATGCGCTGTAGTTCGTGCTCGCCATTGTCTGAGTAAACCAAAACTCGGTCTGGCAGCACCTCCATGCGGTGACCAAGTTGACTAATCACCTCGGCGGCACCTGCGTTTTTATCTGACCCAAACCGCACTTCGAGCACCTCTTTGGTGGCGTAGCGCTTGATCAGGTCTGCCGGGCTGCCCTCGGCCATGATCTTGCCCTTATCCATGACAATCAAGCGGTCACACAACTGCTCAGCTTCATCCATGTAGTGAGTGGTGATAACTAGGGTTACACCCTGCTCTTTTAGTCGGAACAGGCGGTCCCACAAGATGTGGCGAGCCTGCGGGTCAAGGCCGGTAGTTGGCTCATCGAGCAAGAAGATTTCTGGGCTGTTTACCAGGCCTCGAGCGATGGTGAGGCGGCGCTTCATTCCACCCGAGAGCTCGTCTGATTTAGCCTTTACTTTGTCGGTCAGCTGGGCAAACTCCAGAAGTTCCACAATCTTGGTTTTTAGGTATTTGCGGCTTAACCCAAAAAATCGGCCGTAGGTCATGAGGTTGTCATAGACGGTTAGCTCGCGGTCTAGGTTGTCTTGCTGCGGCACGACACCAAGGTGAGCCCGAATCTCTGGGCCACGTTTAGCTGGGTCTTTGCCCAAAATGGTTAGCTCACCCGATGTTCGCTGCGAGGTGGTTGAAATCATGCGCATGGTGGTTGACTTGCCGGCACCGTTTGGACCCAAAAGGCCAAAGGCCTCACCCCGCTTCACCTCAATGTCAATGCCATCGACGGCAACGAAAGTGCCATAGGTCTTGGTTAGCCCAACCGCTTTGATAAGAATTTCGTCTGCCAAAATCGTTCCTAATATTCGTTCCAGACCAGCTGGGGCCCAACTTCTGAGCAGCCCTTCAGATTAGCACTGATAGCCTTGAAAGGTGTCTACTACCCCTGTAAAGCCGCCCAAACCGGGCAACACCCGCGTTACCGGCAAGGAGCAGTATTACACCCCAACCGAATTGGCCGCCGAACTAATCCTTGAGGTTTCAAAGTGGGTTTCCGATCTGCCTGAACGGCAAATTCTGGAACCCGCAGGTGGCACCGGAGCGTTCATTCGGGCGGCAAAAGAGGCGGGGGCCCACCGATTTGAGTCGTTCGACATTGAACCAAAACACCTCGGGGTAGCCAAGGCAGATTTCCTAACCGCCGAGGTGCAAAGCCAGAATGCTGTGACCATTTCAAACCCGCCTTTTGGTCGCAATAACTCGCTGTCGATTCCCTTCTTTAATAAAGCTGCCGACCACAGCGACTATATCTGTTTTATCGTGCCAAGGTCTTGGCGCAAGTGGTCTGTGACCAACCGCCTCGACCGCCGCTTTCACCTGGTTTCTGACATCGACATTCGGGTGGACTACGAAGACGAGACCGGAACCAAGATCTCGCAACGCAATAGCTTGGCCACTTGCTTTCAAATCTGGCAGAAGCGGGAAACACCGCGACCAAAGTTATCGGTGGTTGACAACGGGTTTGTCACCAAAGTTAGCGCCGAAGAGGCAGACGTGGCCCTGACCATTTTTGGCTTTGGCTGCGGCAAAGTGCACACAAGTTTTGAACGCAAACCAAACAGCACACGCATGTTCATCAAGCTCAATCACCCCGATGCCCTGGCGGCGTTGCAGACTGCCGACTTTGCCAAGTTTCACCAAAACACCGCCTACACCCCGGCCCTGTCGCTGCCCGAGATTAACTACCTGTTGAATCAGGCGATCACGGGGAATCCTCAATTATTAGAAACGGTTTGATTCAGAATGAGCATGTTTAGAGCACGCAACACCACCAACCGTGGCAGTGCAAACTACGGGCCAAACGGAAAAGACACCGGTCCAAAAGCCAAATTCTCACAGCTAGTGCCGTACCTTTTGGAGCACAAGCGGGCACTTTGGATTGCCGGAAGCCTTTCGGTTCTGGGTGCGGCAATTAGCTTGGCGCAGCCGCTGGTGGTGGGGCAAGTTATCAACGCCGTGCAAAACGGTGACGACCTTGGGCCGCTGGTGACAATTTTGGTCTTGGTAATTTTGGGCAGCGCTGTGCTGGGTGGTCTCATGTACTTTGTGCTGGCCAAGGCCGGCGAGGGTGTGGTGCTTTCGGCCCGCCAAAAACTTGCCCACCGCCTATTGCGTCTGCCAATTCATGAGTATGACCTTCGCCGCACCGGCGACCTGGTCTCACGGGTGGGCTCAGACACCACCCTGCTCAGAGCTGTGCTAACCCAGGGTTTGATTGATGCCGTTGGTGGTCTGTTGATCTTTATTGGCTCGCTGGTGGCGATGGCAATCATCGACCCAATTCTGCTTGGCCTGACTCTGATCATGGTGGTTTTTGCTATAGCCGCAATTGCGGTCACAGCCCGCCAGGTGCGCTCGGCTACCACTAAGGCTCAGCAACGCGTCGGAGACATGGCTGCGGCCGTGGAACGAGCCCTAAGTGCGGTGCGAACCATTCGCGCGGCACGAGCCGAAACTCGCGAAAGTGATCAGATTGCAAACGACGCCAAAGAGGCCTTTACCCAGGGCGTCAAGATTGCCAAAATCAACGCAATGATCACCCCGATTGCCGGCCTGGCGATGAACGGCGCTTTTATCGTGGTGCTTGGTGTTGGCGGTTTCCGTGTGGCTACCGGTGAGACCTCGGTGGCCAGCTTGATCACCTTTATCTTGCTCATGTTTCAGATGATTCGCCCGTTGGGCCAAGCGTTCTCGGCATACAGCTCTGTGCAGTCGGGCCTGGGTGCGTTGGCCCGCATCGAAGAGATTCTTCAGGTTCCAGTCGAAGAGACCGAACTTGAAACTAAGAACGCCGCCAAGGTTGTGGCCGTCAATAAGACTGCGATTGAGTTTAAAGATGTGTCATTTGGTTATGTCAGCCAAGATGTTGCTACTGACGCCGAGACCGATGCCCCCCTTGAGGTTCGCGAAGACCGCCAAGTACTGCACCAGGTAAATTTCAAGATTCAGCGCGGTTCGAGAATCGCCCTGGTTGGTCCATCGGGTTCTGGAAAATCAACAATCTTCTCTTTGATTGAACGTTTCTACGAACCAACCTCAGGTCAGATTTTGATGGATGGCCAGGCAGTCACCACGCTTAGCCGAGCATCACTGCGAGCCCAGATTGGTTACGTTGAGCAAGATGCGCCAGTGTTGGCTGGTTCAATTCGTGCCAACCTAGTGATTGGCTCGCCAAACGCAACTGATGAAGAGCTGGTCAAGGTGCTTGAAGAAGTGAACCTCACCGAGGTTCTAGAGCGCGATGCCAAGGGCCTTGATGCCGAGGTTGGTGAAAGCGGCGTGATGCTTTCTGGTGGTGAGCGCCAGCGCCTCGCCATTGCCCGTGCACTGTTGAGTGCCCCGCCAATCCTGCTGCTCGACGAGTCAACCTCTGCACTCGACGGCCTGAACGAGCAGCGCATGCGCGATGCCATTGATGCGGTTGCCAAGAACCGCACCTTGATTGTGATCGCTCACCGACTATCAACGGTTGTAGACAGCGATCAGATTATTGTGCTGGAGCACGGCAAAGTAGTTGGCATTGGTACTCACAGCGAACTGGTTGCCTCAACGCCGCTATACAAGAAGCTGGCTAAGCAGCAGTTGCTGGTTTAGGTTTTGTTGCCCTGAGTTAGATGCGGCTGGCTGAATCGACCACGTTTTTGACCAACATGGCACGGGTCATTGGGCCTACGCCACCTGGGTTTGGTGACAGGTAACCGGCAATTTCAGCCGCGCGTGGGTCAACATCTCCGACCAAACGCGCCTTATCATCTGGGCCGGTGGCCTCAACGCGGGTGATGCCTACATCAAGCACAGCAGCGCCCGGTTTGATCCACTCTGGTTGCACAAAGTGGGCTACGCCCAACGCAGCCACCACAATGTCGGCACGCTTGACGGCCTGCTCAAGGTCGCGGCTTGCCGAGTGCAAAAGCGTGACGGTTGAGTCGATGCCCTTGCGTGTCATCAGTAGACCCAGCGGGCGACCAACGGTCACGCCACGGCCAATAACGGCCACCTCAGCACCCCGAGTCGGCACTTCATAGCGTGAAAGAAGCTCAACGATGCCGGCAGGGGTGCAAGGCAGTGGTGAGGTCAACTCGCCGCCAACACCCAAGACCAAGCGGCCGAGGTTGGTTGGGTGAAGACCGTCGGCATCTTTAGCCGGGTCAATCAACTCAAGCATTTCATTGGTGTCTAGCCCCATTGGCAGTGGCAACTGCACAATGTAGCCGGTGACATCTTTGGCGCTATTGAGGTCGGCGATTGCCGCACGAACATCGGCGGCACTCGCATCGGCAGACAAGTCAATACGAATTGAGTGAATGCCAACCTCAGCGCAGTCGCGGTGCTTGCCGGCTACGTATGAGTGCGAGCCTGGGTCGTCACCTACAAGTAGGGTGCCCAAGCCAGGGGTCACGCCCTTTTTCTTGAGCTCGATTACCCGTTCTGCCAGTTCAGCCTTGATGGCTTTTGCGGTGGCGAGGCCATCAAGTTTGATTGCAGTCATGCCTAAACCTGCGCCCGATTACCAGTTCTCGAGGCCGCTGTATAGCGGGAATGCCTCAGTCAACTTGCGGGTGCGGGCACGAAGCGCAGCGATGTCTGGGTTTGGCACCAAGACACCGGCAATGATCTCGGCAACTTCAGCAAACTGCTCGGCACCAAAGCCGCGAGTTGCCAAAGCTGGGGTACCAATTCGCACACCAGAGGTAACCATTGGTGGGCGTGGGTCGTTAGGCACAGAGTTGCGGTTGACGGTGATGCCCACCTCGTGCAGTAGGTCTTCGGTCTCTTGACCGTTGATCGGTGCATTACGAAGGTCAACTAGCACTAGGTGAACATCGGTGCCACCGGTCAAAACCTGAACGCCGTTAGCCTGAACGTCAGGCTGAACCAAACGGTTAGCGATGATTGCAGCACCCTCGATGGTGCGTGCCTGACGGTCTTTGAACTCTTCTGACATTGCAGCCTTGAACGCAACAGC
>JBEEOK010000079.1:0-11488 GCA_041191645.1 Actinomycetota bacterium | reverse complement strand
CAGGCGTGCTCACCTTGGGTCTGCCTAATTCACCGGGCGTGACCCCGGGCCAAGCTCAAGACACCGTGGTTTTGCCTTATAACGATTCCGCTGCGCTCGAGGCACTCTTTGCTGCCCGCGGAGACCAAATTGCTGCGGTGATTACCGAGCCGACACCAGCCAACATGGGCGTGGTGCCACCGGTAAATAACTTCAATAAAAAGATTCGTGAAATCACCGCAAAGCACGGTGCCCTAATGATTCTTGATGAGGTCATGACCGGCTTTAGAGTTTCGGCCGGCGGTTGGTGGGGCATGGTTCACGAGGCCGAGGGCTGGAGCCCAGACCTACTAACCTACGGAAAAGTTATTGGTGGTGGCTACCCGGTGGCCGCGGTTGCCGGCAAGGCTTTGCACATGGATCTGCTTGCACCAATTGGCTCTGTTTATCAGGCAGGCACCCTCAGTGGAAACCCGGTGGCTACTGCTGCAGGTTTGGCCACCCTTGAGCTGTGCGATCCTGCGCTCTACGCCAGCCTTGATTTGCGCGCTCAGCAGGTTGGTCAAGTTATCTCAGAGGCCCTAAGCGCCGAGGGCGTGGCCCACCAGACTCAATTCGGTGGAAACCTGTTCTCTTTCTTCTTCACAGATAAGCCTGTGGTGACTTTTGCCGATGCTCAAACCCAAGACACAAAGGCATTCAACGCGTTTTTCCACACAATGTTGAGCAACGGGGTTTCACTGCCGCCGTCAGCTTTTGAAGCGTGGTTTGTCTCAGGTGCGCACACCGATGCAGATATTGAAAAGATCGCTGAAGTGGCAAAGTTAGCTTCCAAAGCTGCGGCTGCCGCCCAAAACTAACTTCAGCGATTTTTGCCTGGGCGGTTGGCCCAGTCGCTAACTACTTGTTGTCGTTTTCCAGCTCTTTGGTGATGTTCTCTACAGCGTCATCCTCTGAGTCATCGGCTGAGTGATCGCTGCCTAGCTGCTGACTACGCTCAGCCTTGAGCAGAGCTTCTTCTTGGTTAGCCAGTTCAACGGCGTTTGATTCAAGAATTGAAACCACGGCCTCGGTAGCCATCATCGACTTGAGTGAGTCCAAGAACTCGGTCAAGTCTTCATACTCAAGCTGCATGCGGCCCAGGCGCTCTTCGCTCTCGCGAATGGCATTGATGGTGAACGACTCTGCCTTGCGGGTTAGCTGTTCGCTGCGGCGGCGAGACTCGTTAATTAGGTGGAAAGCGTTTCGCTGGCTTGACTCGATTAGGTCAGTAGCCTGGTTCTCAGCCTCACGAAGGGTCAGGGTTGCCTGGGCAGAAATCATCTGACCACGCTCGGTCATCTCAACCAAGGTCTCTTCGGCACGGCGATTAATCTCAGCAGCCTGATCGATGGCGGCCTGAACGATCTCGGCAGCCTCGCGCTCCGCGTTAGCGCGTGCCTCGGCAAGCTCTAGATCAAACGCAATGCGCTCTTGGTCGGCACGGCGTCTTCTGGACTCTAGCTCAGAGGTAGCCTCAGAAATCTGGTTGCGGGTTTCTTGTAGTTCACCCTCAGCCTCGGCACGCAGCCCGGCAAGTTCAGCACGGATTCGTGCAACCTCGGCATTGGCGTCGGCCAAAACGTTGTTTGCCGATTCCAGAATTCGCTGGGCTTCTGCCTGTGACAGGCGAACATTTTCTTCGCCGCTCAAACGCAAATCGGTCATCTCGGCGCGCAGCTTGTCTAGCTCAAGCAACACACTGCTCTTTGCCTGAGCCGCTGACTCTTGTGCGTTGGCGATAATCACTGCAGCATCTTGCTGCCCGCGCATCACAATTTCAGCAGCCTGAGATTCGGCCTGCTTTAGCTTGTTGGCGTTTAGGCCATCGATGTTTACCGACTCAAGCTTCAGCTCGGCAACGCGGCTTTCGGCCTCGGAAAGCATTTTTGCAGCAAGCTTCTCGCTCTTGCGAATTGCTGCCTCACCCTCGGCGCGAGCGGTGTCGCGAATCTTGATGGCCTCTTGGCCAGCATCTTGAATCAGCTTTTTGGCCTGCTCTTCAGCCATGCGCAAGGTCTGCTCAAACTGTGAGCCTAGGTCGGCGTAACCCATGTTGGTTGAGGCCTTGAGCTTCTGGCGAAGGTTAGAGATTTCGTTTCTAAGCGCGGTCGACTCCTCGAACGAGCGCTTATTCTGCATCTTGGTTAGCGAAAGCTCATTCAGTACCTCTTCTAGATACTGGTCGACATCCTCTTTTTGGTATCCACGAAACGCTAGTGGAAATTCTTTCTCAGCCATGAGGTCAACTTTCTAAAAATTGGATTGCAGCACTCTATGCCCCCGCAAACGCACTTATTTTCAGTCTACCTGTGCCTTTTCGAAAACGGCTAGATAGAAGGCCCGCACAGGTGGCCAACCGAATAGGCTGGAGGCGTGCTTAGAAGATTAGTGATTATTTCGCGCCCAGTGCTCTGGGTGAACACCATCGGGACCACCGTGATGGGCATGTGGTTGGCCGGGTTCCTGTGGGATTGGCGTGTGCTGCCGATTCTGATTTGGGTGACTTTGCCATTCAACCTTCTGATCTACGGCATCAACGACATTTTTGATCAAGAGACAGACAACATTAATGCCCGCAAGGGCGGCTACGAGGGCGCTCACATCTCACCCAACGAGGTCAAGCCAATTTGGTGGGGTGTGGCACTAACCAACATTCCATTCTTGGTTTACTTTGCAGTGACTCTGCCTTGGCAGGCAACCGCTTGGATGCTCGCCTACAGCCTGTTCTTTACCTTCTACTCGGCACCGCCGCTTCGCTTCAAAGCCCGCCCATACTTTGACAGCTTTTCCAACACCGATTACGCGTTCCCGTTGGCATTTGTTCCGTTGGCGCTAGGCAGTGAGCCATTATGGTTGGCCGTCTTTGGCCTCATGGCTTGGTCTATTGCCAAGCATGCCTACGACGCAATTCAGGATATCCCGCAGGACTCTGACACCGGCATCACTACTACTGCCGTGCACTTTGGCGTAAGAGGAACCTTGGTCTGGAGCACCATTTGGTGGGCACTCTCAACCGTTCTTTTTGCCATGGTCAACTGGCCGGTAGCGCTGGTGAACCTGATTATTGCCGGCTACTTGGTGGCCTCAGTTTGGCGCACACCAACCCCTGAAAAAGCTCACGATGTTTATAAGTACTCGATTGCGTTCCCTTATGTTGCCGGTGCCGTTGCCGGTGTTCAGGTGGTTTCTGCAATCGTTCTTGGTATCTACTAAGCGTTAGAAGACCATGAAAAAAGTTGTGGTTCTGGGCGCCGGGCTTTCTGGCTTAGCCAGCGCTGCCCTTTTGGCTAAAGCCGGGCACTCAGTTGTGGTGCTTGAACGCAACAGTTGGGTTGGCGGAAAATCTCGGCGCATTGAGGTTCTTGGTCAGCGCATGGATACCGGCCCAGCGCTGGTAACTTTTCCAGAGGTCTGGCAGAAATTCTTGGACACCTATGACTCTCTTGGTAAGCCCACCAAGACTCAGAACCTGGATTTTGTAAAGCTGGCCGAGGTAGGCCGCTATTTCTATCGCGAGCACACCACCGACCTTCCGGTAAAGCCCGGCCACTACTGGCACGAGCCTTGGCAGCGCTTCACCAAAATTCACGACGGCCTAACCCCCGCTATTTCAAAGATGCTGACCACCAGCCCAATGTCACCGGGCAATTACGCCGGCCTCACAAAACTGACCAGGGTTTACGGTGTTCGACTGACCACCAACTCTTATTTGAACTCACTGCCTTGGCTTCCGGAGTCACTCAAAGAAGTAATTGCCATTCACACCTTGAATGCCGGTGTTGCACCAGAAAACTCATTGGCTCTGTATGCCTCGATCACTGCTTCCATGGCCACCCAAGGCATTCACGTTCCGGTTGGTGGCGTCAACGAGATTGCTCAAAAACTGCGTGAGCTATGCGAGGCTGCCGGAGTCGAGATTCGTCTAGATCAGGCGGTAACCAGGGTTGGTCGCAAGCGTGTTCAAACCGCGTCTGGATCTTTTGACTGCGACATCGTGGTGAGTTCTCTTGACCCTGGTGTGTTAAAAAAATTGATGGGCAAAACTCAGCGGGTAAGCCCAAAGCGCTCGTGCTCAGGTGTGGCTATTTACGCGGTTCTCAAGCAGCCGTTGCCTGCCGAAACCGTAACCCACTCGGTGATCATGCCCGATGACCCTAACGAGCTTTACGAGTCAATCACGAATGCCCGCGTGCCAAAACAGACCATGGCGTTTGTCAACTATTACCGCGCCCACGAGATTTACCCCAACGAAAAACCAACCGTCGCAGTGCTGCTGACTGCTCCGTCTGACGGCAAGAACTATGACCTGAATTCAGACTGGGTGCGCGAAGAACTGGACCGCATCTCGGCCAAGATGGGTCTAGCCGAGCCGATCGACGAGCTATTTGAGGACTACAAAATTCTGGACCCGAATTATTTTGGTCAGTGGGGTGCTGCGATGGGTGCGCTCTATGGTGAAACCAAGCCGATGTGGCAATCGGGGCCATTCAAAGTGCCCGCTCACCACAACATTTTGCGCCCATGGCTTTACCGCGTTGGTGCCAGCGTTCACCCTGGCGGCGGAATCCCGGCAGTTTTGGGCGGCGTACTGCTTTCACTAAAGCGGTTTCTATAAGGGGCCCCAATGCAGACACGCATGCAGAAAATCTTTTCGATGCCGGTTTCTAGGGTCTACCCGCTTTACATAATCAAAGTAGAAAAGAAGGGGCGCACTCAAGAAGAGTTAGACCAAGTACTTTGCTGGTTATCGGGGTTCACGAACACAGAACTGCACGAGCGCATTGATGCCAACATCACATTTTTAGAGTTTTTTGATCAAGCAAATATTCACGAAAATGCTGGGCTGATCACAGGCGTTATCTGCGGCATGCGGGTTGAAGAAATTCAAGACCCACTCATGCAGAAGATCAGATACATGGACAAGCTGGTTGACGAGCTGGCCAAGGGCCGCCCACTAACGAAAATTCTTCGCAGATCTCCAAGCGCTGAATGACTTGACCGAACCACTGTGCGGCTGGCGCAACCACGGATACGGGTGAAGTTCGGCAAGGTTTTCAAACTTTTTGAAACTCGGAACCGGGGCAAAGGTCACAGCCACTGGGTGTTCCCGAGCAAACGCAACTGGGTCACCTAGGTACACCTGCACATCACGCCTTGAGCTCAAATCTTGCATAGTCTCTAGGTAAAAATAGAGACGCTTGGCCGAGAGCTGCAATTTCTTGAGTGCAGCCTCATTGAAAACAAATACCGCTGGCAAATCTGGGTTGGCTACCAAGGCTGGGTCGTCATCGCCTAGTGAGTCCACGGTCAGCAACACATATTCCGGCTCTCGCCAACGCTCAACACTCGCAGGGCCCGCGGTGGTTGCGGGCTGAGGGTCAAAAGCAAGCAATGGCTCGGTGCTGGTTGAGTAAAGCTCTTGTTCTTCGGGAAAATCCTGAATTGGGCAGGCATTCTTTAGAGCACAAGCGTCACAAAGTTTGGGTGCTCGTTTTTGAACTTGCCAGCGGGCAAACCCATACGGCTTTCCGGTGCCAGCGCCCACGGTCCACTGCCAACCCAGCAGGTTAGCCGCTCGCGAGCCATCAATCAGGTGCCGATACATCTCATCTTGCCCGGCAACCCAGTTTTTGCCGTTGCGAACCGTCCAATGCGAGGCCAGCCACATTCTGGTTTGATTCACGAGCCAGCCATCGTGGTTGAGCTCATCAAGCACCGCATCAACGCAGGCCATGCCGGGTTGCCAGCCATTGCCGCTAGCGCTCTTGGTTTGCTCGAACCTCAGATCACTAAAAAGCCGTGTGCCGATGCGTGCATAGAGGTGCCGAGCGTACTCTTGCCACATCAACTCATCGCGATACTTTTCGCGGTCTTCGTAGGGGCTCGTGGCCACCTGATTCCAAACCTGCTTGAGGTTCAGCAAGTTGTGGCGAATGTATGGCGAGAGCACGGTGGCACCGCGGCGCTCGACCGGCAATACGTCAGATCGGCGTTTGGCATACCCGGTGATATCAATTGCAGCCAGAGCTTGATTGGCTGCGGTTTGCCCACCCCTTATTGAGCTGCGCGGGCCGCCCGAATGCAGGCCATCAAAGTGCTCAGCGAGCACGGCCTCAAGATCACCCAAGATGTCGATTTGCTTCATGGCTTACCCCGCTAATTTTGCTAAGTCAATGGTTGGCACATGAATCCAGCCCTCAATTTTGGCTAATGGCAACTCGTCTTCTTTAGGAGCAGTTGAGCCGCCAATACCTGAAGCCCGGGTTGAAAGTGCGGCAATCACGGCATCAAATGCGTCACAGGAATCGACCATCAGATCGCTGAATTCTTTGATTTCAAACCAAGGCGCACGTTCCAAAATTTCTCTAGTCATCCTTGCCCGCACATCGGGCGAAACGCGGTAGCCGGTGGTCTCAAATTGCCAGACCCTAAGGCTTGCACCAGGATAAACCTCAACAATTTTCCCTGCACCAGAGCGGTCGACATCTGCGCCTGAATCGGCAAGCCTAGCCACAAGACCCGCGCACCTAAGAGCTGTGACGCCAAGGCGATCAGTGGCAACGCTGAGTGGCCACCTGCCGGTTAGCTCTCTAACCTTGCGGTCAGTTTCACGAAAAGACAGCTCTCTGCGCCAATCCTTTGAACCAAGCTTCTCTGTGACCTGGTGCCCAGACCCATTGTGATTATTCAGAAACTGCATAAAACCCAAAGGCCAGCCCAGGGCGCAGTCAATACCAATTTTGGTAGCGCCAGGAGCAGCGGTGACTATCGTTGCGTCGGTTGCGCCCACCACAAGGCTTGTCAGTTTTGCCAGACCGCCATGCCACTCAATTTGTGCCACCGCGGTGCCCGTCGGCTCAGCAGCAAGGTCCACACCTACGGTCAACATACTGCAACGATAACCGAGGGGTTTGGCCCTGCCAAATGAGCAATTCCTAGCTAACCGGAGATCCGTGAGTTCTTTCGGATTTCTTTCGGCGTAATTTAGTCCAGGCCAAAACAATCAGCCAAATGAACATCAATGGAATTATCAGATTCGTAGTGACTTGGTGAATTCTAGAGAATTGCACTAGCAGCTGGTCTGCCACCATATCAATTTCAAAAACATCTAGCCAATGAAGTCCCTCATAGACCCAAAACCCAATTGCAAGCAGAGCGATAGGCAGCCCCAGAATTTTGCCTCCCTTAAAAACATCTGGGTAGGAGAGGAATTCAATTACCCACAAACATATCGATGCGATCATGGCAAGAATCGCAAGCACTATCAGCACCTTTCCAGTGGCTGAAAGCGCCTGCGCCAATGGCCCCTCATCTACATATCCGGCGATCCTTAAACTTTGAAGGGCTACAGAGTAGAGATATGTGATTGAAACAGTAGCTAGATAGACAACCGTGACCATTAGGGAGCGCTTCAAGCTAACTGCCCGGAAGTCAAGCTTTTTTAGCGCTAGCAAAAACAGAAAAAGCAGTATTGGGTTTCGAAGAAACATCAATTCCGCGTAAACGAGCACAAGCGCTACGATCGCAAAAAGGGATACCGCCCAGCGAAACGGCGACGACTGAGCCCAGCGAAGCTTTAGTGCCATGGATGCAAACTGAATTAGTTTTGTGAATCTATTGGTTCCATTTAGGTTTGAGTTCTCAAACTCATCTAGCCAGACGCTCTCATAATGCTCTCGTTTATTTCTTGGCAGCAACAACAGGGCCAAGTCATATGAACGCATCTAAGCCAACTTGCTAATTCGCAGACTTTGATTTGATAGCGAGCCGCTCGGGTTTCGCTGCGCTATTAGATCTTGAGCAGAATTCATGGCCTCGTTCGCGAGACGGTACAACTTGCGTCGTGGGCCGTTACGTTGACTGTCGGACTCCCACTCGGAAGTGACCCAGCCCAATTCCTCTAGTCGTTCAAGAATTGGATAAACAGTTCCAGACTTAAGATTTGTTGCACGAACTATTTCTAAACCCCACGTGCTGGACTCGCTCTGACTAATAAGAGCCTTGATAACCAGCAAGGTAGGCTCTGTGACCCGCTTTAAGTCCTGCATGAGACCAATTCTACCGATCTCGAACAAAAAAGCGTTTAGTCGGTTCTTATTCTAGTTATATAGATTAGTCTTGCTGTGGGGGCCTCCCCCGGGGAAACCCGGGGGAGGTGGGGGACCACCCACCTAGAAGAAGTGTGAGGAATGTATGAACACAAAGCACAAACTTATCATTGGCTCCACTGTGATTGCAGGCATGCTTCTTGGTGCTTCGCCGGCATTGGCTGAGGGCAGTTGGAGCTCCTACCTTTCCAACGTTGGAGTTGGATTCAGTTCGAGAACTTGGACCGACTATGCGCTTGATCAAGTAGCGACGACGGTCAAACTAAGCGGATGCTCAATGAACTCAGGTGGAACTTTCTCTTCCACCAGAATCAACCTTTATCGAGAGTATGGCTTCTTGCCAGACCAGAGCGTTGGCGCCATCACCAATACGTGTAACACTTCAAATTTCGGGCAAGGTCTAGCTGCAGACATGTATCACTTCACGATTGACAGGATTAATGGCAGCACTAGCTCCAGTCCTCGTATTAACGCTAGTTCAGTCGTCACCGGATACTAAATAAGTAATAAATGTTGACTTTCCAGAACCTAAGTTTTGGGTACAAAAGAAAAACGCTCTTATTCGATAACTTTTGCGCCCAGTTTCCAGCTGGAAAAACTCTTCTCCTGGGTCCAAATGGGTCCGGGAAGTCAACATTATTTGCGATAGCTGCTGGCGTCCTTAAGGTTGACATGGGTTCTGTTTCGCCTGGCTTTGATGCAACAACCCTGATGCCCCAGGAGGTTTCCTATCTTCGGGGTTTGACTGTGCGCGAGCAGGTCGCTTACGCCGGATGGCTGGCAGGTAAATCCCCAGCAGAATCTTGGGCAGAGAGTTTAGAGCTGCTTGAGAGAGTAAATCTCAGCGATAAATCAAACCAAACGGCAAAGTCTCTGTCTGGCGGACAGTTAAGGCGAATGGGTATCGCCCAAGCATTGATACCCGGTAGGCCTGTACTTTTGCTAGACGAACCAACGGCTGGGCTTGACCTACAGGAAGCAAACTCCTTTTATAAAACTCTCGACGTGGCTGCAAGCGGTAAAACCATTATTGTTTCAAGCCATCAGATTGAGGGTCTTGGTGGATTCTTTGACCACGTTGCCCTAATCTGCGCTGGTCAAATTCAGTTTCTCGGGAGCTTTGACAAGTTTGTTGAAATTGGGCAAAGACTGGGAGCCCCAACAATGGGTGAGGCACTCGTTAGTGCCTACAACTCATTTATGGGTGATGAGTCTTGAAGCGCCTCGCCAAGGCAACGCTCGTTAATGCCCTAATACTGTTTTCTATCGGCGGTGTAGCTGCTTTCTTGTTCTCTACCGGCATGGTAGAGCCGCGTTTTGTCACTTCATATTGGTTCGGCATTACGAGTCAATCAGGACTCACGCTTATTGTTAGCGCCGGCATAGCGGCAGTTGGTGGAGCAATTGAAGGTGCTCGCCTAAGCTCCTTGAAAATAAACACGTTACCCCGCAACAGAAGCGCCTTTGAGATTACCCTCCGGGCGTTAACGCCGGTTCTGCTTGCGGCCATTTTGATCCAGTTCGTCAGTTTTTTTAGTCTTTCCAGATTTTCACCGGGGGCCGCAGACACTCCAAATTTCGCTCTCTTGTTTGTTTTTCTTCTCATTCTGATTTTTCACTTGTTGCTTGGATTCAATCTGGGATTGCGAATTCATCCGGCCTTAGCAATTCCAATTGCTCTTACCGCCTCCTACATGTGGCTTGGTGCATCCTGGGGGGTGAATTTTTACCCACTCCGATACATGGCTGGCCTAATCCTGGTGGATTGCTGTCGCATTTATGAGCAACTAGATGCAAGCTCTGTATACACCGCCCTGATTTTCAACGGAATAGGAGCGGTGGCCTCTTTCCTTTTTGCTGCAAGAAGAATCCGAGGCAGAGGTAATGCGAACTTACTAATGGGGATAGCTGCGGGATTGCTTGCAACGACAGCAGCTTTAGCATCCACAAATGCAGCGTCCGCTTTGGGCCCTCTCCCCGTAACAAACAGAGATCGGTCGTCTATGAGGTGCTTGAATGCTTTATCTGAGGGTCACGCCCTGTCTAAGGTTTACGAGTTCAACACCCTCGAGCGCTCCCTTAGCCCATACATCTGTTTCTTTGATGGCCAGGACCCAAGGGGTGAGTTTGACACCGCGCTCAGAAGCACCTGGCACAGACTCAGCGACTTGGGATTCGACCCACCAAAGCTAATCGTTGGGACAAATCAGCAAAATGACCAGCAGCAAGTTGGCGTTGTGGCAACACCAGTTTCGACACCTGAAGAAGTCGCGTATTCACTAGTCGCAGACATAGTAGGGCAACCAGCTATTTGTGATCAGGATTCAGATCGAGACTGGGCAAATCGAGAATTTACTTATCGTGCACTAATAAATTTTCTACTTACGGCTTCATCTTCACCCAACTATGAACTATCGGGGTTTTCCCCTTCTCTCAGCGAGATTGAACGAGCAAATTACAGAAATCTAGAGGATGCCTCCCAAGTGTTTCTGCAAACCGATTACCTGGATCAGGAATCGCGCGGGTGGTTGATGTTGGCGAAACAGTCTGTGCAATCATGCGGAGTACCGCCCCCAGTGATGCCATGAGGATTTGGATCAAGGCCAACAGCGTTGTTCAGCTGCTGCTCGCTGGAGCTATCGTCAGCCTTGTCGCAGTCTTCCTAAAAGACATCGAGGTTACTCTTCCTAACATGGCAGGTGGGCCACTTTTCGCTCAGGTTCCGTTGACCATAGTTTTATCGTTGATGCCAGTCATCTACTTTTCCCGGCTCAGAGATGCAAACCTTATGCTCGGCTCCATCGTTGGAAAAAGGCAGCCACTAAAGTTTGAGGCTCTTATTCCTTTTTTACTTATCCTGTCTGGCAGCGCCGCCCTGCTTGTACTGGGCGCAATTGAGGTACCGGTAAGTTGGACCATTATCCAGAATCTGACGTTATTGTCGGGAGTTCAAATGGTTGCAGCTGGAGTCTTGCCCCCAAAATATGCCAGCTTGGCGCCGGCTACCTGGGTGTTAGTGGCTGCGCTGTTTGGTCATGACTTTCAAAATGGATCGATTCGATGGTGGGCCTTCATTATCGAAAGAGAACCCTCGTTCGAGGGATGGGGAGTCTCTGTGATTGTTTTTGTCTTAGGCATTCTGACGACTCTGTCGCTGAGCAGAATCTGGCGCTACAAACTTTATGTCTGGAATAGGTAGGCAAAAGAAAAAGCCCCGATTACTCGGGGCTTTTCATTGGTGCGCTTGGAGGGACTCGAACCCCCAACCTTCTGATCCGTAGTTATGTTGCAATACCTCTATATGGAGCCTGAGTGGCAATGTACCCCAGTATTTTATTAGTCAAGCCACCCTTTGCAGA
>JBEEOK010000078.1:0-11074 GCA_041191645.1 Actinomycetota bacterium | reverse complement strand
TTACCATTCCATGAGCCACATCTACGCGGAATCCGTCCACGCCCTTGCGAAGCCAAAAGCGCAGCACCTCATCGAACTCGTCAGCAACCTTTGGGTTCTCCCAGTTCAGGTCTGGCTGGCTCGAGTCAAACATATGCAGGTACCACTGGCCAGGGGTGCCGTCGGAGTTGGTGACGCGGCTCCAGGCTGGGCCACCAAAAATTGACTGCCAGTTGTTTGGTGGCAACTCGCCGTTCTCACCCTTGCCCTCGCGGAACATGTACATGTCGCGTTCAGCTGAGCCCGGGGCTGCGGCAAGTGCTGCCTGAAACCAAGCATGCTGATCGCTGGTGTGGTTCGGCACAATGTCAACGATGATGCGAATGCCCAAAGCCTTGGCCTTAGTCAAAAGTTCTTCGAGGTCTTCGTTGGTGCCAAACAATGGGTCAATCTGCTTGTAGTCACTGATGTCGTAGCCGGCGTCTTTTTGCGGGCTCTTGAAGAACGGGCTGAACCAAATGGCATCAATGCCAAGGTCGGCCAAAGACTCGAGTCTTGAGGTTACGCCAGGCAGGTCGCCAATGCCGTCACCGTTACCATCGGCAAAGCTGCGTGGGTAGATCTGGTAGATGACGGCAGTGCGCCACCATTCGGCATTCGGGCGGGCTGCGGCAATGATTTCGTGATTAGGCATAGATACAAACTTAAGACCTTTTTATGAACGGTTTGCGAGCCGAGAGCAAAAAGTGATAAAGTCTTTGGGTGTCTGGCGCCAGTCGCCAAGTACAACGCCCCGATAGCTCAGTGGTAGAGCACTTCCATGGTAAGGAAGGGGTCGCCAGTTCAATCCTGGCTCGGGGCTCGAAACAATCAACAACCCGTTACCGCAAGGTAATACCCGGCTGGGTAGCTCAGGTGGTTAGAGCACACGACTCATAATCGTGGGGTCGCGGGTTCGAGTCCCGCCCCAGCTACAAAAGCTTTCAACAAATGACTTCACCCCTAGAGTTTCTAGGGGTTTTGTTCTATCTGGTTCGTAGACTAGAGCCGTGGTAAATCCAAATGTGCAGGGCAAGAAGTATCCGGTAACCAACCCATACCTGGTTGGCCGCGAGAAAATCCGCGAGTTCGCCCACGCGGTCAAATCAACCAACGCAATGAACCTTGACGTCTTTGCTGCGCAAGCTGCCGGCTACTCAGACGTCATTGCGCCACCAACTTTTGCTGTGGTTATTCAAGAGCGTTCGCTGGCCGCTGTGCTTGCCGACCCAGAAGCGGATATTGATTTCAGCCGTGTAGTTCACGGTGATCAGCGCTTCATTCACGCCCGCCCAATTGTTGCCGGCGACGAACTCACTAGCCAGCTTGAGGTGGCCAGCGTCAAGTCGCTAGGCGCCCACTCCATGGTGACTTTTGAGACCAAGATTTTTGACATCGATAACGCTTTGGTCTGCACCGCGATCTCGACCCTAGTAGTCAGAGGAGACGAGTAAATGACCCACATTAACCTTGCGGCCCTTGAAATTGGCCAGGTAATTGGAACCACCGAGTTTTTGCTAACCCGTGATTCATTGGTGCGCTACGCGGGTGCCTCTGGCGACTTCAACTCAATTCACTACCGCGATGACGTTGCCGCAGCGGTTGGCCTTCCGGGTGTTCTGGCTCATGGAATGCTGACCATGGGTGCCGCTGTGCAGGTGGCCGTCGATTGGGTCGGTGACGCTGGCAAGATTGCTGACTACCAGGTTCGCTTCACCAAGCCAGTTGTGGTTGACCCAGTTGATGGTGCTGTGCTTGTCGTAACCGGCAAGGTTGGTGCCATCGATGCTGAAAACCGCCTGGTTCGAATTGATCTAGCCGCAGTATTCAACGAGACCACTGTGCTTGGAAAAGCTCAGGCGCAGGTGCGCGTTTAATGGCCCCACAGGCGCTGAGCGAGCTCACAACCATTCGGGTTGGCGGTGTGCCCGCCGAGATTTATGAGGCGAAAACCCGCGACGATCTGGTAGAACACACCCTGGGTGTTTGGCGCTCGGGCGATGACTGGCTGCTGCTTGGCGGCGGCTCGAACATGGTCGTGGCCGACGATGTCGAGAATCTGCGAGTCATCAAGGTTGCCAACCTAGGCATTGAGCCGGTGCGCACCCGCGAAGATGGCCGCACAGTTGTGCGAGTGCAAGCCGGTGAAAACTGGGATTCATTTGTTGCTCACACCATTGCTCAGGGACTTGCCGGAATCGAAGCTATGTCTGGTATTCCTGGAACCGTTGGTGCTGCCCCGGTGCAGAACATTGGTGCCTATGGTCAAGAACTAAGTGACTGCCTAGTGCGGCTTGAGTTTCTGGATTACGAAACCCACGAGTTGGCAATTCTGGAGGCTAAAGACCTAAAGTTTGGCTACCGCGATAGCGCCATTAAGCGTGGCCGCCCAGGCGTGATCACCTGGGTTGAGTTGGAATTACAAGATCTTGGTGGGCTAAGCCGGCCGCTCTATTCAACTCAAATTGCTGCCGACCTCGGTGCCGAAATGGGCGAGCAAGTTCCGCTCATGGAGGTTCGCAATAGCGTGCTTAAGCTGCGGGCTAGCAAGGGCATGGTGCTCAACGATGCTGACCCTGATTCGGTGAGCTGTGGTTCATTCTTTACCAACCCAATGGTCAGCGATACCTTTGCTCGCACCTTGCCGGAGTCAGCTCCGCGTTATGAAAACGAGGACGATGACGGCCTGACCGTTAAATTGTCGGCAGCTTGGTTGATTGAAAATGCTGGCATTCCAAAGGGCTTCAAAATTGCTGGCTCAAAAGCGGCAATTTCTTCAAAGCACACGCTTGGAATCGTAAACACTGGCGGGGCAACCGCAACAGAAATTTTGCAGTTGGCGCAGTTTGTTCAGACCCAGGTCTCAAACAAATTTGGTATCAACCTGGTGCCAGAGCCAAACCTAATTGGTTTTAGCTAAACAACTTCTGTAGTCGCTGAATACCCTCTAGTAGCGGGGCATCGCCCAGCGCGTAAGACATTCTCACGTAACCCGATGGGCCAAAAGCCTCACCTGGCACTAGGGCAACCTCGGCTGCGTCAAGGATGTAGTCACACAACTCAAGCGAGGTGTTGATCTGCTTGCCGCCCCATTCGCGGCCCAGCAGACCGGTCACGTCTGAGTAAACATAGAACGCACCCTGTGGGGTTGGTGCTACCCAGTTTGAAATCTTGTTTAGCTCGGCAACTGCCACCTTGCGGCGGCGGTCGAATGCCTCACGCATAGCCAAGACCTCGTCTTGAGGGCCAGTTAGCGCGGCCAATGCAGCCTTCTGTGAAATGTTTGACACGTTTGAAGACAAGTGTGACTGCAGGTTTCCGGCAGCCTTCATGGCATCTAGTGGGCCGGCCATCCAACCCAAACGCCAACCGGTCATTGCATAAGTCTTGGCAACACCGTTCACTAAAATGGTGCGGTCAATCAGTTCCGGAACAGCCTCGGTAATCGAAACAGCCTTAACGCTGTCATAGGTCAGGTTCTGGTAGATCTCGTCGGTGATAACCCACATGCCGTTTTCAAATGCCCACTGACCAATGGCCTCAGTCTCTTCGCGAGTGTAGACAGAGCCGGTTGGGTTTGACGGTGAAACAAAAAGCAGCACCTTTGAGCGCGGGGTGCGGGCAGCCTCAAGCTGAGCAACGGTGACCTTGTAGTTTTGGTCAGCGCCAGCGAACACCTCAACCGGAACACCGCCGGCAAGGCGAATAGCCTCTGGGTAGGTGGTCCAGAACGGGGTAGGCATTAGCACTTCGTCGCCTGGATCAAGCAGAGTGGCAAATGCCTGATACACGGCTTGCTTGCCACCGTTGGTGACTACCACCTGGGCTGCAGAAATCTCGGTGCCCGAATCGATGCGGGTTTTGTGGGCAATGGCTTCGCGAAGATCTGGCAGACCAATAGCTGGTGTGTAGCGGTGGTTCTTTGGGTCACGAACCGCAATCGCGGCCGCCTCAACAATGTGAGCCGGGGTAGCAAAGTCAGGTTCACCAGCGGCGTATGAAATTACTGGGCGCCCAGCAGCCTGCAGAGATTTAGCCTTTGCATCAACCTTTAGAGTCGCTGATTCAGCGATAGATCCGATGCGCTTTGAGATTCTTGGGAAGTCATTCACGCTGTAAAGCCTACTAAAGTCACAAAACGGGCTTTGCATTAACTGGGACCAAGGTCTAAACTCGTTAGAGGTAGTTTGACAACTTCTGAAGCCTAATCTGGCAAATTAATCATTTCTTAGATTCCAATCTAGAAGTGTGACTTTTTGGCTGGGCCTCAAGGTTTAGAACTAACCCGTAAAGGGTGGTGGCTCAATTGGTAGAGCATCGGTCTCCAAAACCGAGGGTTGCAGGTTCGAGTCCTGTCCGCCCTGCTAGTAGCAGTTAATCGAAACTTTGGTTTCACGAAGAAGGAATGTCTCATGGCAGAAGAGCTAGAACAGGTCTCAGAAGACCTAGTTGAGCGCGCAAAGGCTGATAAGGCCTCAAAGCGCAATATCTTTGGTCGCACTGTTCTGTTCTTCAAGCAGGTTGTCGGTGAACTAAAGAAGGTCACCAAGCCAACCTTCGCTGAACTTCGTAACTACACCGGAGTCGTGCTGGCTTTCGTAGTCGTCGTAATGGCAATCATTTCGCTGTTGGACTGGCTTTTCTACCAGGGTGTTGTTTTTGTCTTCACCCCAACCGCTTAAGTAAGTAAGGACACACCAGATTGAGTGAATCAGAACGCACCGAACTAGAGGCTCTTGCCGAGGTTCAGGACGTTGCTGCTGAGCAGATTATTGCTGAAGCAGATGCCGACCTTGCCGACTTGGCGCAAGATGCAGCTGCAGAACTAGAGCAAGACCTAGAGCTAGAAGAGGCAATTGCCGAGGTTCAGGCTGAGGCTGCCGTCATCTCAGACATGGAAGAAGAGGGTTCTCCAGTAGACCCTTACGCAGAATTCCGCGCAGAGCTTCGCCGCCAGCCAGGCAAGTGGTACGTAATCCACTCATACGCCGGCTACGAGAAGCGCGTAAAGCAGAACATCGAGAACCGCATGTTGGCTCTTGAGGGTGGCGACGACATTTACCAGATCGAAGTTCCAATGGAAGACTCGATCGAAATCAAGAACGGTCAGCGCAAGCTGGTCACCAAGGTTCGTATTCCTGGTTACGTGCTCATTCGCATGGATATGAACGAAGAGTCATGGTCTCTGGTTCGCCACACTCCAGCTGTTACCGGCTTTGTTGGCAACTCACAGAACCCAACTCCACTTCGCCCAGACGAGGCCTTCAACATGTTGAAGACCCTTTACATTCTTCCTGAAGAGGCAGAGGCCAAGGCAGCTGCTAAGGGTGGCGTTGCAGTTAAGGGCAAGGCCAAGGCGGTTCCAGTCAACATTGACTTCAAGGTTGGCGAGAGCATCATGATCAAGGACGGTTCATTCGCAGGTCTGCCTGGAACCATCTCAGAGATCAAGCCAGAGAGCGGCAAGCTAATTGTTCTGGTTTCACTATTCGAGCGTGAGACCCCGGTTGAACTTGGCTTCGAGCAAGTTGGCGCGCTGGCCTAAGCCAGTCAAGAGTTTTAAACAGTTTCCAAACCAATAAAAAAGGAAAATCAAAATGGCACCGAAGAAAAAGATCACCGGCATGATCAAGCTTCAGATCAACGCAGGCGCTGCTAACCCAGCTCCTCCGATTGGTCCAGCACTTGGCCAGCACGGTGTGAACATTATGGAATTCTGCACCGCGTACAACAACGCAACTGCAGACCAGAAGGGCAACGTAATCCCGGTTGAAATCACCGTTTACGAAGACCGTTCATTCACTTTCGTTCTAAAGACCCCACCAGCAGCTGAGCTAATCAAGAAGGCAGCTGGCGTAGCAAAGGGTTCAGCAACTCCACACACCGTGAAGGTTGCAACCTTGTCTAAAGACGCTCTTTACAAGATTGCAGAGCAGAAGATGGCTGACCTAAACGCCAACGATGTTGACGCAGCTGCAAAGATCATCGCTGGTACCGCCCGCTCAATGGGAATCACCACCGAAGCTTAAGTACCACCCCGCCCATCCGGGCACCGCTCGCAAGAGCAAAAGAGAAGTCGTGGGAGTATCGCGCGCGATACGTTGACCACAACTGTGACCAAAGAAAAGGAATAACAGAATGGCAAAGCGCTCAAAGGCATATGTAGCCGCAGCAGCTCTAATCGAAGAGGGCAAGCTTTACACTCCAGCCGAGGCAGTAACTCTAATCCGTGAGACTGGCTCAAAGAAGTTCGACTCAACCGTAGAGGTTGCTTTGAAGCTTGGTGTAGACCCTCGCAAGGCCGACCAGATGATTCGTGGAACCGTTTCGCTTCCACACGGAACTGGTAAGACCGCCCGCGTTATCGTGTTTGCAACTGGTGCCGCAGCTGATGCTGCAGTTGCAGCCGGCGCTGACGAGGTTGGTGGCGACGAGCTAATCGAGAAGGTAGCCGCAGGCTGGACCGACTTTGACTCAGCAGTTTCAACCCCAGAACTTATGGGTAAGGTTGGCCGCTTGGGTAAGGTTCTTGGTCCTCGTAACCTTATGCCAAACCCAAAGACCGGTACCGTTACTCCAGACGTAGCCAAGGCTGTAGCTGACATCAAGGGTGGTCGTATCGACTTCCGTGTTGACAAGCAGGCTAACTTACACTTCGTAATTGGTAAGGCATCATTCACCAAAGAGCAGCTTGGCGAGAACCTAGCTGCAGCTCTTGAAGAAGTTCTTCGTTTGAAGCCTTCATCTTCAAAGGGTCGCTACCTAGTCAAGGCAGCTCTTTCAACCACCTTCGGTCCTGGCATCTTGCTAGACACCAACGTAACCAAGGTTGAGTTCTAAGCCCAAGGTTTAGCTCACTCGGATACAAACTTCCGATGAAGGGATCAGGTCTTTGACCTGGTCCCTTTGTCATCGGTGTTCAAAAACTTTTTCACCAAAATTAACCATCATTCATTAGGCTGTTAGCCGACTACCGAAAGGCGGGATATTGCCTCAGCACGCGTTTGGCGCAGCCACACTCCTCGACACGAAAGACCCAATGGGCTTGCGCTCTAGCGCACCCCTACTAGATGCCTGGATTCGAGATATGGAGACCGATCGGTCACCGTTCCAGATTCCCGGTCACAAGGGCCGCACCGATTTAACCGGTGCCATCGTCGACGGCGACATTCCCGTTCTTCCTGGCAATCACCCGCACCGCATTTCACCGTCACTCATTCTTGAGGCTGAGGCCTTGGCTGCCCAGCTCTGGGGTGCCTCACTCTGCCGCTTTGGCGTAAACGGCTCATCGGGCTCAAACCACGCTGCGGTAATGGCAGTTGCCAGCCCGGGCGACAAAGTTATTGTTTCTAGAACCCTGCACAAATCAGTTTTGGTGGGCTTGGTTTATGCCGGTGTGATTCCGGTTTGGATTCGCCCAGAGATCAACCCTGCTACCGGATTGCCTGAGTATCTGCCGTCATCGCGATTGGCCGAAACCCTAGCCAAGCACCCGGATGCCAAGGCGGTTTTGATCGGTGAGCCTTCATACGTTGGCACCATGTCAAACATTCCGCGGCTTTCAAAGGTGTGCCACGACCACGGTATTCCACTAGTTGTCGATGCTGCCTGGGCCGCTCACTACGGTTTTCACCCAGAACTGCCTAACCACCCACTGGCAGAGGGTGCAGACATTGTGGTTACCTCGGCACACAAGACTTTGCCGTCTTACTCGCAAGCGTCTTTTGTGCTGGTTCGCGACGAATACGTTGACCTAGCTCGCTTCAACAAGATGTTTGATTCCACTCAAACCACCTCTATGTCTGGCCGAATTTTGGCATCGATTGATGCCGCGCGTGCCCTGCTTGAGCGCCACGGTGAAGAGCTGATTGGCCCGGTTATTGAGGCCACCGAACGCGGCCGTGCAACCCTAACCGCTGCCGGAATTGACGTTATTGATGGCGAGTACATTGACCCGCTAAAGCTGGTCATCATGCTCTCGGGCTGCGGTGCTGACGGCAACTTGGTTGAAGCAGATCTACTGGCTGCCAACATCGATGTTGAAATGGCAAACCGCGACATCATCATCCCGATGATCACTTTTGCTGACACCCCAGACCGTATTAATGACCTGATTAAGCGAATTATTGAGTCGGTGAATCGTCACCGCGGTGAGGTGCGCCCGATCGAAATTCTGCCTGCCTTCTCGATTGAGCCAGAAGTTGTGGTTACCCCACGCGAGGCGTTCTTCTCTAATTACGAAGTCGTGGATTCAAAAGACGCAGTTGGCCGTGTCTCGGCGGAGATGATTTGCCCTTACCCACCGGGTGTGCCAGTGCTCTCACCGGGCGAGCGCATCACCGAGGCGGCCTTGTCTGCTTTGTTTGAAGCCAGAGACATGGGTGTGCGCATTGCATTTGTTGCCGACCCAACCCTCCAGACTCTAAAGGTCTTGCCTCAGTGAACAACTGGAAGAAGCAAGTAGCCATATTCCTTACCGGCCAGTCGGTATCGATGTTTGGTTCGTTCTTGGTGCAGTACGCGATCATGTGGCACCTAACCCTGAGCACCAAATCAGGTTTGGTGCTTGCTCTTGCCGCAGTCTTTGGCTTCTTGCCGCAGGCAATTGTCTCGGTATTCGCTGGTGTTTGGGCCGACCGAGTGAACCGCCGCAAAATGATCATCATTGCCGATTCGAGCATTGCAGTGTCTACGTTGGTTTTGGCGCTGATCATGCTTTCGGGTTTCAGCGAACTTTGGTTGATTTATTTGGTCATGGCAATTCGCTCGGTTGGCGCCGGTGTGCAAATGCCTGCCGTTTCTGCATTGATTCCGCAGATTGTTCCGGCTGATCAGCTAATGCGCATCAACGGCATTAACAGCACGCTTCAATCGGTGATTGGTCTTTTGGCACCGATGGTTGCCGCTGCGGTTTACGCCACCATGTCGATTGTTCCAATCTTCTTTATTGACGTGGTCACTGCGATTATCGGCGTGAGCATGTTGATTCTGGTGGCGGTGCCAACGCTCGAGCGGGCCGAATCTCTCGATAAGCCGTCGTATTTTGCCGACCTCAAAGATGGTTTGAATTACATATTTACCCACGATTTGGTGCGCTGGGTCATGGGTATTTTTGCTGTGGTTTTCTTGCTTACCGTTGCCCCATCAAACCTCTCGCCGCTGTTTATTGCCAGAAACTTTGGCACCGAGGTCTGGAAGCTGGCCGTCGGTGAGATTGCCTTCAGCGTGGGTATGGCTCTTGGTGGAGCACTGCTTGCCGTATTTGCCAATAAGCTAAACCGCATTTTCATGATCCTTGGCACATCGGTGTTCTTTGGCGCACTCGCGGTAGCCATGGGCTTTACGACCAACCTATATGTTTTCTACGTCTTGTTCTTTGTGATTGGCCTGGCCGTACCGTCTTTCTTTACCTCAGCAATGACTCTGCTTCAAGAAACGGTTGAGCCAGAGCGCCAGGGGCGAGTTTTTGGCTTTGTTGGCATTGTGATCTCGGTGGCTATGCCGCTTGGAATGTCGGTGCTCGGGCCACTGGCCGATGTGGTGGCAGTGGAGAACTTGATGGTGATTACCGGTGTTGCCATGATGGTAGTTGCTGCCGGAGCGGTTGCGCTGCCAGCAGGGCGCCGGGCGATTGCCGCGGCCCAGAAACACAGTAGTGACGCAGCGGTTGAGCCAGAAAACGTCAAGTCAGATTAAACTTCTAGTTATTATGAACGACTTGAGCTATACAGCCGCCCACGTGAGGACCACCGACCCTCACGACTACGACCACAGCCACCCAGACATCGCAGGTGGTTGGTTGCGTGCCGCTGTCTTTGGTGCCATGGATGGCCTAGTCTCGAACATCGCTCTCATTGCCGGAATCGGCGCTGCTGGTGCTTCGGCTCCTGTCATTGTGGTTACCGGAGCTGCCGGCCTAGTTGCGGGTGCATTCTCGATGGCTCTTGGTGAATATGCCTCGGTTAAGACTTCAAATGAGCAAGTGCACTCTGAGTTGGCAGTTGAGATTGAAGCGCATAAGCGCAACCCAGAGGGTGAGGTGCACGAGTTGGCCCGCCACTTTAGCGACATGGGCATGACTGAAAAAACTGCCGCAATAGCTGCAGCAGAGGTTCATGAAAACGCCGATGTAGCCGCTCGCGTGCACATAACTCAAGAGCTTGGCGTTGACCCACACTCAAACCCTTCGCCTTGGATTGCCGCTTTCTCGTCATTCGGCATGTTTGGTCTCGGCGCTGCCGTTCCACTGGTCCCATACATTCTTGGTTTTGACTCTTTGATTGCCGGCCTGGCAACCGGTGGTGTTGGTCTATTAATTGCCGGTGGCATTGCTGCTAAGTTCACCCGCAAGTCATGGATCACCAGTGCACTGCGACAACTAATGTTCGGCAGCATTGCCGTTGGAGCTACCTACCTTGTGGGTATGTTGCTAAACGTTAGCGAATTCTAAAAGCCCCGCCAACCGGCTTACACACTTAACATCTTCAACACTGTTGAACCTCGTGCGGAGCAGGGTTGGCGAGTAAACCAGATAACTATTGGTCTTAGCTCTTGAGAGAGCCACATTGAGGCGGTTTCGGTCCAGCAAGAATTCCAACCCGCGCGGGGCATCCTCGGCGCTTGATGCCGCCAGGCTAACAATTACGGCCATGGCCTCGCGACCCTGAAATTTGTCTACGGTGCCCACCTCAACTTGGGTCAAGCCGGCCGCATCTAGGGCGTGCCGAATAGCGTCAACTTGAGCGTTATAAGGCGCCACAATCAAGACCTCAGATTGCTCAACCTTGGTAAGCAACTTTTTGCATTGGGCAAGAACCACTTCAACCTCTTGGTCTGAGTGGCTCACATTGCCAGTGTGGTTGACCGGCAGCAAGGTAAGGCCGGGCTCAAGCCCATCGATGCACTGATCAGAGGCATCAGCAAACGAGTGCAGCCGCCCTTGGTACGACAGCCACGAAACCGGGTGGTTCACCGCCGGGTGCATTCGCCGGGTGACCTCTACAAAGTAGCCCTTTTCTGCCGGCAAAATGGCGTCTTCGCCCATGTAATGGCCAAG
>JBEEOK010000077.1:0-26761 GCA_041191645.1 Actinomycetota bacterium | reverse complement strand
ACGACCTCGCCAAAGCCGGCCATGATCTCATTCTTTGCCAGGCTGACTAGCGTGTCTAGGTCGATGATGACGGCAGATGGGGCATAAAAACATCCAACAAGGTTCTTGCCCTCAGAGGTGTTAATACCGGTTTTCCCACCGATAGAGGCGTCAACCATACCCAACAGAGTGGTCGGCACCTGAATCAGCTGGACCCCGCGTAACCAAGTCGCTGCAACAAAACCGGCAAGGTCTGTCGTCGAACCTCCACCAAAACCAATTACTGCATCTGTTCGGGTGAAGTCAGCCTGCCCCATGATTCCCCAGCAGAATGCGGCAACCTCAACACGCTTGGCATCTTCGCTATCTGGAACACCGGCCAAAATCGCCTCGTGACCGCTGGCCAAAAGTGTTTCACGCAACAGTTCGGCACTTGCCGTTAAAGCAACCGGGTGAATGATCAAAACCTTTGCGACGTCCTTACCGAGGCTTTTAGGAACCTCACCAAGCAGTGCCCGTCCAATAACGATGTCGTAGGGGGCGTCCCCTGAGACGGTGATTCGAGTCGTATTAGTCATTAATCCCTAGTTTCTCGCGAATTTCTGAGATGGTTGCCGTCAGCGGCTGCCCAGATGTGTTTATCTCAACATCAGCAACCGATTCGTAAATCTTGCGTCTTGAATCGTAAATTTTTCGCCAATCACTGAGGCCATTTTTCAGCAATGGACGGTTGCCACTCTTTAGCCTTGAGCCCATGTGCTTTCCGTCAGTTGAAAGATAAATGACAGTCGCTGATTTCAGTGCCTCTTGGTTTTTTTGGCTAAGCACTGCTCCCCCACCGGTAGCCACGATTCCTGGCTCAGATAGAGCCTTTGCCACAGCGTCCTCTTCGTAAGCTCGAAACGTCGGTTCCCCTTGTTCCTCAAAGATGTTGCTAATTGGACCGTGGGTGTCAATAATCAGGGCGTCGGTGTCGACAAAAGGCAATCCAAGAATTTTTGCAAGTTTGCGACCAACCGTGGTTTTCCCGACACCCATTGGGCCAATCAGAACTATGACTTGGTCTTTGCTGGACATGTTAGCTATTTAGATCAAATGACTTGAGTACCTCAGGAATGCTAGCCAAGTAGTTGTCTAGGTTTCTCTTGGTCTCAGCGAGAGAATCTCCACCAAATTTCTCAAGAACAGAATTAGCGATGACCAAAGCAACCATTGCCTCGGCGACTACACCCGCTGCCGGAACGGCACAAACATCTGAACGCTGGTGGTGCGCCTTAGCCGGCTCACCGGTTGCAACATCAATCGTGGCCAAGGCCTTCGGAATGGTCGAAATTGGCTTCATTGCTGCGCGAACTCGCAAAACCTCGCCGTTGCTCATGCCGCCTTCGATGCCGCCGGCGCGGTGCGAAAGTCGGCGAACTACACCTTGACCATCGCGCTGAATTTCATCGTGCGCCACCGATCCGCGACGACGAGCGGTTTCAAAACCATCGCCAACTTCAACGCCCTTGATAGCTTGAATGCCCATCAAGGCTGCTGCCAATTGCGCGTCAAGGCGGCGATCCCAGTGAACGAATGTGCCGAGGCCTGGTGGAAGCCCGTAAACCAGAGTTTCGACCACACCACCAAGCGTGTCTCCGTCCTTGTGGCACTCGTCAACTTCAGCAACCATAGCCGCTGAAACCTCAGGATTGAAGGCGCGCATTGGATCTGCGTCAATGTCAAAAATGTCATCTGGTGTAGGTACAGGAAGATCGCTTGACGCCATAACTTGACCGATGCCAACGGTGTGGGTGATCAAGCGTATGCCGAGCTCATTCAGAAAGCTCGAGGCTACAGCACCCAGTGCCACGCGTGCCGCAGTCTCTCTGGCGCTGGCGCGCTCAAGAACTGGACGGCTGTCCAAAAAGCCGTACTTTTGCATACCGGTAAAGTCAGCGTGACCAGGTCTTGGTCTTGTTAGCGCCTCTGCGCGAGCTCCGGTAAGTTTGTCGGCGGCTACTGGATCAGCTGACATCACGTCTTGCCACTTTGGCCACTCGGTGTTTGCCACGGTGATCGCAACCGGTCCACCCATGGTGAAACCGTGTCGGACTCCGCCAGATAGCGAAACCTCATCTTGCTCAAACTTCATACGCGCACCACGGCCATAACCAAGACGGCGGCGGGCTAGCGCCTCACCTACGTCTGAAGTAGTAATTGGCACTCCGGCTGGCAGGCCTTCTAGAACGGCTACGAGCTCAGGCCCGTGCGACTCCCCTGCGGTGATCCAACGTAACATTCTTCAATTCTCTCACAAGGTTGGCTTTTGAACCCTTGAAAGACTCAATCAGCTACAGCGTTGCGCATTGCCTCGATCACAGCAATTTCATTTGGTAATTCATTCGATGGGTTACCTGTGCGGAAAATGCGAATTTGGGCTACTGCCTGCCAAATAAGCATCTCCAGACCGCTGGCCACCAGCCCATCGCGTTTGGTCCAGACTTCGGCTAGTTTGCTAGGCCACGGACTATAGGCCACGTCTAGAAGCAAACCCTTTGGCCTCCATAAACTCATCTTCTCAAGCTCCTCGGCTTGACTATCCATGGTGTGGGCCGGAACTGTGCTGATCACCAAATCCGCTGACGAAAGATAGCCAACTAAACCCCAGACTCGAGAGGTTTTTAGGCCCAATGACTTACCGAAGCCAATCAGTAACGCTCGCGTCTTGGAGTTACGTGCCTGGACTTTAACCTTTGAACCGGGCGCGAGTTTGGCTATGGCAGCGATGGCCGAGGTAGCAGTGGCTCCAGAGCCGATTACCAAACTCGACTTGATTTGGCCTGAAACTCGTTCGCGCACAGCTTGGTAGATGCCAAAAACGTCTGTGTTAAAACCGTGCCAGACCCCTGCTTCATCGCGATAAAGAGTGTTGGTTGCACCGGTTTGCGTTGCAAATTCATCGAGGTCGTCGGCAAATCGGGAGGCCTCCTCCTTGAGCGGCATCGTTACGCTGAAACCATCCCATTGCTCTTCAAGCCCGCCTATAAAGCTGCGAAGGAAACCCTTGCCTACCTCAGCCCGCCCGTAAGACCAGTCTTCGCCCAGGACTCGGTACGCGGCTAGATGAATGTTCGGAGATTTCGAATGTGCAATAGGTTGACCTAGTACAGCGAATTTCTTATTCATAGTCTGGGTTTTCCTTCATCCAGGCAAGCCACTGTGCCACGGCTCGTTCATGCTCGGCTAGGGTCTCACTGAACACGGTTTCACCCGTTTCGAGGTTGATCGTGCAGAAATACAACCAGTCTCCCTGAGCTGGGTTGAGAGCTGCGTCAATCGCCAAAGCACCAGGCGCACTGATTGGACCAATCGGCAATCCTGGGTACAGGTAAGTGTTATAGCCGTTGTCATCAGCTCTCTCGGCGTCAGTCGTGCTGACAGTGCTTCCATTCACGCCGTAACTAACCGTTGCATCAGATTGGAAGGCCATTCCAATCGCCAGACGGTTATAAAAGGTAGCTGATACTTTGTAAAAGTCCGGTTCTAGACGGGCTTCTTTTTGGATGATTGAGGCCATGGTTAGCACTTCGTGAACCTTGGATGCGGGAATGCCAAACTTCTCAATCTCTACCCGCATTCGGTCGACCATTGCCTGAAGGATCTGCTTTGCGCCTTGCCCAGGTGCAAAGGAATAGGTAGCTGGGAATAGATAGCCTTCAATGTTTGGAAGGCTGGCACTCAACCCGAACTCAGTCGGAGATTTAAATAACGCTTCGAAATCAGCGAGCGGCACACCAGTGTCTGTGCTCAATGTCTCAAATATTGCCTTGGCACGAAGCCCCTCACGAATGACCGTGCGGCTAACCACAGCAGAAGCGGGATCAGCCAAAGCTACCAAAGCCTGACGCGAACTCATCTCGAGCTTCAAACGATAGGTGCCGGGAAAGAAACTTGGGTTGGTGTCCAGTATCAGTTTGTAAGTCGTTTGAAAACTCTTTACGACGCCTGCATCAACTAACGCAGTGGCAACCTCTGATCCACCAAAGCCTTCTTCGATGGTGACCAGTGCTTCGCCGTGGCCAGGGCCCGGAAAATCGTTACCCAAGAACTGTTCGATGCCGCTTCGAACCAGTCCACGATTGGCGTAAAGGCTAATGCCACCGCCCAGAATGGCTACTAGCGCAACGGCGGCAATAATTCTTCTGCGAATGAATTTTTGCTTAGACATCTAGTTCCTCATATGCTTTACCGGCTAATTGTCCGGTGGTGCGCTCAATCTGCAGTGCCTGCTCGAGAATAACTGTGGCGGCAATCTGATCAATTATTTTCCGGCCAGCCTTGGAAGACTTGCCTGATGCTTTTAAAGCGTTTGCTGCCGTTACCGTAGTCATTCGCTCATCGATAAAACGTACTGGACATGCCAATACTGCTGCAAGTGCTCGCCCAACCTCAATTGCGTCGCCAGTTGATGCGGTTGCGCGACCAGACATGTTAAGCGGAAGCCCGACGTAAGCTACCATAGGCTCCACTTCACTTACGTGCTTAAGTACCTCGACACAAGTTTCCTCGAGATTGGCTTTTCGATCGGCATTGGCCAGGCCAGATGCAAGAATTCCGTGAAAGTCGCTGACAGCAAGCCCCACGCGAACCGTGCCAACATCAACCGCCAAACGACGACCGGTTTGCACTATGCGCTCAACGCTCCACGCACCGCAGTGATTGCGTCAGCGATCTGTGATGAATCAGAGCCGCCACCTTGAGCCATGTCATCTTTACCGCCACCTCCGCCGCCAAGTACTTGGCTGGCTACGCGAACCAATGCGCCGGCTTTCTTGCCAGCTGAACGGGCTGCCTCGTTGGTTGCGATGACCAACATTGGCTTTTCGGCAATGATGGCAAATAGCGCAATGACTGCAGCGGAATCACCAGCGACGTCGCGCACCTTGACTGCCAGAGTTCTAAGGTCTTCCACTGATTCGAGTTGACCCAAGTTGGCAGCAATGAAATCAACGCCTTGAATCTTTTCAGCTCCCGCGACCATTGCGGGGATCCGCTCGGCGAGCTGACTTGCCTGCAAGGCTGCGAGTTTACGCTGGGCAATTTTAAGTTCATCGATGGTTGCAGCTAGCTTCTCTTCAAGGTTCTCTTTTGGAGTTTTTAGCGTCTCGGTGAGGCGGGCAACAAGTGCACGTTCAGTAGCTAGACTTCGGAAAGCCTCGATGCCTACTAGTGCTTCCAAACGTCGAGAACCGGAGCCAACAGACGATTCACCGATGAGTGACACTAGGCCAATTTGGGAGCTTCGAGAAACGTGAGTTCCACCGCAGAGCTCGCGAGACCAAGGTCCACCAATCTGGACCACACGAACTTGCTCGTCGTAAGTCTCGCCGAAGAGCGCAACAGCACCCCATTCGCGAGCATCAGCGATCTCCATAAGTTGGGCACTTACTGCAAGGTCGCCACGGATTGCGAGGTTGGTAACCTCTTCGATTTCAGACTTTGACTCAGTGCTCAAAGCTTGAGTCCATGAGAAGTCAAGGCGAAGATAGCCCGGCTTGTTGTATGAACCACTCTGGAGTGCGGTTGGGCCAAGCACTTGGCGCAGGGCAGCATGAACCACGTGGGTTCCTGAGTGTGCCTGGCAAGCACCAAGGCGCCATTCGGCATCTACCTCAGTGACAAGCCTCTGCCCTACCTCGACCTGACCTTCACGCACCAAAACCTTGTGGCTGATAAGGCCTTTGACGGGTTTCTGGACGTCCAGAACCTCTAGTCGAACGCCCGGACCAACAATGAAGCCAGCGTCAGAGTCCTGACCACCAGATTCTGCATAGAAAGTGGTTTCGTCGAGAATGACCTCGGCAATTTGACCGGCGGTTGCAACTCGAGCGTCTGCACCCTCAACGATTAAGCCCAGAACTGAGCCCTCAGTTGCCAGCTCTTCGTAACCGGTGAACTTGGTGACTCCCTTTGCGCGGAATGCCGAGTAAACCGAAAGGTCGGTACCGCCAAGCTTCTTCTCGCGAGCATCCGCTTTGGCACGGTCACGTTGTTCAGCCATGAGCGCTTTGAAACCGTCACGGTCTACGGTCAGTCCAGCTTCTTCGGCAACCTCAAGCGTCAAATCAATTGGAAAACCGTAGGTGTCGTGTAGCAAGAAAGCTGCGTCTCCACCAAGTTGCTTTGAACTGCGAGTTTTAACCTCTGCGAGAGCTTGATCCAAGAAAACGGTACCTGCGCTCAGTGTGCGTAAGAAAGTCTCTTCTTCAGCCAGTGCGGTACGAAGAATACGATCAAAATCAGTTTCAAGTTCTGGGTAGGCCGCCTTCATTGCGTCTTTAGAGACAGGAAACAATTGAGCAAATGTTGGAGTTTCAACCCCAAGCAAGCGCATGGCTCGAACTGTGCGGCGAAGCAGGCGGCGCAATACATAACCTCGACCGTCGTTTGCCGGGGTTACACCGTCGCCGATCAGCATTAGAGCCGATCTCACGTGGTCAGCAACTACGCGAAGACGAACGTCATCTTCCGTGTGTGCACCGTAATTCTTTCCTGAAAGCTGAGCCGCGAGGTCCAGTACTGGTCTGACCTGGTCGATCTCGTAGAGATTTTCTACTCCCTGCATCAAGAAGGCAACACGTTCTAGGCCCATGCCGGTGTCGATGTTTTTCTTAGGCAATTCACCCAGGATTTCAAAACTGTCTTTGCCGGTGCCTTGTCCACGCTCGTACTGCATGAAAACCAGATTCCAGATCTCGATGTATCGGTCTTCGTCTGCCTCTGGTCCGCCCTCGCGACCATAAGCTGGCCCTCGGTCATAGTAAATTTCAGAACACGGTCCGGCTGGGCCAGGTTGTCCAGTTGACCAGTAGTTGTCCTTCATGCCGCGGCGCTGAATGCGCTCCATTGGAATTCCAGCTACGTCCCGCCAAATCTGGATGGACTCGTCGTCATCTTGGAAGACAGTCACCCAAAGGAGTTGAGGGTCAAGGCCCAGACATCCCGCGTCTTGTGACCCGGTTAGGAACTCCCAGGCGTATGCGATTGCCTCAGCCTTGAAGTAGTCGCCAAAGGAAAAGTTTCCATTCATCTGAAAGAAAGTGCCGTGGCGGGTGGTCTTGCCAACTTCTTCGATGTCGAGGGTTCTAACGCACTTTTGCACGCTGGTTGCACGAGGGAACGGTGCAGGAACCAAACCGCTCATGTAAGGAATGAATGGCACCATTCCAGCTACGGTGAAGAGAAGTGAAGGGTCCTCACTAATTAGCGAGGCAGAAGGAACTACCGTGTGATTCTTCTTCTCGAAGAAATCAAGCCAACGGCGACGAATTTCCGCGGTCTGCACGTTAGTTTTCGGTTGGCTGTGAAGCCGAGTTAGTGCGTGATCGCTCTGCGTTTAGTTCGGCAGAGCGCTCGGTGAATCCTTCTGCAACGTACGCGCCAAATTCGCGAGCCTTTTTGGTGTATTCCTCAAACTTGGCCGCGGCTTTTGGGTTCTCTTGAATTTGCTTAGCAGCCGCAAGGCCGGCTGCTGCGCCTACTACAAACCAAAACAACTTCTTCATGATGACCTACTTCTTCTTGCCCAGCAAGACGGTGCGGAGAGTTTGGGTTAGACCGGCAATCTTTGCCAAGGGTGAACCAACGGTAGCTGAAAAAACTGCAACCAGCGAGCTGATGTTTGAGCTAACTTCTGCAACGTTTTCAGTTATTACGTCGATCTTGGTTAGCTGCTTATTCGTGGCGCTAACTGTCTCGGTTAGTTCAGAAAGCAGTGGAGCCACGCTCTCGTTGAGGTCTCGGATTGAGGTCCGAGTCTCGTCAAGAACGCGCCCAAGTTTTAGTAAAGGCACGGCAATAAAAATCACCAACAGAACGAAACCGCCTGCTGCAATTAGTGCTGCAATGTCTCCACCGCTCATCTGAACTCCCCTTTGTTACTAATGTTTAGCGGGCTGCGTAGTACTCAACCACAAGCTGAACTTCACAAGTTACTGGAACTTCAGCGCGCTTTGGGCGACGAACTAGAGTCGCGTGAAGCTTGTCTAGTGAGACGTCAAGGTAACCAGGAACTGGTGGAAGTACATCTACGTGTCCGCCGGCAGCTGCAACCTGGAATGGCTCGGTCTGCTCTGACTTCTCGTGAACGTGCACTAGCTGGCCTGGCTTTACGCGGAATGATGGGCGGTCTACGCGCTCACCATTTACCAAGATGTGACGGTGAACAACCATCTGGCGGGCCTGAGCAATGGTGCGAGCGAAACCGGCACGAAGCACGATTGCGTCCAGACGCATTTCTAGAAGCTCTACTAGGTTTTCACCGGTTAGGCCCTCTGAGCGCTTTGCCTCTTGGAAGGTCTTGCGAAGCTGAGCCTCACGAATACCATACTGAGCGCGAAGACGCTGCTTCTCGCGAAGACGAACTGCGTAGTCGCTGTCAGCCTTCTTCTTGGTGCGACCGTGCTCACCTGGAGCGTATGGACGCTTCTCAAGGTACTTGGCGGCCTTTGGGGTTAGGGCAATGCCCAACGCGCGAGACATACGAGTCTTGCTGCGGGTACGTGTGGTTTTAGACACGTCTTCCTTTCAATGAATCACAGGGATTCTCTATAGCGGTAAATGTTCACAAATTGGTGCTGGTTAGAGCACCTCTGCCACGGACCCCTTGGCTATACAGGGGTCGCACCGTGACGAATACTCAAACAGCCGCGTTGAGTATTCCAGTCGGCAACCTGATAAGCCTAGCAGTCTGGGGCCTCGAAGCCAAGAACCGGCCCTAGCTTTTTCGGCCTCTGATGAGGGCTCGAAGACGGGCCCATCTCTCTGAAAGTCCTTGCTCGAAAGCTATCTCTTTAGGTTGGTAATAGGTTCGCGCCTGCAACTTTCGATCAAGGTAGCTCTGCTCGACTACCGCTCGGGGGTCATCGTGCGGGTAGATGTATCCCAAGCCGGCTCCGGTTCGAGCCGCGCCAGAATAATTTGAACTTCTTAGTGGCTTTGGCACAGAACCGATGCGCCCCTGTCTGATGTCCTCAAGCGCTGAATTGATGGCCAGATAGGCACTATTCGACTTTGGAGCCAGGCAAAGGTAGATAGTGCACTCCGCGAGGGGTATGCGTCCCTCGGGCATACCGACTTGAGCCACCATTTCGGCAACAGAGACGGCCAGTGGCAAAGCAGCGGGATCGGCCAGCCCAATGTCCTCGGCGGCCAGGATCATTAGCCTTCTAGCGATGAACCTAGGGTCCTCACCCGCTTCAATCATCCGGGCTAAGTAGTGGATTGCCGCATCGGCGTCAGAACCCCTGACAGATTTGATGAAGGCGCTGATCACGTCGTAGTGCTGGTCACCCTGTTTGTCGTATCTAACTAGAGCACGGTCCATGGACTGCTCAACCGCATCAAAATCGATCAGATTACGGGTGTCCCCCTCGCGAGCGGCGGCAGCCGTTGCCGCTGATTCAAGGATCGTGAGAGCACGTCTGGCGTCACCGGTTGCCAACTCAGCAATTTTGCGAGCAACTTCTGGCGGTAGCGTCTGAGCGTTATCGAGCCCACGACTGTCTATGACCGCGCGATTTACGAGAACGACCAGATCATCATCCGACAGTGGCTGAAGCGTCACCAAAAGCGAACGGGATAGCAATGGAGAGATAACGCTGAAACTTGGATTTTCAGTGGTCGCAGCGATTAGTACGACCCAGCCATTTTCAACACCCGGAAGAAGCGCATCTTGCTGTGCCTTAGAAAATCGGTGGATTTCATCTAAGAACAAGATGGTGCTAACACCATAGGTATCGCGGTCGGCACGTGCCCGCTCCATGACTTCGCGGACGTCTTTAACCCCAGCTGAAATTGCGCTCAGCTGCACAAAGCGTCGACCACTGAGTCTGGCGACAAGTTGCGCCAAGGTGGTTTTGCCAGTTCCGGGTGGGCCATACAAAATAACTGAAACCGTGGAAGCCCGTTCCCCCGCTTGAGCTGGCTTTGCCAGGGCGTTCAATGGTTGACCGGCACCGAGAATCTGGTTCTGCCCAACCACCTCTTCAAGGGTCAACGGGCGCATTCTCGCGGCCAACGGCATTGCTCCCGAGTAGAACGAGGTTTGATCCGACATGCTTTCAGGCTAGTCGATGCGAGTGAAGGCTATCGGGGTAAAATCGTCAGATACGACTCGGAGGACATTTTGCCAAGCAAGAAGACACTAAAAAGCATTGACGCAGCAGCCAAAGCGCGTGCCGCTGAATTTGCGGCAAGCCAGGAAAAACTCGGTCAACGTAAAGTCAGAAAAGCTAGAGATAACCGTCTTGCAATTTTGGCTTCTGCCGGTGCAATTGTTCTCGCTCTTGCCTTACAGCTTGCTTACTTTGGTTTCGGGCCGGGCGCGGCAGGGGCAAATCCAACCGCTTCAGCCAGTTCCAGCGCTAATTCAGCACTAGTTCCATCTCCGGAAGTTGCCGAGAACCGTGCTTGGTCAGGCACCATGAACATAAATGGAACAGATCTTGGCGTAGAAATTGACGGGGTAAACGCACCTCAGGCTGCAGCAAACTTTATTTCGTTGGCCAAGGCTGGCTTCTATAAGGACAACACTTGCCACCGCCTTGTTACCGAGGGGATTTACGTGCTTCAGTGTGGTGACCCGAACGGTGACGGCACCGGAGACCCAGGCTATAAGTGGGGCCCAATTGAAAATGCTCCTGAGGCTGACACATATAATGCCGGTTACCTGGCCATGGCTCGTCAATCAGGCAATGGCTCCTCAATGGGCTCACAATTCTTCATCGTCTATGAAGATAGCGTGATTCCATCTGATGCGGCCGGCGGTTACACAGTATTCGGAAAAATCACCTCGGGCCTTGATTCGCTTGACGCTGTGATTGCCGGTGGTGTTGAGGGTGGCGGTTCAGACGGCCGCCCGGTTGTCCCTGCCAAACTCGGCGCAATCAACCTAAACTAAGACTTAGTCTTCGATAAAGACTTTTGAATCAGGAGCCAGAATGCCTACTACCCCATCATCACTTGGTCGCGTCGATGCCGAAAACAATGTTTACGTTGTTGAAGCAGGAGCTGAGCGCAAAGTAGGCCAGTATCCTGGCGTATCGGCCGATGAGGCCCTCGCTTATTTCGTTAGAAAGTTCGCAGATCTAGAGGCTCAGGTTCGCATTCTCGAGCAGCGCGTTGCAAACAAGATTGAGGCGGGTTCGCTCAAGAAGATTGCAGCCAAACTCGTTGAAGATCTCAAAGAACCAGCTGCTGTTGGTGACGTTGCTGATCTTCGCCGCCGCGTGAGCAACCTCGATGAAAAGATTGCCACCCTTACAGCCGAGAAATCTGAGGCCAACAAAGAGGCCGTTGCTGAGGCAATTGCCAAGCGAGCAGAAATTGTTACTCGTGCAGAGGAGATTTCTAACCAGGACGCTTCGAAAATTCAATGGAAAAACTCAAGCGCAGAGATGAGCTCTCTGTTTGAAAAGTGGCAGGCCGTGCAAAAGGAAGGCGCCCGGGTCCCGAAATCTGAAGCGGACGCACTATGGAAGCGATTCTCAGCGGCTCGCACCAAGTTTGACGCTGGCAAGCGTGCCTACTTTGCTGGCTTGGATTCTGCCAACAAGGCAGCAAAGGCAGCTAAGCAAGAGATCGTTGCACAGGCCGAGGCACTAGTTTCTAAGGGAGCCGAGGCAACGGTGGCTTACCGCAAACTGCTTGACGCATGGAAGGCTAGCGGTCGCACACCTGGAAAGGGCGACGATGCTCTTTGGGCACGATTCAAGGCAGCTGGCGATGCAATCTATTCAGCGCGCGCCGAAGAAGTTGTTGTTGAAAATGCCGAACAGGCTGCGAACCTGGCAGTCAAGTTGGAGCTTCTCAAAGAAGCGGCTGCTATCGACCCAGAGAAAGACCTTGCAGAGGCTAAAAAACTGCTTTCATCGATTCAGACCCGTTGGGAAAAAGCCGGTCGCGTGCCTAAGGACAAGCTTCGTGAAACCGAAGACAAGTTGCGCGCAATTGAGGCCAAAGTTCGCAAGGTGGAAGAAGAAGAGTGGCGTAAGACCGACCCTGCTGCAATCGAGCGCTCGAATGGTGTGATCGCGCAGCTAGAAGATTCAATCGTGAAGCTAGAGGCAGATCTGGCAGAGGCAAAAGCCAAGAAAGACAAGAAGAAGACCGATGAGGCTACCGAGGCCCTAAAGGCCCGTCAGGCTTGGCTAGAGGTAGTGAAGGCTTCGATGAACTAGACAGCTCTGATATTAGAAATTGTCTGAGGAAAACCTCGGGCAATTTCTATTTAATGGCTCTTAGTTCGAAACGCGATAGACGTCGTAAACGGCCTCAATGCGCTTTACAGCATTCAGCAGGTGCTCCAGTACTGATGCATCTCCCATTTCGAAAACGAATCGGCTGAGAGCAACGCGGTCACTGCGGGTAGACACTGATGCGGAAAGAATATTGACATGGTGCTCTGACAGGACTCGTGTTACATCCGACAGCAGTCCACTTCGGTCGAGTGCCTCAATCTGAATTTGGACTAGGAATAGGCTCTTTGAATTCTCCGCCCAAGACACATCCATGATTCGCTCAGGCTCAAGAATCAACTGCTCAACGTTCTTGCAGTCTCGGCGGTGCACCGATACCCCGCTTCCGCGAGTTACGAAGCCCACAATGTCATCACCTGGCACCGGTGTACAACACCTAGCTAGCTTCACCAGGACATCTGCGTCTCCCCTAACTAATACCCCGGCGTCGTTGGAGCGTCGGCGGTTTGCACTGCGCGGTGCGGTAGGAAGTGTGAACTCGGCATCATCGTGCTCGGCATCTGAGACGGCCGCTGTGAGCTTTTCGACAACAGACTGAGCCGAAATGTGATTGTCTCCGATGGCTGCAAACAAACCGTCAACATCTGGGTAGCGTAGCTCTCCAGCTAACTTAACTATCTCGTCGGCAGCCATGAGGCGCTGAAGTGGGAGATTCTGCTTGCGCATGGCTTTGGCCAGAATTTCTTTGCCGTGCTCAATGGCTTCATCGCGGCGGCCAATGGCAAACCATTGTTTGATCTTGGCTCTAGCACGCGGTGATTTTACAAAATTGAGCCAGTCCTTGCTTGGGCCAGCGTCTGGTGACTTTGAGGTGAATATCTCGATTACATCGCCTGAGACTAAAGCGGTTTCAAGTGGAACGAGGCGGCCGTTGACTTTCGCTCCCATCGTGCGGTGTCCAACCTCGGTATGCACTGCATAGGCAAAGTCCACTGGAGTAGCTCCGCCAGGTAGGCCAATGACTTTGCCCTTTGGGGTAAAGACGTAAACCTCTTTAGCGCCAATTTCAAACCTCAATGAGTCCAAGAACTCTGATGGGTCCTGTGTCTCCGCCTGCCAGTCGGTTAGGTGCTTGAGCCAGGCAAGATCTTCGTCTGAGGTCTTTTCGGTTGATGAAACCTGCTCTTTGTACTTCCAGTGTGCCGCCACACCATACTCAGCCCGTTGGTGCATTTCGTGAGTTCGAATCTGAATCTCAACAGGCCGGCCTTCTGGGCCCATAACCGTTGTGTGAAGCGATTGATAGAGGTTGAATTTCGGCATCGCTATGTAGTCTTTGAACCGGCCAGGCATTGGGTTCCATCGCGCGTGAATCGCACCCAAAACTGCATAGCAATCTTTGACTTCGTTTACCAGGACTCGGATGCCGACTAGATCATAGATGTCGTCAAACTCTCTGCCTCGAACCACCATCTTCTGGTAAATCGAGTAGTACTGCTTTGGACGACCAGCAACCTTGCCCTTGATCTTTGCGTCTCGAAGATCCTCTTCAATCGAGCCAATCACACTCTCAATGAACTCCGCACGCTTAGGAGTGCGCTGGGTAACCAGATTCACTATCTCTTCGTAAACCTTCGGGTACAGTACCGAGAAGCTAATGTCCTCAAGTTCCCATTTGATTGTGTTGATACCGAGTCTGTGCGCCAGCGGAGCGTAAATCTCAAGGGTCTCCTGCGCTTTGCGTCTCGCAGACTCTTCGGGCACAAAGCCCCAGGTGCGGGCATTGTGCAAACGGTCAGCTAGCTTAATGACCAACACGCGAATGTCCTTAGACATTGCCACGACCATCTTGCGCACGGTTTCAGCCTGGGCATGGTCACCGAATTTCACTTTGTCAAGCTTGGTAACACCGTCAACCAACATGGCAACCTCAGGGCCAAAATCCTTGGTTAGCTGTTCCAAAGAGTAGTCCGTGTCTTCCACCGTGTCGTGCAGAAGTGCTGCTGCTAACGTCACAGGCCCAATGCCGAGCTCGGCCAGAATGTGCGTTACAGCGAGCGGGTGAGTGATGTAAGGTTCACCAGATTTTCTAACCTGCGGACGGTGTGCGAGTTCTGCGACTGTAAAGGCACGATCGATTATCGAAAGGTCAGCTTTTGGGTGATTGAGCTTAGCTAGACGAACAATCTCGTTGAGCTCAGCGGCAAACGGACCAGATCGCGCAAAAAGTCTAGGAAGTCGACTTCGCAGAGTGCTGATGCTTCCCGTAGGTGTTTGGTCGCTCATAACTGCCTTCTCTCTCTAAGACAGCCTAACAATGTGGCCGAAGGTTACTTGTTAGCGGCTACCTTGGCTGCTGCAAGTGCGAACTTTGGCTCTCTCTCCCGAAGCTGGCTGTATAGCGGCGCTGCAATGAAGATTGTTGAGTAGGTTCCCACCGCAATACCAATTAGCAAGGCTAGGGCAATGTCTCGAAGAGTACCTGCACCAAGGACTACAGCACCAATGATCAAAATCGACGCCACTGGCAGAACGGCAACAACCGAGGTGTTGATCGAGCGAACCAGGGTCTGGTTCACTGCAAAGTTAACCTGCCCCGCGAAGGTCTTGGTGTCACTGTGCTCAACATCGATGGTGTTTTCGCGAATCTTGTCGAAGACCACAACTGTGTCGTATAGCGAGTAACCAAGGATGGTAAGGAATCCGATAACGGCAGCTGGAGTAACTTCAAAGCCAAAGGCCCCGTAAACACCAGCGGTAATAACCAAGTCATGTGCCAGAGCGGCAACCGCGGCAATAGACATTTTGAGGGTACGGAAGTAGAGTGCCATGAACACCGCAGCCAAAGCAACGAAGACTAATAGGCCATTTATCGCCTTTGCGGTGATGTCAGAACCCCAGTTAGCACCAACGAATGAGCTGGCAACAGCCGAGCTGTCTACTTCGTAGGCTGTAGCAAGTGCAACGCGCACCTCTTCAGACTCGGTGTCAGATAGCTGCTCTGTCTGAATGCGAATGCTGTCCGTTCCGACGTTTGACACAAGGGTCTCAACCCCTGGCACCACACTAGTCACAGCGTCTTCAGCAAGCTGCTGAGATGAAGAGCTTGCGCCGGCGACACGGAACTCAGAACCGCCACGGAACTCGATTCCGAAGTTGAAACCACCCCGCAGGGCTGGAATAACGATGGCCAGGAGCAGCATTACTGCAGCGATCGAGTACCAAATCTTTCGGCGGCCTACAAAGTCAATCGAACGCTTGCCGGTGTAGAGGTCGTTTCCGAAATCACTGAACTTTGACATTATTTGCTCTCCCCCGCGTTTGGCGCTCCAAGTTCAGCAGCTTTACGCTCGGCAATTGTTTGACGTTTGTTTGCTTCTTTTGATGCCTGTGCCGCTTTAGTTGCTGGAACAACCGGAGCGGTGCGGAACTGGCCACGACCTACGTATCCTGAGGCACCTAGAGCCTTGGCATCAAAACCAGACCACTTGCTGCCCGAGCTAAAGAACTTGGTCTTGACCAATAGCTGCAATATTGGGTGGGTAAATAGGATCGCGATACCAAGGTCAACCAAAGTGGTTAGACCTAGGGTGTAGGCGAAGCCACGTACGTTGCCAACGGTTAACACATAAAGGACAATCGCGGCCAAAAGGCTAACGCTGCCAGACACCAAAATGGTTCGCTGCGCACGCTTCCAGCCCACGTCAACTGCCGCGGCGATGCTCCGACCATCTCGAATCTCGTCGCGAACGCGCTCAAAGTAAACAATGAACGAGTCAGCGGTGATGCCGATAGCCACAATCAGACCGGCAACACCGGCAAGTGACAAGCGATACCCTTGGCGCCACGAAATCAGAGCAATCAGCAGGTAAACCACAAGTGCGGCTACGGCAAGAGATCCAACAGTTACCACGGCAAGACCGCGGTACTGGAAGACGGAGTAGATAATAACCAAGAGCAGACCGATGGCTCCAGCAAGAAGACCGCTGGCTAGCTGCTCTGAACCCAATGTTGCTGAAATGTTTTCTTGGCTTTGAACCTCAAATGAGATTGGAAGAGCTCCGTACTTGAGCTGATCGGCCAAGGACTTCGAGGTTTCGCTGTTGAAGTTACCGGTGATTTGAGCTGAACCGTTGGTGATCACCGCATTTGTTGATGGTGCAGTAATCACATAGCCATCAAGGGTAATTGCAAATTGGTTGCGGGGCGCCTCTAGAGGGTACAGGCGCTCAGTTACTGCGGCGAACTGTTCGGTTCCAATGTTGTTGAACTCGAGGTTCACTGCCCAAGTATTGGTGGTTGCGCCGGTAGAGGTGGTGACCGTACCAGCGGTTGAGTCGGTAACGGTGCTTCCTTCAATCTCGACTGGACCAAGGATGAACTTCTGGTATCCGGTTGTGTCACAAGTAATCAATGGTTGAGTTGGGTCGTCAACCTGGCCCGGAGTCCTAAAGACTGTTGCACAATCTAGGCCGTCATAGGCGGCCTGCAGTTCAGGAGTGATGTAAGACAAATCGCTAGCGTCAGTTGGGCTGGTGCTAGGGGTCGACGAAGGCGAAGCAGATGGACTTGGTGTGGCTGAAGCATCGTCGGTTGAACCGACAGAGGTCGAGATTCCCTGACTGGTAACGAGAACTGGTCGGAACTCAAGACGAGCGCTACTACGGATTAGTTTCAGGGTATTTTCGTCTGGTGTTCCAGGGATCTCAACGGTGATGTTTGAGTCACCTGATGTCTTTACCGAGGCCTCTGACACGCCACTAGCGTCAACACGTTGGCGAATGATAGACACTGCCTGAGCAAGCTGCTCTTCAGTTACCTTTTCGCCGTCAGCTAGAAGAGGGGCCAAAATAATCGAGGTTCCACCCTGAAGGTCTAGGGCGAGCTTTGGAACAAATGATGCTCCAGCGCCGGTCGCAGAACCGAGTCCAATCACACCAATCATCAGTGCGATAAGCACACCGAGCCAGCTCAAGCGCTTGGTTGCGCCCTTAGTTACTCCAGAGTCAGACAATTTGGATCCCCTTGTTCCGTTAAAAAACTCGCGTACTACTTGGCTGCTGGCTTTTTAGCCGCAGGCTTTGCAGCAGGCTTAGTTGCGGTCTTGGCTGCTGGCTTAGCGGCGGTGGCCTTGACTGCAGGCTTCTTGGCAGCAGGCGCTGCTTTTTTCTCGACCGGTGCAGCGTCCACTGAGCGAATTGCCGCCTTGGCAACTGTCAGTTTGGTTCCGGGAGTTGACTCAAGGACCATGCGGTCATCGGTGATTGAAACAATCTGGCCAATAATGCCGCTGTAGAGGGTTACGGTTGCGCCTTCTACAATCTTTGACTGAAGCTCAGACATCTGCTTCTTACGCTTGCGTGAATTGTTGAACATCATGGCAATCAAAACTGCCAACGCAACGTAGATGAAAATTTCCTGGATGCCCATTTCAAACCGATCTTTGTATAGAAAACAAAATAATTGACGCACTAGGCGTCTTGACAAGCATACTTTACGAAGCAGCCATTACTCGGCAATAGTCGGTTGAACCCCAATGTGCCTTAGCCCAGCGGCCGTAATCACGCGACCCTTTGCAGTTCTAGAGATGAGTCCTTGTCTTACCAAGAACGGTTCTACGACTGACTCGATGGTGTCGGCCTCTTCACCGATTGCAGCGGCTAGGGTGCTGAGTCCAACAGGCTTCATCTCGAACTTGATGCCCAAGGTTTCGAGGAGTGACCTGTCCAATCGGTCCAAACCAAGTCGGTCTACCTCATAAAGTTCTAGTGCAGCCTTGGTTAGCTCGTTTGTGATTTCTGATGAGCCCGAGACTAACGCGTAGTCCCTTACCCGACGGAGTAACCGGTTGGCGATGCGAGGCGTGCCTCGGCTGCGGGATGAAATCTCTCCCAAGGCTTGTGCAGTTGCTGTTACCCCAAGTTGTTCAGTGGCCCGAGCCAAGACTCGAGATAATTCGTCATCCGAGTAAAACTCCATGTTTGCGGTAAAACCAAAACGGTCGCGCAGTGGATTCGGCAACATCCCCGATCGAGTTGTTGCTCCCACCAAAGTGAATGGCGAGATTTCGAGTGGAATCGAGGTGGCACCCGGGCCTTTTCCGACCATTACATCAACGCGGAAATCCTCCATCGCCAAATAGAGCATCTCTTCTGCTGAACGTGACATCCGATGAATCTCGTCAATGAAAAGAACTTCGCCTGGGGCCAAAGACGAGAGTATTGCGGCCAGGTCACCAGCGTTTTGAATGGTTGGTCCGCTCGTGAGTCTCAAAGACTGTCCACTCTCATGCGCGATGATCATGGCCAGGGTGGTTTTACCCAATCCCGGCGGTCCAGCCAAAAGAATGTGATCTGAAGTTCGGTTTTGAAGGCGCGCCGCATCAAGGATTAGCGAGAGTTGCGCACGCACTTTCTCTTGTCCGACAAATTCATCAAGAGACTTTGGTCTAAGGGCCGACTCAAATGCGAGTTCGCTTTCCGAGTTAATCTGCGGGTCAAATTCAGTCATTAGGCCCCCACCGACTTTCCATGACCTAGCTCAGCCAATGCGGTTTTTAAGAGTTCGCCGCGTGAAATTTGGGGGTTACTAGCCAAGCTTTTGGCAATGACGGGCTCTGCCAATTTTGCCTGCCACCCTAGTCCGATAAGAGCCTCAAGAATCTCATCTGCTAGTGCTGACTGCGGCCGAACCGCTGGCTGAGATTCAGCCTGCCCAACCTTGCCGTTGAGTGTAACGCAAATCAGTTTTGCAGTTTTTGGACCAATGCCGCTAATTGCTTTGAAAGTTGAATCGTTATCGGTGTTAATAGCGTTGATGATCTCTGATGCCGACAGCCCCGATAGAACGGCCAAAGCTGACTTGGGACCTACTCCCGAAACACTGCGCAAAAGTTCAAAGAGCGCGCGCTCGTCCTCTGAGATGAAACCGTACAACTGCATGGCATCTTCACGAACGATCATTGAGGTAAGCAAAAGTGATTCTGCACCAGCGCGCAACTGGCTGGAGGTTTGCGGAGTAATAGCTACTAGGTAACCCACGCCAGCAACATCTAAAATGCACTGACTTTGGGAAACTTGGGCACAAACGCCGCGAAGAGAAGCAATCACGCCTCAAGACTAGCTAACGATTGGTGTTTGAGGCCTTCTTGATGGCAGCGTGCCAAGCTTTCTGTGCTGATGTTAGGTTTTCCGAACTGGCGTTGTTTGCTCCAGCCGACTTCCAGGCATGACAAATGGCTATCGCCAGGGAGTCTGCGGCGTCGGCAGGTTTTGGAACCTTTTCTAGTCCAAGAATTTTGGCAACCATGGTTCCAACCTGGTCTTTGCCAGCGCGGCCTGATCCGGTAACGGCGGCCTTTACCTCTGTTGGTGTGTGCAGAACAACCGGGATGTTGTGTTTTTTAGCCAAGAACAGAACAATTCCACTAATTTGTGCGGTTCCCATAACGCTTCTGAGATTGGCCTGCGAAAACACGCGTTCGATCGCAATTGCCGTTGGCTGGTGTTCGAGAATTAATGACTCGATGCCGTTCCCAATTACGCCGAGTCGATCGGCCAGGTCCTCCTCGGGGTCACTTCGGAGTGTCTCCACACTCACGAAAGAAACTCGCTTGGATGAAGCAAGTTCAATCACGCCAACACCGCACCGGGTAAGACCTGGGTCAACGCCCATTATGCGGATGGCCAAAGGATTAATCCTGGTCTAGTTCAGCAAGCACTTCTGGTGATAGGTCAAAGTTTGAGTAAACGTTCTGAACCTCGTCGCAGTCCTCAAGCGCATCGATCAGGGCAATAACTTTGCGTGCTGTATCAGCATCGACCTGAATTGGCATTGACGAGATGAACTCAACGTCTGCCGACTCGTAGTCAATGCCTGATGCCTGAAGGGCCGAACGGACGGCAACCATAGAGCTTGGATCGGTGGTGATAACAAACTGCTCGCCGCGATCTTCAACGTCATCAATGCCTACTTCTAGAACGGCATCAAGAATTGAGTCCTCGTTGGTGCCGTCTGCCTTGGCAACGACAATTACGCCCTTGCGGCTAAATTGGTACGAAACTGAGCCTGGATCGGCCATCGTGCCGCTATTTCTCGAGACGGCTAGACGCACTTCGGCAGCGGCGCGGTTCTTGTTATCGGTAAGACATTCAATCAAGATGGCAACACCGTTAGGGCCGTAACCCTCGTACATGATGTTCTGGTATTCAACTGCGTCGGCACCAACACCAGAACCACGCTTAATGGCGCGTTCAATGTTGTCGTTTGGAAGTGAGCTCTTGCGCCCCTTTTGAACTGCATCATAAAGAGTTGGGTTTCCGTCTAGGTCCGGTCCACCAAGGCGTGCTGCAACTTCGATGTTCTTGATGAGCTTGGCGAATAGCTTCGCCCGGCGACCATCAATAACGGCTTTTTTGTGTTTGGTGGTTGCCCATTTGGAGTGGCCGGACATAGTGCTCCTAGATAACGGATTGTTTTGCTTAAGTTTAGGCGTTACTCAGCTGAGTTCACGATGTTTGCGAACAGCGCGTGAATGCGAGTCTCCCCGGAAACCTCAGGGTGAAACGAAATTCCCAAGGCATTGTTTTGTCGCACACCTACGATTCGACCATCGCTCAGTGATGAAAGCACCTCAACGTCACTACCAACGCGCTCAACAATAGGCGCTCGAATAAATGCCGCATGCACGAGGCCTTCTACCCCAGTGAATGCCAGGTCGGTTTCAAAAGAATCTTGTTGATTTCCAAAAGCATTCCGGCGCACTGATACATCAAGGCCGCCGAAGCTGTTTTGATCCGAGGTGCCGTCTAAGATCTCGTTAGCAAGCATAATTAGACCCGCACAGGTGCCAAACACTGGAAAACCGTTTTTGATTTTGGTCCTAATTGGTTCGAAGAGTCCGTAGGCCACCGACAACTTGTGCATCACGGTTGACTCGCCACCAGGAATGATGAGCCCACGCACGTTCTCAAGTTCGTCGGGTGTGCGAACGTACCTGTTTTCGACTCCGATTTTCGTTAGAGTTTGCGCATGCTCGCGAAAATCGCCCTGTAACGAAAGAACGCCAATGGGAAGGGACAAATTACCAGCCGCGCTCTGCCAAACGGTGAGGAGCAGGTAGGTCGCTGACGTTGATACCGACCATTGCCTCGCCTAAGCCACGGCTTACTTCTGCCAAAACAGCTGGGTCGTTATAGAAAGTGGTTGCCTTAACGATGGCCTTAGCGCGCTCGGCAGGGTTGCCCGACTTGAAGATTCCTGAGCCAACGAACACACCGTCAGCGCCCATCTGCATCATCAGTGCGGCATCTGCGGGTGTAGCCACACCACCGGCAACAAACATAACAACCGGCAGCTTGCCAGTTGCAGCTACCTCGCAAACAAGTTCGTATGGCGCCTGAAGTTCCTTGGCAGCAACATAAAGCTCGTCTGGGTTCTTGGCAGCCAATGCGCGAATCTCTGAGCTAATTGTGCGAATGTGCTTCATGGCTTCAGACACGTCACCAGTTCCGGCCTCACCCTTTGAACGAATCATGGCTGCACCCTCTGTCACGCGGCGTAGTGCCTCGCCCAAGTTGGTTGCACCACAAACGAAAGGAACGTTGAACTTCCACTTATCGATATGGTTTACGTAGTCTGCAGGGCTTAGTACTTCTGACTCGTCAATGTAGTCCACGCCCAACTGCTGGAGGATTTGTGCCTCAACAAAGTGACCAATTCGAGCCTTGGCCATGACTGGAATAGATACGGCGTTGATGATGCCGTCAATCATGTCTGGGTCAGACATTCGGGAAACACCACCCTGGGCGCGAATGTCGGCCGGGACTCGCTCAAGGGCCATTACGGCAACTGCACCAGCATCTTCAGCAATCTTTGCCTGTTCAGGTGTGACCACGTCCATGATCACTCCACCCTTCATCATTTCGGCAAGGCCGCGCTTGACTAGAGGGGTTCCGGTGTTTGGGCGTGAGTTGTTTGATTCAGTCATAGTTCAATTCTAAACTGCGAAAATCGTGTGGCTATTCCGCTGTAATTTTCGGCCAAGCTTCTGCTATTTGTTCTCTAACCTCGCCAAGGAGCCTTGGCAACGCCTTGGTTTCAGCAATGATTGGGAAGAAATTACTGTCGTTACGCCACCTAGGGACGATGTGTTGGTGCAGGTGGGAGGCAATTCCCGCGCCAGCAACCTCGCCTTGGTTCATGCCCAGGTTAAACCCGTGGCAATTCGAAACTGCCTTAAGTACCCGCATTGCCTGTTGGGTTATTTCACCAATCTCAGCTACTTCTTCTGGTGTGGCCAAGTCGTAGGTCGAGATGTGGCGGTAGGGGCACACCAAAATGTGCCCTGAGTTGTAAGGGAAAAGGTTAAGTAGGGCGTATGCGTGGTTACCTCGGTAGACAATGAGACCGTCTTCATCGGGGCCACTAGGTGCAATGCAAAACGGACAATCCTCGTCGGCAGGCTGTTGCCCATTTTGAATGTAGACCAAACGGTGTGGCGTCCAAAGATGCTGAAATGCATTTGGCACGCCCGGCAAATCTGCCGAAGACTCCACCACTCGATCTTTATTCATTCGGGCTAAACCTGAGCCTTATCTTCGATGGCCTTCAAAATGCGAGCGATAGCGTCGGCGACCGGGATTCCATTTTCCTGACTTCCATCACGGAATCTGAAGCTAACCGCTCCAGCTTCTTGATCTTCAGCACCGGCAATGAGCATGAACGGAACCTTGTTCATGGTGTGGTTGCGAATCTTCTTTTGCATTCTGTCGTCTGAATCGTCAACCATGACCCGCACACCGTGCTTTCTGAGCTCAGCGGCAATCTCGTGGAGGTACGCCGAGAATGCATCGGCGATTGGCACACCGACTACCTGAACCGGGGCCAACCATGGCGGGAAGTGACCGGCGTAATGTTCAGTCAACACTCCAAAGAAGCGTTCTACCGAGCCGAAGAGCGCACGGTGAATCATGACTGGTCGCTGTTTTGTGCCCTCGGCTGTTGTGTAATCAAGATCAAATCGTTCCGGCAGGTTGAAGTCCAGCTGAATAGTGGACATTTGCCAGGTTCGGCCAATCGCGTCACGGGCTTGTACCGAAATTTTTGGCCCGTAGAACGCAGCGCCACCCGGATCTGGCACTAGTTCTAGGCCGGAGTCTGCCGCAACCTTTTCAAGGGTGGCAGTGGCGGTCTCCCAAATTTCATCGCTACCAACAAACTTTGGATTTCCTTCTTCGCGCGTCGACAGCTCTAAGTAGAAGTCATCCAGACCATAGTCCTTAAGCAAACCGAGAACAAAGCCCAGAACATCGGTCAATTCCTGTTGCATGTTTTCTTGGGTCACGAAAAGGTGGGCATCGTCTTGGGTTAGGCCGCGCACACGCGTAAGGCCGTGAAGCACGCCGCTCTTCTCATTGCGGTACACAGTTCCAAACTCGAACATTCTCAGCGGTAGGTCACGATACGAACGAGGCTGGCTGCGATAGATAAGAATGTGGAACGGGCAGTTCATCGGCTTCAGGTAGTAGTCCTGACCAGCTTTACGAATTGCGCCGTCCTCGTCACGTTCTTCATCCATGCGAATCGGCGGGAACATTCCGTCAGCGTAAGTCTGAAGATGACCAGAAATCTCGAAAAGGTTGCTCTTAGAGATGTGAGGGCTGTAGACGAAGTCATACCCTGATTCCTCATGACGCTTGCGGCTGTAGTCCTCCATTACTCGACGCATGATGCCACCCTTTGGGTGGAAGACCGCCAGCCCAGAGCCGATTTCATCTGGAAACGAGAAAAGGTCCAGGTCCACTCCTAAGCGGCGGTGGTCGCGCCTGGCGGCCTCTGCAAGACGTTCTTGGTGTGCTCTAAGCTCCTCTTTGCTTGGCCAGGCAGTTCCGTAGATACGTTGCAACTGCTTGTTGTTTTCGTTTCCGCGCCAGTAAGCCGAAGCCACACGAGTCAATGCGAATCCGTTGCCAATCATTCGAGTATTTGGCAAGTGCGGACCTCTACAAAGGTCCTTCCAGATGGTCTCGCCGGTTTGCGGGTCGATGTTGTCATAAATAGTGAGGTCTCCGGCACCAACCTCTGCACTACCCTCGCCCAAATCTGAACCTTTGAGGCCAATTAGCTCAAGTTTGTAAGGCTCGTTTGCAAGCTCTACGCGAGCCTCCCCATCGTTCGTTACTCTTCTAACAAATCTCTGGCCAGAGCGAATGATGCGCTCCATGTTCTTCTCTAAAGCTTTTAGATCTTCAGGAGTGAAGGCTTCCAATACGTCAAAGTCATAGTAGAAGCCGTCCTTGATTGGAGGGCCAATGCCAAGCTTTGCCTCGGGATTGATGTTCTGAACAGCCTGTGCCAGTACGTGAGCGGCAGAGTGACGAAGAATGTTTAGACCGTCAGGTGAGCTGATTTCAACCGCCTCAACGACATCGCCCTCAGCAAGTTTGTGGGCCAAATCGCGGAGTTCGCCATTGACACGCTGTGCGACAACCGTGCGAGAGGTGAAGACCTTAAAACCGTCTGAATTCGGTTCAAGAACTTGATTTGAACCGTCAACGGTGACACTGAAAGAAGACACAACAACCCCATCTGAATGTAAATACTCGTTCATTCTAGCCAAGACCCCCATTACGAGGCCGGCATGTACTCGTATCCACCAACTAAGTCCTGACATGAAAGTTATGCTTGTTTAGTGAGTAAATCCAAGCGCGTGAACGTTGTTCTTATCGGTGGTGGCGTGATGAGCGCGACCCTAGGCACATTTTTGAAGCTCCTCAGCCCAGGCATTCAGATAACTGTGCTCGAGCGTTTGCCACAAGTGGCCTTGGAGAGTTCAAACCCATGGAATAACGCAGGTACCGGGCACGCAGCCCTTTGCGAACTGAACTACATGCCAGATTCCAAAGACGGTTCACTGCCATCAGCCGCTAAGGCTATAGCCATCAACGAGCAGTTTCAGCTTTCCCGACAGTTTTGGTCCTACCTAGTCGAAAAGGGAATCCTCGCAGCACCAGATACATTTATCCACTCAACACCGCACATGACCTTTGTGCGTGGGGCGAAAGATGTTGACTATTTGTCTCGCCGCTATCAGGCCTTGAAAGATCAGCCGCTGTTCGCCGGCATGCAGTATTCCGAAGATGCAGCAACAATCGCGAAGTGGGCTCCCCTGCTCATCGCCGGGCGCCAAGGCAACGAACCGATTGCTGCGACTTTCATTGAATCAGGGACTGACGTTGATTTTGGCTCTGTAACGAAGCAGCTGTTTGCCTGGCTAGCAAAAAAAGGTGTAAACGTAAAAACATCCACCGAGGTAACCCGGTTGCAGCGTAAAACCTCTGGGCAGTGGGAGATCACTTCAGTGAGTTCAAACACGGGACAGCGCGAGTATCTAGACGCTGACTTCGTGTTTGTCGGCGCTGGTGGCTGGGCGCTCAAATTGCTTCAGAAGTCAGGCATAGCCGAGGCTAAGGGTTACGGAACTTTCCCGGTTGGTGGGCAATGGCTACGAACTGACAACCCAGATGTGGTTTCTAAGCACCAGGCCAAGGTATACAGCCAAGCAAGTGTCGGTGCTCCCCCAATGTCTGTGCCTCACCTAGACACCCGCGTGGTTGATGGAAAAGCCAGTTTGCTGTTTGGTCCTTACGCAACGGCAAACCCTAAGTTCTTGAAGAATGGTTCACTTTTTGACTTGCCTTCGTCATTGCGTCCAGCAAACCTGATTCCTTATCTTGCCGTTGGCCTGGGCAACATGCCACTGATCAAGTACCTAGTCGGCGAACTCGCAAAGTCGAAGCAGAAGAAGTTTGAGTCTCTTCTTGAGTTTTACCCGAAGGCAAAGATTGAAGACTGGCAATTGCTGAATGCAGGCCAGCGAGCCCAGGTAATTAAGAAGGACCGCGCTAAGGGCGGCGTGCTGCAGTTTGGCACCGAAGTTGTTACCTCAAACGATGGCTCGATTAGCGGTTTGCTAGGTGCTTCTCCGGGTGCGTCAACGGCCGTATTCGTAATGCTTCAGGTGCTACAGCGCAGCTTTAGTGCAGAGTTCGATGGTTGGCAGAAAAAGCTACACGAGATCATTCCTAGCTTTGGAACCAAACTAAATGACGATGCGGCCTTGGCTGAACAATCCATGAAGGCCACCGCCAAGACTCTTGGACTAAAGGCCTAGGACTCCAGAAATAAAAAAGCCCCGCTATTCAGCGGGGCTTTTTTTATAACCTATGAATCTTGGTGGTCGATACTGGGATCGAACCAGTGACCCCTTCCATGTCAAGGAAGTGCGCTACCGCTGCGCCAATCGACCATTTGTGTTGAAGGTGGAGGTGGAGACGGGATTTGAACCCGTGGGTTTACAGCTTTGCAGGCTGTTGCTTTGGGCCGCTCAGCCACTCCACCATGCTTTCACGAGGCTTACGCCCTACTGCGAGCGGATGACGAGATTCGAACTCGCGACCCCAACCTTGGCAAGGTTGTGCTCTACCAACTGAGCCACATCCGCGTGCCTTCTTTCGAAGACTTAGATACTCTAACCCAAGTTT
>JBEEOK010000076.1:0-8288 GCA_041191645.1 Actinomycetota bacterium | reverse complement strand
GGCTAAGAGTGAGTACTTTACGGGCAAAGGCCTCAAAGGTGCCTTGGTTCGTTGGTTCTTCAAGTCAACTGGGCAGTTGCCGATTGACCGATCAGGTGGAAAAGCGTCGGAGGCTTCTCTAAATACTGGACTGAGTGTCCTCGCCGAGGGGCAATTGCTAGGTATTTACCCAGAAGGCACCAGAAGCCCAGACGGCAGACTTTACCGTGGTCGCACCGGAATCGCCCGAATGGTTCTTGAGGCAAAGGTGCCGGTTATTCCAGTAGCCATGATCGATACCGAAAAGGTTCAGCCAATCGGTCAGCGTCTGCCAAAGATTCGTCGAATCGGTATTGTGGTTGGAGAACCCCTAGATTTTTCAAGGTTTGACGGCATGGAGGGGGACCGAATCGTATTGCGTGCGGTCACCGATGAAATCATGTACGAGCTGCAAAAGCTCAGTGGTCAAGAGTACGTCGACGCCTACGCGTCTTCGGTAAAAGAAAAACGAGCCAGGCTCGCAAGGTAGAAAGTAGCAAAATGAACGAACACGTAGTTGCGCCGAATCCAGCTGTTATCGCCGGGCTCGACAACTATCTAAAGCTGCCTGCCGCACAGCAGCCGTCTTGGCCTGATGCAGCAGCCGTGGCTGAGGTTCGCGCTGAGCTTGCCACTCTGCCTCCTTTGGTTTTTGCTGGCGAGGTCGACATTCTGCGAGACCGCCTGGCTCAGGCTGCTTCTGGAAAAGCATTCTTGTTACAAGGCGGCGACTGTGCTGAAACTTTCGTTGACGCAACCGCCGACCGTATTCGCAACCGTGTGAAGACTCTGCTTCAGATGGCTGTAGTGCTCACCTATGGTGCCTCGATGCCGGTTATCAAGATGGGCCGCATGGCTGGCCAATTTGCTAAGCCACGCTCAAGCGATAGCGAAACCCGCGGCGATGTGACCCTGCCTGCATTCCGTGGTGACATTATCAACGGGTATGACTTCACTGCAGAGGCTCGCGTTCCTGACCCAAAGCGAATGGTCAAGGCTTACCACACCTCAGCTTCAACTCTTAACCTAATCAGAGCCTTCACCATGGGTGGCTTTGCTGATCTTCGCTCGGTTCACCAGTGGAATCAAGGCTTTGCAAACAACCCAGCTAACGAGCGTTACCAGTCGTTAGCGCAAGAAATTGACCGTGCCATTAAGTTCATGGCTGCTTGCGGTGCCGACTTCAATGAACTGCGCACCACTGAGTTCTACGTAAGCCACGAAGGTCTTCTCATGGACTACGAGCGCCCTCTGACTCGTATTGATTCACGAACCGGCAACCCGTACATCACCTCGGGGCACTTTATCTGGATTGGTGAACGTACCCGCCAGATGGATCACGCTCACGTTGACTACCTTTCACGCGTGCGAAACCCAATTGGTGTCAAGCTTGGCCCAACCACCCAGGTTGAAGACGTGATTGAACTTATTGAAAAGCTTGATCCAAACCGCGAGCCAGGCCGCCTAACTTTCATCACTCGTATGGGTGCCGGAAAGATTCGCGAAGAGTTGCCTAAGTTGGTTGAGGCGGTGCGCGATTCAGAGGCCAACCCGCTGTGGATCACCGACCCTATGCACGGAAACGGCATCACCACCAAGAACGGCTACAAGTCTCGCCGTTTCGACGATGTTATGAATGAAGTCCAGGGTTTCTTCGAGGTGCACAAGGCAGCCGGAACTTTCCCAGGTGGAGTCCACGTGGAGCTTACCGGCGACGACGTTGCTGAGTGCCTTGGTGGCTCTGAGCAAATCGACGAGGCTAGCCTTGAGGAGCGCTACGAATCGGTGTGTGACCCACGTTTGAACCACATGCAGTCACTTGAGCTGGCTTTCCTAGTCGCCGAAGAGCTAGCCAAGCGCTAACTAGAACCAAAAAATGGACCCTCCGGGGTCCATTTTCTTTATCTTGAAGAGATGGTTATCGAACTCCCGCGCGTCAACATAGTCCCGGCTGGCTCGCTCACTCGCTTTACCGTGGCGATTCCCCATTTGCTGCTTAGCTGGTTGGTGTCAACAATGACGACAAAACCAGCAGCCTCCAGCGCGCCTTTAGCAGCCAATAAAGTCTCACCAATCACGGCAGGCACCGCAACTAGGTCTGGGCCCTTAGAAACCGTTAGGGTGACTGACCCTCCGTTGGTTAGCTGTTGTTGATCAGGTAGGAGCGAAATCACCTGGCCCTCTGGCACGGTGTCGCTGAATTCCCTGGCAACTTTGGAGACTTCAAGACCCACGGCCTCGAGCGCCGTGGTTGCGACCCTCTCGTCAAGCCCCGCCACCACCGGAATTGCACCCAACGAAAGCTTTAGGTCAACCGCCGAACCAACTGCAATTTTGTTTGAATCTTGCGCAGAATGTTCAAACACTTCACCCAACGGGCCATCTGAAAACCACGAACTGACTTCTCCTAACCGCAGTTCGGCCTTAACCAAGGCACTGGTGGCCTCGGCCAGATTCAATCCGTTGAGAGAAGGAACAGTAACCATGCGTTTTCCTTCAGAAACATAAAGTTTCAGCAAACCGCCAAAATAGAGCGAGCCAGCGCCAGGGTCCGTGCGGGTAACTAACCCAGCTGCCACAGTGTCGCTAGTTTCACTGATCACCTCATAGTCAGCCTGGATTGAGGTCAGGGCGGTTTTAGCCTGTTCCAGAGTGCGGCCGGCAAGGCTTGGGACAGCTGCAAATCCACCAGGTCCGCTGCTAAACCACCAACCCGCGCCCGAACCCAGCAACACCACAAGAACAGTGGCTAAAGCAAGTTTTAGACCACGCCGTTTTTGCCCCATTTGCACCAGAGGAGAGGCGTTTAGGTCGGTCTCTCGGCTGCCTTCTAGGGGTGAAAACTCGCCCAGGACCTGCGTGGAGTCCAAACCGTTCAATACTGCAGTTTGGTTGCCATCTAGAGTCGCCGGCGGAATAACTTGAGTAGCAGACATTTCTGTTGCCGATAACACTGTGGTGGCATTTGCAGGTGCCGATTGTGGCAGGTCCAATCTGAGAGTCGCACCAAGATTGCCTGACCTAATTTCTTTGAGTGCGCGTTGAACGTATTCAAGCAGGGTGCCGGCATTGTTTGGCCTATGTTCAGCCGCTCTGGCGGTTGCCCACAAAACAAGTTCATCAACAACAGCAGGTACATTCGCAACCACGGTTGACGGTGCTGGAACAGTGTCGTGAGCATGCTGATAAGCAATTTGCACGGCTTGCTCACCCTTGAACGGTTGGGTGCCCGTCAACATTTCAAACAGGATTATTCCAGCCGCATAGACATCACTTCGAGCATCTGCCGTGCCTCGAGTCACCAATTCTGGAGAGAGATAAGCCACGGTTCCAACCAGAGACCCGGTTGAGGTGGCATTGTCGATGTCGCGGGCCAATCCGAAATCACCAAGTTTGATTCGGCCATCATCAGCTAGAAAAATGTTTTCTGGCTTCAGGTCGCGGTGCAGGATCCCTGCTTCATGAGCAGCTGCTAACCCGCTAAGTACAACCTCGAAGAGTTCGAGTGCTCTTTTGGACTCAAGTGCGCCAAAGTCCTTGATTGCATCTCTAAGAGTGATGCCAGCAACGTATTCCATGACCATGTAGGTCAGGCCTTGGTCCTCGCCCTGGTCGAAAACGTTGATTAGGTTTGGGTGCGAAAGCCTGGCGGCCATGCGAGCTTCGCGAATGAATTTTTCACGAAAACTTTCGTCGTTGGCGAGGTGTGGGTGGATAACCTTCACTGCCACTTTGCGTTGCAGACGAATGTCCTCCGCCAAATACACCGTAGCCATTCCGCCGCTAGCAACAAGTTGCTGCACTTGGTAGCGTTCGCCGATCAAGCGACCGATTAAATCTGCCATTCAGGCCTTTCCAAGTGTTTTTCTCAACTTTGCAACACCGAATATCATCCCATGGGCTGGCCGGTTACCGCATAGGCATCGGGGCGTGGCAGACTGGAGGTGTGAATGATGTTCTAGCAAATGTGACTGAATGGTTGACTGTGCCCGAGGCGGCTGAAAAGCTCAATGTGCCTTTGGGTCGAGTTCGCAGAATGCTCGAGGAGCACCAGCTCATTTCGGCTCGGCGTGACGGCGTTGTAAAGATCCCGGCCGAGGTAATCGTGGATGGCGAGCCATTGGCTAGCCTTCACGGAACAATGATCGTTCTATTGGATTGCGTTTTGACACCAGAACAGGCCGTCGAGTGGCTCTACACCTTTGACGACTCATTGCCGGGCACCCCGATGGAGTTTTTGCTAAAGGGGCACAAATCGGCTGTTCGGCGCTTGGCAATGCTTTTGGCCTAGGCCTGACGGTTAATAACTTTCAGAGCTAGCTCACGAAGTTCGTGCTTAGCTCGCTCATCGATGTCTAAGCTTTCGAGCGCATTGAGGCTTTCCTCAGCCAGCTCATCGATCATTCGCTCAGTTTTGGCCAGTGCACCAGATTCGGTAATTGTCCTCTGCAGATAGCCAATTTGCTCACCATCAAGAACTCGGCTGGTCAAGAGTTCGTCAAAAATTTTGCCCACTGATGGCGTCAGGGTCTCGCGCGTCAGGCCAACTAGAACGGTGCGCTTGCCTTCGCGTAGGTCGTCGCCTGCTGGCTTACCGGTTACGGCAGGGTCTCCGAAAACTCCAAGAATGTCGTCGCGCAATTGGAAGGCCATGCCCAGTGGAATGCCAAAGGCTGACAGACCGCGAAGGAGTCCAGGTTCGGCCCCAGCAAACGCTGCACCAATCAACAAGGGGGCCTCAATGCTGTACTTGGCAGTCTTGTAAAGAATTACTCGATTTGCTCTGCCGACGGCTTCAGAAACCGGGCGGGTTAGCGCAGCGTTCTCTTCGAGAACATCAAGATACTGTCCAGCCATAACCTCAACGCGCATTTTGCTGAATTCGTTGCGGCAGGCGGTTTCGATGGTGGGAGTAGGAGCATTAAGAAGTCCGTTTCCGAAAATCTCGCTACTCCAACCAAGCATTAGGTCGCCAACTAAAACCGATCCAGCAATACCAAAACGTTCGTGGCTGCCGGCCCATGAAGAGTCCGCGTGCAAAAATTCGAACCGTTTGTGCACAGCGGGGGCTCCGCGGCGGGTGTCAGACTGGTCCAGTAGGTCATCGTGAACCAGCGCTGCTGCATGGAACATTTCAAGTGCCGCGGTAATGGCAACTACGGCTTCAGCAGATTTTTGGCGCTGCAATTGAGTCTGCTGGAATTCTGCGGTGGCTAGGGCGCCAACCCATGACCAGTAAGCAAAGAGGGCGCGAAATCTTTTGCCACCCTGCAGTAGATCTTTGGTGAAGTCGACAACCGGAGTTAGGTCTTCAGAAATTAGCTGGAAGTCTTGTTTGCGCTCAGCGCAAAAATCATCTAGATGCTCTTGGATTAGATTCAGCAGTACTTTGGTTTCGCTCACGGGAATAGCCTAACCGCCCCGTGCTGTTTAGACTTTTAGTAGCGATGTAACTCGCAAAACTAAGGAGCTTCAAATGGGCCTATCTGAGCGCGAACAGCGCCTTTTGGAAGAGATGGAGCGTAGCCTCTATGCCACTGACGCTGACCTTGCCAATAAATTAAGCCGTCCGGTGAACTTCTCTCCAAAGCGAATCATTGCCGGAGGGGCCATCACAATCATCGGTGTTTCACTGTTAATTGTGGCTGTCATGCTGCAATTTGCGCTCTTTGGCGTGGTTGGCTTTTTGGTGATGTTGACCGGTTTGGTCCTAGCGAGTTCGAACATCGGTGTTGGCGCAGAGCCGGCGGGGAAGACCACTTCAAAGTCGCCTGGTCAATCCAAGCCAAAGCAGAGCTTTAACAAGAGCTTCTTCGAAGATCGTTGGGATAAGCGCCAAGGTAATTAGGTTTGGGGCTGCACAGGTCCCATAATCCTCGAAATCCACCTCTGTTGGGGTGGATTTCTTCATTTAAGGAGTTTTCTCCTCCACTTGCTATATCCCAATAATTTATTGATACTTTCAACACGCCGATTGTGAAAAAAGGCTGATTTTTCGGTCATTGTGGAGCAAAGTGGTGTAATGTGGAGTTAATTAAGCAATAAGTCGATTTCGAAGGGGGAGTGCACATGCTGCTAGGCACGCATTCTCCGAAACTCGACGACAAGGGCCGCATCATTCTTCCGGCAAAATTCCGTGAAGAACTTCAGGGTGGTTTAGTAGTTACCCGCGGTCAAGAGAACTGCCTGTACGTATTTAGTGCGGCTGAATTTGCTCAGGTTCACGACAAGATCCGTCAGGCTCCTGTTACCAGCATTGAAGCCAGAAACTACCTGCGTGTTTTTCTTTCAGGCGCATCCGATGAGCTACCTGACAAGCAGGGCCGTGTGACTATTCCGGCTAACCTCCGTCAGTACGCGGGTCTTGAAAAGGATCTAGTGGTCATCGGTGTTGGTTCACGTGCTGAAATTTGGAATGCTTCGGCTTGGTCTGAGTACCTTGCGCAGCAGGAATCCGCATTCGCCAATGTTGCTCAGGAGGTGATCCCTGGGCTGTTTTAGCCATGGATCAAAATGACTAAGCAAATCTCTGAACTTCACGCTCCGGTGCTCCTAGAACGCGCAATCGAACTGCTGGGCCCAGCACTAAGCGGCGATGATGCCGTAATGGTTGATGGCACCCTCGGCTTGGGTGGTCACACTGAGGCATTCCTCGAGCGCTTTCCAAAGCTGACAGTCATCGGAATTGACCGTGACCCAAGCGCACTTGAACTTGCCGGCCAGCGCCTGGCCAAGTTTGGCTCTCGAATTCACCTGGTTCACGCCGTCTATGACCAAATTCTTGAGGTCCTTGAAGATCTAGATGTTCCAGCGGTTCAGGGCATTTTGCTAGACCTTGGCGTTTCATCAATGCAACTAGACGAGCGCGAGCGCGGTTTTGCCTACTCTTACGAGGCGCCACTGGACATGCGCATGAACTCTACCGAAGGCCGCACCGCCGCAGACATTGTGAACAACTACTCTGAAGGCGATCTAGCGCGCATTTTCAAAGAGTTCGGCGAGGAGCGCTACGCCAAGGCTGTGGCACGTGAAATTGTCTCTATCCGAAAGACCAAGCCTTTCACCACCAGCACCGAGCTCGCTGGTCTGATCGCAAAAATTATCCCGTTTATTCCGGGTAAAAGTTCTGGGCACCCTGCCAAGCGGGTGTTCCAGGCCCTACGTATCGAGGTCAATGGCGAACTCGAGGTGCTGACTCGTACCATTCCGGCAGCGCTTGAAGCTCTATCTGTTGGCGGTCGAATTGTGGTCATGTCTTACCACTCCTTGGAAGACCGGATCACCAAGCAGGCCTTGGTGGCAGCCGCCACTTCCTCTGCTCCAATCGAGTTGCCGATCGAGTTGCCTGAGCATGCACCAACCGTTCGTCTTTTGGTTAAGGGTGCAGAAGCAGCCAGTGCAGAGGAAATTTTGAGAAACCCAAGAGCAGCATCAGTGCGCCTCCGTGCAGCTGAAAAGATTCGGAGCGCAGCATGAGTGCAGTACGTCTAGGTAGAACTCCGGCTCAGGCTAGGGCTGCGGTTCAGCAGCTCAAGGCGGCGCCCTCACAGTGGCAAAACTCTCGCCCTGGAATGGTGGTAGTTGCAACCATTACCCTGGGTGCCTTGAGTATTGCCTTGTTGAACTTGCTACTGCACATTCTGACCTCAAACGCGGTTTACGAGCTGGCAGCACTTCAGCAGGAAAAGAAGGAACTGACCACCACTACTCAAATCCTTGGTGAAGAGGTTGATTCTCTTTCTTCGCAGCAGAATCTCTCGAATTCAGCTGTGAAACTAGGCATGATTGCCAACGCTAACCCAGTTTTTCTTCGTCTGTCGGATCAAAAAGTCCTGGGCAAGCCTCAGGCCGCCTTGAATACTGCGGGCCGAATTTCCCGCAATCTGATTGCTAACTCTGCTCTAACCGAGGTGTCTCGCAACCTAACCGCGTCGGTGGCATCGACCGCCGGAACCGCATCTGCCGGTGTTGCATCCTCGGATTCAAGCAGTCAGCAAGTAGTTTCGAATGGTGACGCAATTCCGGCTTCACCAACTCACTAGATAGGCAGGACGGCAGATGGTTTATCTGACGCCTGGTAACCCCAACAAAAGGCTCAAAAAGGTGGTTGGCCTGATTGTTGCACTGGCAGTTCTTTTTGGTGTTCGTCTGGTTGATTTACAAATCATCGAAGCAGACGCAATCAACGCAAAATCTTATGAAAAGCGTGCCGTAACCCGAGTTTTGCCGGCTCTGCGCGGTTCAATTCTTGATGCCAATGGTGAAGTCCT
>JBEEOK010000075.1:0-32609 GCA_041191645.1 Actinomycetota bacterium | reverse complement strand
GCAAAGCGCTTGCGCACCAAGCCCATGAGGAAACCACCCGGAACCTTGTCTTCTTTGGCCTCGTGGAAGGTATCCCAAATGAGCATGACCGCGGTGTAAACCAAGAAGAAGCCGAACAGGTAGAAGACCCAGCTAAACGCATCGATAGCGGCGGCACCGAGTGCAATAAAGATTCCTCGAAGAACCAATGCGATGGCAATACCGGCAAGTAGTGCCTCACTCTGAAGTCGGCGCGGAACCTTGAACTGAGTAAAAATAATCAAAAACACGAAGAGGTTATCTACCGAGAGGCTCTTCTCAGTGATGAAACCAGCGATGTACTCGCTGCCATACTGTGGACCCCAAATCTGGCCAACGAACCAACCAAAAACAACGGCGAGCCCGATAAAGATTCCACTTTGCAACGCGGACTCTTTGAAGGAAGGCTCGTGAGGGTGGCGCGACTGGTAAATCAGATCAAAACCGATCATTCCGACCAGTGCGGTAATAGTGACAATCCAGACCCAAGGTTCAATGTGCATGCCTCTATTCTAAGAAACCATTTTTGACTGAGAACTCCGGAATAAAAAGTTGTTGAAAAGGTATGACAGTCTTAGGACTACAGAGGAGCATCAATGCGCGTACTAGTTTCAGGGGCCAGTGGCTTAGTTGGCACCGAAGTGTGTCGACAACTTCGAGCATCGGGCGATGAGCCAATCAGATTAGTCAGGCGCAAGGCTCAAGGCACCGACGAGATCGAGTGGAACCCTCAGACGGGTTTTTTGCCAGAAGGCGCGTTAGAAGGCATTGATGCGGTGGTAAATCTTGCCGGGGCAACCACCGGCAAACTTCCTTGGACAAAGAAGTACAAGCAAGAAATCATTGACAGCCGCATTCAATCAACTAGAACCTTGGTCGCAGCCATGCACTCGGCAAAAAATAAGCCCAAGGTATTTGTCAGCGGATCAGCATCGGGTATCTACGGAGACCAGGGGTCAAAAATTCTTGACGAAGACGCCCCAAAGGGCACGGGCTTCTTGAGTGACCTAGCGTTTGCCTGGGAGCAAGAAGCCTTGAAAGCACCCAAAGAGGTTCGAGTCGTGCTGGCCAGAACAACTATGGTTATGTCACAGAAACTGGGAGCATTGGGCAGATTACTGCCACTAATCAAATTGGGTATTGGCGGGCCACTGGGCAACGGTAGGCAGTACTGGGCCTGGATTTCACTTCAAGATGAAGCGGCAGCCATCTTGCACCTAATCAAGACCCCAACAGCATCAGGACCTTACAACCTGACTGCTCCTGAACCAGCCACTTGCAAGCAGATTGTTGACTCGCTAGGCAAGGCCCTGAAGCGGCCAACTTTTATTCCGGTTCCAGCGTTCGCTTTGCGGTTGTTGATCGGTGAAGGCGCAGACGAGCTGTTGCTGTGTAGCCAAAATATGTCGGCTGACAAATTGCTTGCCACCGGATACAAGTTCATTCACCCAACTTTGCATTCCGCGTCCGCTTGGGTGGTCGCCAAAAACTAAGCCAAAATAAAAAGCCCCAGCCGGAAATTGGCTGGGGCTTTTTATTTCAAAACTACTTCTTTGGTGCGGCCTTTGCAGCTGCAGGCTTAGCAGCGGTCTTAGCTGCAGGCTTAGCCGCAGTCTTTGCAGCTGGCTTAGCTGAAGTCTTAGCAGCTGGCTTAGCAGCTGGCTTAGCCGCAGTCTTTGCTGCAGGCTTAGCTGAAGTCTTAGCAGCTGGCTTAGCCGCAGTTTTTGCAGCAGGCTTAGCCGCCGTTTTTGCAGCTGGCTTTGCAGCTGCAGCCTTTGCAGTGGTCTTTGCAGCAGTACCCGCTGCCTTCTTAACTGCGGTTCCTGCAGTCTTGGTTGCCTGAGTTGCTGCCTTGCCTGCGGTGCGCACCGCAGCAGCAGTCTTCTTCTCTGCAACCTTGGCAGTTGCAGCAACCTTCTTTTCGACAACCTTTACAGTCTCGTCTACTTTTTTCTCAACCTCAGCTGCAACCTTGGCAGCCTCGTCCACAACCTCAGCGGCAATCTTGCCTGCGTCCTTTGCAATGTTCTTTGCGTTCTTGCTGAAAAGCTGTTTTACGCTGTCAAAAATTCCCATGATAATCTCCTGAATTTGATTTCGGATTCTCTAAAACCTTACCCGTTGGCGCGGCGGCGTCTCAGAATTTCGTCGAGTTCTGACGAAGAAAGCTGTTTAGCGGGCTGTATTGAGATTACCTCGGCCAACTCAGGAACCTCAAGAGCACCGATTCTCTCGCGCGGGGCAGGAAGGGGGTTTGGTTCCCAGGCACGCTCGTCCACCTCTACAGAGGCAACCACAGCACTAGCTGTCTCAACGTAAATCGACGAGCGAGTCCGCGCAGATCTCGAAATTAGCTCGCGCGCCTTGGCAGTTGCCTTTCTCAAGATAATTACTGACAACACGGCAACCGACAGGGAGCCTACAGCAGCCAACCAAAGCAAAGGGTTTGAAGGCGCCTGAATTGCAAAAAACACTGTTGCCACAATGGCTGACAACATAACGGCGCCAAATACTCTTCGAGTCATAGCTAATCGGTAATTTCGTTCAGCCAATGAGGCTATTGAACCCGTCTTAGAAACAGCCTGCTTCTTTGCGGTCTTGATCTCTGACTTAATTTCGCCCGCGAATTTGCGCTCACTTTGGCGCTCTTGACTTCGCTTGAACCACGATGGCACAAAGACCCAAATCCATAGCGAGGCGATGACAAGGAGCATTAGCCCGCCGGATCCGTTGAAGTTCATAATTCAAAGATATGAGTCAGCTACCCAGGTGGCCGTCATTTAATTCGGTGTGTTTAAAAGTGGGACCACCACCAACCTGCCAAGGGTATTTTTGTGCGGGAACCTTGCCCCTAATCCAGCGGTTCAAAAGACCACCACTGACCTCTTCGTGTGTAATTGCAAACACATAGTGATCTCGCCAAGCCCCGTTGATGTGGATGAATCTCTCTTTGAGCCCCTCGTATCTGAGCCCCAATTTTTCGACCACTCGCAGCGATGCGGAGTTCTCAGGTCTGATATCGATTTCACATCTGTGCAGTCCCATGCGATTAAAAAGGTAATCGATGACCAGGGCAACAGCGGTGGGAGTCACTCCCCTGCCGGCGACTTCAGGAATTACCCAGTAGCCAATAGTCGCAGAGCTTAACGAACCAAAAATGATGTTGGAAACATTCAGTTGGCCAACGATTTTTGAATCCACCTCAATTACAAAAGGCAGCCCCTGCTCAGAGGCCATTTGCTTTCTGAGCGCCCTTACCTGATGCCTCATCTCAAATGAATTCGGCCCATATGGATTTGTAGCTTCCCAGGGTCTCAGCCATTCTCGATTGCTCAACATCAATTGTTGTAGGGTCTTGGCATCGCGAACTTGCACGATGCGGACAGTTACGTCACCGTGGGCAAGACCAAAATTCACAGGCACGATGGCAAGATTAGTGCCATGGATGCACAAAACGTTAAGCGAGAGCTTAGAAGTGACCTAAAAGCGCGACGGGCTGCCGCCGAATACAACCCCGATGATGCCGCGGCGATTAATGTGCACCTAGCTGAAATCTGTCTGATGATCGGTGCTTCCAAAATTGCCTGCTATCTGCCTTTTGGCAACGAGCCAGACACTGAACTATTTATTGACTGGGCTCTGGAAAACCAAATTGAAGTGATTTTGCCGGTAGCCAAAACAGACGGAAATCTTGCCTGGGTAACTTTCGAAGGAGAGACCGAAGCGGGCATTTTTGGTTTCGCCGAGGCCGCCGGCGCCGATGCCTCTATCGAGGGGATTGACCTGATGATTATTCCTGCAATGGCAGTTGACCAGAAGGGAATGAGGCTTGGCAAGGGCAAGGGTTATTACGACCGGACGCTTGAGGCACTGACGGTAAAGCCACCAATTGTGGCTGTGGTGTTTGACGATGAGCTGCTCGAAGTGGTGCCTGCTGAAGAACATGATCAACCAGTAGATGCGGTCGTGACCCCTAAACAGCGCGTGATCTTCAACGACCGGTTAAAATAGGCTCGTGCCTACTTACTCTTACGCTTGCAAAAATTGCGAGCACACATTTGATATTCAACAGAGCTTTAGCGACGATGCGTTGACCGTGTGCCCAAAGTGCGGCGGAGAGCTCAGAAAAGTCTTTGGCCAAGTTGGCGTCACATTCAAAGGCAGCGGTTTTTACCGCACCGATTCAGCTAGCTCTTCAAAGAAGTCTGACTAACACCCACCGATCGCACTACCCCCAGTGTGGTGGTTTATCTTGATGCAATCGCTGGTCATTAGTTAGAGCAGCCCGATCGCCCCAAGCAAGATCGGTGTCTTCAAAAGCCTTGTCTGCCGCATCAAATAGCGGAAGCGGACGCTTTGTGACTTGCAAACCCAGCTCTTCAGCGATTCTGATCGCCAATTTTTGCGGGTCTGAAAATAGCTCAAAGCTGTAAACGCGAATGTACTTCCAACCCATTGATTTCAGCAACGCTGGGCGAATGTGGAATTTCTCGGTTCTTGTGGAACCTGGAATGGCCCAGTCAGGGTCAATAACTGCAGCGTTCTTGGCATATGCCACAACCAGTGGAAGCTCGGCTGAGAACGAGGTGTCTACGCGGGCACCCAACTTTTTGAGACGCAGACTCAAATCCTGCAGCATCGGATCAGGTTCAGCATCCAGCGGAACCCGATCTGCCGAGGCCGCTTGGAAAAGTTCACCAAGCAGTGACGCTCCGTTATTGAGCCGGTCAGAAGGAACATCATCGGCGCCAAAACACGACACTAGGGTGATCTGCTTACGCGCGCTCACCAAGAGATTGGCAAGGTAGCGGCGCCCGTCCACATCGCTCAACTGACCAAAGTTAGACAAAACGGCACCGTGAGAGGTGCGGCCAAAGCCTAGCGAGAAGATAACCCGATCCGCGATTCGGTGGCTCAGATCTGCAATCGATGTGACTTCAAATTTTTCGTGACCGTGGGCATCGAAAAACTCAGTCAAGTCAGGTCTGTTTTTCAAACCCGCCAAAACTGCTGTGCGAATGCGGTCTGCGTGAACACTCGAAGCGCTGGCAACAAGCAGAGAATCTTGCGGGTGCCAGTTAGCGTGATGCAAGACCAGCTCAACGGTCCGCTCAAGTTCGGCATCGAGGCTCTCGGTCGCGCCCTCAATGGTGGTCTTGGCTCGGTTACCTTCGGTCACCACATCAAGAACAAAATTGTTCTCGCCAAAATACTCGGCGGCTGTTGGTGTGTAAAGAATGCGATTTTGGTAGAACTCACGATTGATGAAATCACCCAAAGTCTGACTTGTAGTTCGGTAGCTGCGGCGCATGACCTCTGAACCAAAAACCCTGGAAACTTCAGCAAAAATAGACGGGGCAGTAATTTCGCGCCCCAGTGGCTGGGCACGATTCTCAATCTCAAATCCGGTTGGTGCGGCTACGGCCTCATCGCCAAACGCAATAATCTGCTTGGACCTAGTAATGGCACCGAGATTTTCGGCAACCGTGCTGCCAGCAGCATCTAGAACCACCACCGCGTCAAACTCATCGACCTTTGTCAGGTGATTAGGCAGGTCAAACGGCGAAACCAACAAGACCGGTGCCACCGCCTTCCACACCGATGGCGCAACCTGCTGGCACTGACCAAATGTTGCCGAGCCCGTCTTGAGAAGCGCCTTAAACGCTTGAGCCTCTGCGGGGTTGGACTTCAATGCTGCGTGCCAAGTAGCTGCAAGTTTAGAAGCCACAACCGCGGCTCCCTTGGCGATCTGGGCAGAGTGGGCTTGACTGAATGTGTACTCGTTGTCCGCTATCTGCTCGGCGCTGAAACCAAGGACTGATTTTTCCCTAGAGACCAAAACCTCAAGGGCAGACTGCCACCAGGCCTGATCGAGTTCCTGGGCAAGATGCTCTTTGGAACAGTGAAGTTCGGCAAGGTTTCGGGCCAGTTGTCCCAGACCCGCCTCACGCAGCCTGGCTGAAATTAGTGCTCTATCGCCGAGATTTTCAAGCGCTTCCGAATTCATTGCAAGTGAATCAAGTTTTGCCTGAAGAGCAGCAAAAGGCAGTTTGGCCAGCGGTGGCTCGTCAGATTCAGGATCCATGTGGTTCTGCAATGTTTCGAGGTCAGCCAAGAAAGCCTGGTAGGCAACCTGAGCATCTTGAATACCACTTGGAACCTGCGGCGCGGTTGGCGCAAGGCAGTACTTTTGCCAAAGTTCGCGCTGTTCCTGAATCTGATTCAGCGAGCTGTGCATGTCAGCAACATGCATGCCAGCCCGAAGATACTCTTTGGCCAATTTCTTGAGGCGTCGGCGATTGCCCCCCGACATTGCAGAGCGATCCTCGCGCGCGACACCCTTGCGAGGTGCGGTGGCAGCAATGAGTTCGGTTAGCGGGCGGTCGTAAACATCAGGCACAAAGCGGTCAAGGGTTTCTCGCACACCCACGAAGAGGCGAAGGTACAGCCCCCAGTCTTCAACAGACTGTGCGGGCTTGAAATTGACCTTGTGGGTGAACTCGGCAAGCTGTTCCGAGAGTTTCGGGTAAGCGGCATCCCTTAGGGTTTTGGCGAGTTTGAGAGCCCGTTCAACCTCAGCGGGTGACTCGAATCGTGCTTGGAACCAAGCCGTGTCTTGAGGGCCAAATTTGAACTCACCAAGCGCGTAAGCCTGCTCAAGCAGAGCTTGCCCGCCGGCACGATCCAAGTGCCCCAGGAGCTTCTCCTTTGGAATTCTGGCATTGGTCAGAGGCGGACGAGTAAGACCGCTTAGCCTAGAAAGCTCTCGCAGAACCTCAGCCACCGAAACGCCAAGTTCAGGGTCCACGGCGTTCAACGATTCAAAATATTCGTCAAGCCGTTGCTCAGCAGCAATTCGGGCTGACGCCCCCTCGCTAGGGTCCGTGACAGCAGCCTTCTCGTTGCGTGAAATTGCTGAGATTAGGTCGAGCCAAGTTGAATCAGCACGCACCGCCAAACCGGGAAGCCCTATCGATGCGAATCTATCTGCTAACTCACCAAGTGTCTGGCGCCTAGAGGCGACAACCAAGACACGTGCACCTTGGTCGACTAGTCCGGCAAGAACGTTAACTACGGTTTGCGTGTACCCACAACCCGGCAGGGTTTCCACGGCAAAACTTTGGCCAGCCTTAGCCCGCGCCACAATTCGCATTTGGGTAGCGTCTGCCTCTACCACCAAATTTAGCTCTGGAACATCAATCTCACCCAGCGCGCTGCTTTCATTCCCCGCTAGCTGTGCAAGCAAAGAGATGGAATTTCGGGTCAAGTCAGAGAGCATGGCATGGTTGGCAGTCGTAAAGTTTGCAATCACCAAAATGCGCTTGAGGTCAATTTGCCCTTTATCGGCGGTGAGGTTAGCCAAGTAGTTGAGCACGGTAACTGGAACCAAATCTGAACTTTCCCGTTGACGAGCCAAAAGCTCTTCATGGTTCAGTTTGATTCCAAGCACTGTCTCTAAAGCTTCGGCAAATACCGGGTTAACCAGCGGATCGCCCGCCAGCGAAACTTCGTAATCGTCACCCTTGCGAACCAGGTTTACTGGCCACAACAAGATAGGTGCATTTATGTCAAAACCATCAGCCTCAAAATTGGCCAAACCGCCAGCTAAAAACAACGTTTCAATTCCAAAATTACTGAAGATCTTGTCTGACTTGGCTTTGAGTCGTCTGGCTGCAGAAAGCGCTCTTGAGAAGGCAAGTGGGTCACGAACCAGGTTCGAAAGCAAGGTTTGACGCCCGGTCACAAATTGCGAAAAACCACCGGGATGGCTCTTTTCTAGGTCAATCTGACCAAAGGCATTTAGCTCAAAATTGGCCAGTGGGTTGGTCACACCGATTGCCTTTAGCTCCGCCTCCCAGGCGTCCCAAACCGAAGGCGGAATAACATCGCTCGAACCTTCAAAATCAACCATGTGAAGAGCCTAACTTTTCAGCAGAAAATCTGGGGTTAGGCTTGCCAAGGTATACCCAAACATAGTCGGGTATATTTGAGAATTCTGGCTCCGTAGCTCAGTGGATAGAGCAGAGGTTTCCTAAACCTTGTGTCGTAGGTTCGATTCCTATCGGGGCCACTTTTGTGGCTAAGCCGCCGAAGAGAATTCGAGGTAATTAGTCCACTCAGGGTCAACCTTTTCGGCCCCACGAACGACCCAGGTCAAACCGGTCGGCATCTTTGGAACTGTTGCCAACGACCAGCCAATTTCACCGAGGGTTCGATCACCTTTTTTGTTGTTGCATTTCAAACAAGCGGCCACTAGGTTTTCCCAGCTATCCCTGCCACCACGGGATTTTGGCTGCACGTGATCGATGGTGTTGGCATATCGGCCGCAGTAGGCGCAGGTGTGCATGTCACGGCGAAGCACCCCGCGGCGAGAAACAGGCACCGCTCGCTTATTGGAGATTCGCACGTATCTTGAAAGCAGAATCACAGTTGGCAATTCAAACTCTTGACTGGCACTGTGTACTCGATAATCACTAGAACCCGCCAATACAGTTGCCTTGTCGTTGAGCACCAGCATTAGTGCACGCTTAAACGAGACCACCGCCAACGGCTCATAGCCGGCATTCAGAACCAATGTATGCATCTTCATCCTTTCGAATTCACCCAGACGGCTTCCGGGTTTTCGGGTTAGACAGTGTTCGCAGGTTGATTATTTTGGGTAGTAAAAAAGCACCGTCAAAATGACGGTGCTTTTTACAACACAAAAGGTTGGCGTTGTTGACTCAGGCGACAGGCTTGAACTACTTGCATGGCAAGCAAGTTATTCAACGTCATCAGAGCCCCTTAGCCTCTAGCGAATGCTGCTTATCGCTAGATTACGCCCGCTATCAAGCCGGTGTCGAGAACATTCGATGGTGTTTGATGAACTTTTGGTGACGAATTAATTTGTGGCTAGGCGAATGTAGTGCACCTGCGAGGTGTAAATCGGGGCCAGCTTGACGCTGTCGCCAGGCCTCGGTGAGTGATAGAAGTTACCGTTTCCGGCATAAATGCCGTCATGGCTCATGTCATTCATGATCACAAGGTCGCCAGGCAGTGCATCTTCAGCTTTGACTGGAATACCCATTCGGGCCTGACCGTGCACACTGTGAGGCATTGCCAAGCCGAACTGGGAAAAAACAAAGGCTACGTAGCCTGAGCAGTCAAACCCTCGAGGAGAGTCCCCACCAAAGACATATGGGGTGCCCACGTACTTGGCTGCCACCTTCAAAATTGAGGTTCCGTCTAGCTTGCTGAACGGAGGGTTAGCCAAGTAATCGGCCGCAGTTGGGCCGCTGTAGGTGCGATAACTGTTTAGAGTCTCTTGACGAGCAATCTCATCGGCATCGGCAGACTTGTAGTTTCCGCGTGCGAATTTCACAGTGTTGACTGCTGCAACTGTGAGATTTTGAGTGTCTTCAGAATTGGCCAGCGCCTCTGCGTCTGTGGTGGTAAACCGCGACATTGCTGCGATGTCTGGGTCATAGGCGTAGGCCGGCAGAGCAAACGTGGCAAACAAACCAGATGCAATTGACATGGTCAGGGTGTTTCGAACACCGCGACGAGCGTAGACCGGAATGCGCTTAGCGGCCGGAACGGTAAATGCACCGGCTGCCTGCTCGGGCGAAGCCATCTGAGCAGCAAAATACTCGCGGTCTTTCTTTGCTAACTTCTTGGCTTGGCGCTTTGCCGCGCGCGAAAGTCGCGCCTGCTCAGATTCGCGTACAGAACGTCGGCTACGAAGTTCAAACGATTCCAAGATGTTGATTTCAACATCGGCGCGGTGCTTGCCTGTGCCTTTTTGGGCCAAAACTAAACCTCCAAGTTTCATTCACGCGGTGAATCCTGCAGCGAAACTATGAGTTCTAAAGACTTGGATTGCAGGCGATGGAAACCATCCGAGTCCGATTGCTAGCCAGGTTTATGGTCAACAACTCCATTAGTTTACCAACTATTACCTGTGAAATTCCTTTGAGAGGTTTGCCCAGCGAGAACAGGCATCGACTCAGGTGTCTAACTAGGCCTCTACAAAAAGGTGGCGTGCTAAATCTTCATCAATCTCAAGCCCGTCGTTGCTGCCCTTGCTTGAGATAAAAATCGTCGAATCGCGGAATTCAAGTGTCAAAGAGACACCAGGAACCAGGCCAAGAGCACTCATCTGCGAAAGCAGGTTGATGTCCACCTGGAGCGGTTCGCCAATTCGGCGCAAGATGTAGGTGCTTTGGCCGGCAAAAGCCGGAGGCAAATCTGCAACCGACACCACGCCTTCGCCAAAGAGTGGATTCTTTTTCATGCCCAACTCATCAAGACCGGGGATCGGATTGCCGTATGGCGAAAAATCTGGGGTTGAAATTAGGTTCAGAATCTTGCGCTCAACCTGCTCGCTGATCACGTGCTCCCACCGGCAAGCCTCTTCGTGAACGAACTCCCATTCCAGACCAATCACGTCGGCCAGCAGCCGCTCAGCCAGGCGGTGTTTGCGCATTACAGCAACCGCTTCTTTGCGCCCAGTATTGGTTAGCTCAAGGTGACGATCTCCGCTCACAACCAACAGGCCATCGCGCTCCATGCGGGCAACGGTTTGCGAGACGGTTGGCCCTGACTGTTCCAAGCGCTCTGCGATTCGGGCACGCATTGGCACTTGGCCTTCTTCTTCAAGCTCAAGAATGGTGCGGAGGTACATTTCGGTCGTGTCGATTAGATCGTGTTCGTGATTCATGCCCCTCCTTCTGATTCAAGATTACCGTCAGCCCGCCCGCACCGCCTGACCGCCCGCACCCACAGTTCTTCAAAGTAAACTTGTCTCATGTCTGAAATCATCATTCCTTCTGAGTTTCTTCCTATCGACGGCCGTTTTGGCTGTGGCCCTTCAAAACTGCGTGCAGCACAAATTGATGCCTTCGCAACCGAGGGCTCAAAGCTAATGGGAACCTCACACCGTCAAGCTCCTGTAAAGAACTTGGTTAAGCGTGTTCAGACCGGCCTCATGGAGTTGTTCCACAACCCAGATGGCTACGAAATTGTGTTGGGCAATGGTGGTTCAACCGCGTTTTGGGATGCAGCTGCATTCTCAATGGTTGAAAGCAAAGCGCAGAACCTAGTTCACGGTGAGTTTGGGGCCAAGTTTGCCTCAGCACTGACTAACCCGTGGCTTGAGGCGCCAACCGTAATCAGCGGAACACCGGGGTCTCGCCTGGACCTTCAGGCAGAGGCAGGCGTTGACTCATACGCCTATGCACAGAACGAAACCTCAACCGGTGTAGTTACACCGGTCAAGCGCGTCGCAGGCTCTGACGCCGGCTCGCTAATGTTCACCGATGCAACCTCGGCTGCCGGTGGCATTGACTTTGATGCCACTGAAACAGACGTTTACTACTTTGCCCCTCAGAAGAACTTTGCCTCAGATGGAGGCCTATGGTTCGCACTCATGTCACCAGCTGCAATCGAGCGGACCGAGCGCATTGCCGCCAGCAACCGATACATTCCTGAATTTTTGAGCGTCAAAACGGCAATCGATAACTCACGCCTAAACCAGACGCTGAACACCCCTGCGATTGCAACTCTGTTCTTGCTAGCTGAGCAGATTGACTGGATGAACGAAAACGGTGGCTTGGCTTGGGCTGATTCTCGGACCAAGGCGGCCTCAAACCACCTATACGCGTGGGCAGATGCTTCTGAATTTGCAACCCCATTCGTTTCAAACCCAGATCACCGGTCACAGGTAGTGGTCACAATTGACTTCAACGATGACATTTTGGCTACCGACATTTCAAAGGTGCTGCGCGCAAATGGAATCGTAGACGTTGATTCGTACCGCAAGCTGGGTCGCAACCAGCTGCGAGTAGCCACCTTCACTGCCACTGAACTTGAGGACATTAAGCAGTTGACCAAGGCTATCGACTACGTTGTGAGCCAGCTGGCTTAGGCTAAACGCATGCGGTTTTACGTAAAAGACTCTGAGCGTAAGCCCGACCCTGCTCCGGTCAAAACCAACGCCCGATTGGCCATTGCCGTTGGCTTGGTTCTTTGGACCGTAGCTTTAATCTTCTGTATCGTTTTTAGCGCCACGCTTGCGTCTGCGCAAAAATCGTGGTGGCTTACGACGTGTCTTTTCGGGCTTGCCCTTGGAGTTTTCGCCTTCTTCAAGGTTCGCCGCCGCTAGCTCTTCAACATCCTGATCGCCGACCTCCGCCTCGGTGGCTTTGTTATCAGCATCAGGCTCTGCAGGCACTTCACCAACATGGCTAGCTTCTTCTGCCGCGTTTGAGGCATCGCTTTCATCGGCGTCATCGATCTCTTCAGCCTCGTCGGCTTCATCAGCGTCGAGTGCAGCCTGCGCCTCTAGTTCAGCTTGAAGTGCTTTGTAATCAGCCAAACGCTCAGACCAAGGCACCCAATCTGGTGCCACGAGTGAGTCTGGCCCTGGCACGAGCAAAACCTCAGAAACAGTGGGTTCTTGACCCTTAGGGGCAAACACCACCACGGCCCAGCGCCAACCAACATAACCTTTTTGCTTGCTCTCAAACAAGTAGGTTTCAGTAAAGTCACCCTCGTCGACAACCTCGATGAACGTTCCAGTCGAAAACTTGGGTGCGGCAGCGTTCAGCGCTTCTAGAGCAAAGTCTTGGTTCAGACCAATAACGTTCTTAGGCATCCAGCTCGTCTGCCAACTTGCGCAAAAGTGCGGCAATCTTCTTGCCGTTTCCGCTCTCTGGGTACTTGCCGCGCTTGAGACCGCCACCGATGTTGTCTAGCAAACGGATTAAGTCTTCAACGATTACAGCCATCTCATCGGCTGGCTTTCGACCCATTTTGACCAGGCTTGGTGGTGCGTCTAGAACGCGCACAGATAAAGCCTGAGCGCCGCGCTTGCCATCGGCAACACTGAACTCAATGCGAGTGCCTGGCTTGATTGAGGTTGTGCCAGCTGGCAGGGCGCTAATGTGCAGGAAAACCTCGCTGCCCTCGTCGGACGCGATGAAACCAAAACCCTTGTCTTCGTCGAAGAACTTGACTTTACCGGTTGGCATGGATACCTCTTTCGTAAATCCAAACTCTTATTTTACAGGGAATGCCCGCTCAGAGGGCGGGTATCCTAGAAGGATGGCTAAACAAACAGCAACCCCAAGCGAATCAACTCCATCGCGAATCGAAAAGATTCTTGCGTACATGGCGGCGGGCCTCATCGGCACCTCAGTACTGGCCATGATTGCCACCCTGATTATTGCCGCTACCGAGTCGGCAAACCCAGGCATTGGCACATCGGTGTTGCCTGCAATTCTGGTGTTCTACCCACAGATTGGCCTTGCTGCCGGCGCACTGAGCATTGTTGCGCTGGTAATCGTGAGCATTCGCCGCCGATCAAAAGAAAATAAGTAGCATCGGCAAGTAGGCAGTCAAATGAGTGAGATTCTGAAAGTCGCGGCCTCACTGCGGCAAATGTCAGACGCTCAACTCGAGCAGCTCATCGCACAGCGCATGGTTAGTTCACCCCCACTGCGCGATTTTTTTGACCTTGCCGAGGTCTTGATTAAGCCGGCATCAGTCAGCGCCGCTATTGCTGGGCTTCCTAAATCACAGGCCCGTGCCCTGGTGCAACTAGTGAACGACAAGCAGCAAACCGGAAATCTTGAACCGCTTGTTGATCTTGCCCTGATTGATGCCCAATTGAGTCCATTTGAGTCAACTATCGAGGCCCTTTCACAATTCGACACCGGCTTTCGCAGTGAAAATCTCTTTGCCGTTTCAAATGAGTCGGGTATTAATCAGGATCAGATTGACCGGGATTCTGGTGTGGTGGCATTCGAAACCATGCAGGCCATTACCGAGCTGATCTTTGACCTTGAACAACGGTTTGTAAAAGAAGTTGGCAAGAAGACTGTGGGGCTACCTGACCTCAAGCGGTTGGCTAATCACCTAAATAAGACCACCGACTATGCCCGCGAGATTTACGAGGTTGCCGGCCTGGCCAACCTGATTTTCTTGGATGGTGGGCGTTGGCAACTGGGTTCTGATGCCGACCAATGGCTGATTTGGCAACCTTGGCAACGACTCAAACACCTATCGCAAACTTGGCGTGAGATTTTGGGTGACGCTTCGGCAGCCGAATTGCTTGAAGCACTCACTGCCCAACCCGCACCCCTCTCTTTGTCTGAAAAATTGAGACTCACCTACCCGTTTGCAGACGGATCAGTGAACTCAAAAATTTCGAGATTGAGTTCGCTGGCAGAACTACTTGGTCTAGCCACCAACGGCTGGATGAGCAGTTGGACTATGGCGGTGTTAGGCCGCGAGTTCGAAGCAGCAGCCGCCTTAGCTAGATCATTCTTGCCTGCAGAGCAAAGCCGGCTGATCTGCCAAGCAGACCTGTCAATAATTGCACCCGGACCATTGCCAACCGAACTCGAAATGCAACTGCGTAGGTTCGCCAACACCGAGCAGATCGGTATGGCATCGACCTACCGCCTAAGCAAACTAAGCCTCTCTCATGGTCTAGAAACCGGAATGAAGGCCAGCGAGATTCGCGAACTCTTGGAGCGCCTGTCTGAGAAAAAATTGCCCCAGCCAGTTGAGTATCTAATCCAAGAGACTGAACAACGCTTTGGGCGCTTGACGGTGGCTGATGGCGGCGATGTCTTCAGATCTGAGATCAGAGCAGATGACCAAATTCTTTTGGCAGCCATAATCAACGAAGCAAAGCTCAAGCCTTTCGCCCTTCAGGAAACCCAAGACGGAGCTTTAATTTCCAGATTTGAACCTGAGGTGGTTTACCTGGGGCTCCGAGAGATTGGTTTGGCAGCGGTGCGAATCGATGACCAGGGCCAAGTTATTTCACCCACTGCTGTTCACCAAGCGGCAAGGCGAACCGAAGTTGAGACTTCAATCCGCGCAGACATTGCACGATTACGTGAACAAGATGCAAAAATTGGCGAAGCACCTGACGGCGACGACCTTCACCGGCAAATTCAATTGGCTATCAAGAACAAAGCCAAGGCCTGGTTCACGGTGAAGACTAATGACGGTTCAGAACTGTTGTTTTTACTCGAACCGATCGGAATTGCCAACGGAAGGTTGAGAGCCAAAGACCGAAAAGCCGATATTGAGCGCACTGTGCCGATGGCTAGCATTACCAAGGTGAGTTTTGACTAGTGGGGCTCAGCTGAGCACCTGCAAAGTAGGCTTTAACGATGACTAACGGGCCACTAATTGTTCAGAGTGATAAGACTGCTCTGCTTGAGGTGGATCACCCTCAGGCCTCTGACGCACGCCACGACTTGGCCATCTTTGCCGAGCTAGAGCGAGCCCCCGAGCACATTCACACCTATCGAATTACTCGCCTTGGCCTTTGGAATGCTCGCGCAGCGGGGCACGACTCCGACTTTGTTCTAGGAATTCTCGACAAGTATGCGAAATTTGCCATTCCAAGCTCGGTTCGAGCCGACATCACAGAGACCATGTCGCGCTATGGTCGCCTGGTAATTCAGCGCAGCCCAGATGGTGAACTTGAACTGTTTTCAACCGACCGCGCGATTCTTTTGGAGGCCAGCCGCCACCGAAAAATCGTCGAGCTGTTGGATGGCCCAATCTCCAAGGAGGCCTTTCGAATTCAACCTTGGGCTCGCGGTCAGGTAAAGCAGGAGCTGCTGAAACTGGGCTGGCCGGCAGAAGATTTGGCTGGATACACCGAGGGAACTCCGCACGAAATTTCGATGCAGCAGGGCGACTGGAAGGTTCGCGATTACCAAAACCACGCGGTCGAGAAATTCTGGGCTGGCGGTTCTGGAGTTGTAGTTCTACCTTGCGGTGCAGGTAAAACGATCGTTGGTGCAGCTGCGATGGCTGTGGCAAAAACGAACACTCTTATCCTGGTGACCAACACTGTCTCAGCTCGGCAGTGGAAAGCTGAATTGCTCCGAAGAACCACCCTTACCGAAGATGAAATCGGCGAGTATTCCGGGTCACTCAAAGAGATCAAACCGGTGACAATTGCCACCTACCAAATCTTGACCACCAAGCGAAAGAGCGAGTACGCGCACCTTGCGCTGCTTAACGCTAACGACTGGGGTCTGATTGTCTACGACGAGGTGCACCTGCTACCAGCACCAATTTTCAAAATGACAGCAGATCTTCAGGCACGCCGGCGCCTTGGGCTGACCGCCACACTGGTTCGCGAAGATGGCAAAGAGGGTGACGTATTCTCACTTATCGGACCAAAGCGATTCGATGCGCCATGGAAAGAGATCGAGTCACAGGGGTACATCGCCCCGGCGGCCTGTTTTGAAGTGCGCATTGACCTACCCGAAGATGAGCGTCTCAACTACGCGATTGCCAGTCAGGAAGATCGCTACCGAATTTCGGCTACCTCAAGCTCCAAGATTCCTGTAATTCAAGCTCTGATGAAGAAGCACCAGGGTGAGCCAACGCTGATTATTGGCCAGTACCTGGATCAGATCCACGAAGTTTCCAAAGCAGTCGGTGTTTCAGAAATCACGGGCGAGACCCCAGTTGATGAACGAGAGCGTCTGTTCGAGGCCTTCAGAACCGGCGAAATCAACTGCCTGGTGGTTTCTAAAGTGGCCAACTTCTCTATTGACCTACCCGAGGCATCAGTCGCGATTCAGATTTCTGGTTCTTACGGCAGCCGCCAAGAAGAAGCACAGCGCCTAGGCCGCCTTCTTAGGCCAAAAGCCGATGGCCGATCAGCCAACTTCTACACTCTGATTGCTCGGGACACGATTGACCAGGATTTTGCTCAAAACCGCCAGCGCTTCTTGGCTGAGCAGGGTTACAGCTACGAAATCATTGACGCAGACGAACTCTAGGTTGTTGCAGTCCGGTTGGCGCCCAGATGGGTTCAGACTACTCACAGGCTACTCACAGCAATCTTTGGGAAAGTGAAGTCATGGAAAACGTGAAGGTACTAATCGTCGATGACGAACCAAACATCCGCGACCTACTCTCAACCAGTTTGAGATTTGCCGGCTTTAGCGTGCACGCGGTTGCCAATGGCGCAGATGCTGTTAACGCTGCTGAAAAAGGCAACCCAGACATCATCTTGCTAGATGTGATGCTGCCAGACATGAATGGTTTCAGCGTCACCAAAAAGATTCGCTCAATGGGCATCAACGCGCCCGTTCTGTTTCTGACAGCTCGCGATGAGACTGAAGACAAAATCACCGGGCTCACCGTGGGTGGCGATGACTACATGACCAAGCCTTTTAGCCTGGATGAGATTGTGGCAAGAATTAATGCAATCTTGCGCCGGACCAAGGCCGCCGAGGTTGAAGAGTCTGTGCTTGAAGTTGGCGAGATTCGCATCAATCAAGATGCCCATGAGGTCTTTGTCAATGACACGGCCGTTGACCTAAGCCCTACCGAATACAAGCTGTTGCGCTTTCTAATGTCGAACCCAAACCGAGTCTTGACCAAGGCCCAGATCTTGGATCATGTTTGGGAGTATGACTTCAACGGCGAAATGGGCATTGTCGAGTCCTACGTTTCATACCTTCGCAAGAAGCTTGACCCACTGACCAGCGAACCGCTGATTCAGACCAAGCGCGGTGTTGGCTACATGTACAAATCCACCAAGAACGGCAAGTAGGCATCTAATTGGCTTCAAAACTGGCTACGGCTTGGGAGCAAATCTCACTGCGCACAAAACTAACTGCTCTGTCTGTTGCGTTGATTGGCGTCTTGCTTGCAGTCTCGAGTTTTGGAACCATCGCCCTGCTACGCACCTACCTTGTGGCAAACGTTGACACGCTGCTGACCACAACCGCCAACACGCTCAGCCAAGAGGATCCAACACAGTTGGAAGAGCGCCTGGCTTCTAGACAACTGCGCCTGCCGAGCCTGCCGAGCGATTTTTACATCGGCTACGTAGATCAGAATGGCAATTTGTTGGTTGGCCTGGTCTCTTCTGCCAGCGACCGCGACGATGTGCCGAACCTGTCAACCTTCACTGCAATTAATGTCATGGCCACCCGCGGCCTACCATTTGAAGTGAACAAAGACGGACAGGTCACTGAGGACGCCGGCATAAACGGTTGGCGAATGGTTGCGGTGCCACTTACCACCATGCCTGGTTCACTTGTAGTCGCCCTGCCAACCAATGCCAATGGTGCATTGCTGTCTCAATATGCCTCAATCGGTGGCAGTTTTGGCATCTTGCTGCTGGTGTTGAGCGGCCTAAGCATTTGGCTCACCATTACCTCGGCACTGCGACCACTTCGCGAGGTGGAGCGCACCGCCACTTTGGTTGCTGACGGTGACATCTCGCAGCGGTTGATCGAGCGCCCGGGCAATACCGAAATTAGCCGAATCAATCGGTCACTAAACACCATGCTCGATGGACTAGAAAACGCTTTTCAGGACCGGTCACGAACCTTGGAACAGATGCGCCGGTTTGTTGCCGATGCCTCCCACGAGCTTCGCACTCCCCTGGTTTCAGTCCGCGGATACGCCGAGCTGTACCGCATGGGCGCGCTGAAGAAGCCGGAGCAGGTTGCTGAAGCCATGGGCCGAATTGAATCAGAGGCCATTCGCATGAGCGGTCTAGTCGAGAGCCTGCTTACATTGGCCCGCCTAGACGACGCCAAAGAGCCGCCGAAGACCCCGACAAATTTGGTCACACTCGCCTTGGATGCGGCTAAAGATGTGCATGCCGCAGCGCCTAAACAAAGTTTTCAAATATTGACCAACGATGGACGAAACCTAACCGATGCCGATCAGGTTATTGCAAAAGTGGATGCCAATGCTATGCGCCAGGTTTTCACCAACCTTCTTGCGAATGCATCTAGATTCTCAGCACCCAAGGGTTCAATCGAAATTATTCTTGATGCAAATGCCAAGGTTGACGGCAAGAACTGGATCATCATTGAGGTTCGCGACCACGGCGAGGGTATTCCAGAACAATTGCGGGAGAAGGTATTCGAACGCTTCTATCGAGTGGACAACTCTAGAAACAGTGAAACTGGTGGTTCTGGGCTTGGTCTAGCCATCGTCTCGAGCATCATTCGGTCTCACCAAGGCTCAATTGTCGCCCTAGAAACTGCAGGTGGCGGCGCCACATTCCGCGTTGCCCTGCCGGCCTAAACCGCCTTTTTCAAAACCGGCCGGTTACCCACAGATTCTTAAAAACCCGTTCGCTAACGCTCAGCAGGGCAAATGCTTGATGCATGACTCAATTCACAGTAGACAGCGATCAAGTGCTTGCGGCAAATGCCACCATTCAAAACACCATCTCTAAACTGAATTCTGAGGTTCAGCTGCTACACAGCCAATTGCAAGGATTGCAAACTTCATGGACTGGCCAGGCAGCAAACAGCTTTCAAGAGCTGGCCAACCGGTGGCGCCTCACCGCAGGTGCCGTTGAGCAACAGCTTGCCGAACTTGGCAATGCCCTGGGCTATGCCGCTCAACAATATGCCGAGATTGAGCTGGCCAATCAGCGACTCTTTCTTTAAAGAAAATTGGGTGGCTCACGAAGGAACCACCCAATTCTTGTAATTCAGACTTAGAAGTCCATGCCACCCTGAGGCGCAGCTGCTGGCGCTGCTGGCTCTGGCTTCTCGGCTACAACTGCCTCGGTGGTCAAGAACAAACCAGCGATAGATGCAGCGTTCTGAAGTGCAGAGCGGGTCACCTTCACTGGGTCGTTAATGCCAGCCTGAAGCATGTCAACGTACTCGCCAGTAGCAGCGTTTAGACCCTGACCAGAAGGTAGGCCTGCTACGCGCTCGGCAACTACACCTGGCTCTAGGCCAGCGTTGACGGCAATCTGCTTGAGTGGAGCAGAGATTGCTACACGAACAATGTTTGCGCCGGTAGCTTCATCTCCGGTAAGAGATAGCTTCTCGAATGCAGCCTTGCCAGCCTGTAGCAATGCAACACCACCACCGGCAACAATGCCCTCTTCTACGGCTGCCTTTGCGTTACGCACGGCGTCTTCAATGCGGTGCTTGCGCTCCTTCAGCTCAACCTCAGTTGCAGCACCAGCCTTGATTACGGCTACACCACCGGCTAGCTTGGCTAGACGCTCCTGTAGCTTCTCGCGGTCATAGTCGCTGTCGGTGTTGTCAATCTCGCGGCGAATCTGCTCAACGCGACCAGCAATCATGTTCTGGTCACCGGCACCCTCAACAATGGTGGTCTCGTCCTTGGTAATTACAACCTTGCGAGCACGACCCAATAGGTCAAGGGTGGTTGCGTCTAGCTTTAGGCCAACCTCTTCAGAGATAACCTGAGCACCGGTCAAAATTGCAATGTCCTGCAACATGGCCTTGCGGCGGTCACCGAAACCAGGTGCCTTGACAGCAACTGACTTGAAAATGCCACGGATCTTGTTGACGATAAGAGTTGCAAGGGCCTCGCCCTCGATGTCCTCGGCGATGATCAAAAGCGGCTTGTTGGCCTGGATTACCTTGTCGACAATTGGGAGTAGGTCCTTGATGCTTGAGATCTTTGAGTTAACGATCAAAACGTAGGCATCTTCAAGAACTGCCTCTTGACGCTCTGGGTCGGTAACCATGTACGCAGAGATGTAGCCCTTGTCAAAGCGCATACCCTCGGTTAGCTCAAGCTCAATGCCAAAGGTGTTTGACTCTTCAACGGTCACAACGCCCTCGCGGCCAACCTTGTCGATTGCCTCAGCAATTAGCTCACCAATCTGTGAGTCACCAGCAGAAATAGACGCAGTAGCTGCAATCTGCTCTTTGGTCTCAACTGGCTTCGCGTTCTCGATTAGCTCAACGGTAACGGCAGCAACTGCCTTCTCGATTCCGCGCTTTAGGCTGATTGGGTCTGCGCCAGCAGCAACGTTGCGAAGACCTTCGCGAACTAGAGCCTGGGCTAGAACTGTTGCAGTGGTAGTTCCGTCACCGGCAACGTCGTCAGTCTTCTTGGCAACTTCCTTAACCAATTCAGCACCGATGCGCTCGAATGGGTCGTCCAGCTCGATCTCCTTGGCGATCGAAACACCATCGTTAGTGATGGTTGGGGCGCCCCACTTCTTTTCTAGAACAACGTTGCGGCCGCGTGGGCCAAGGGTTACCTTGACTGTGTCAGCAAGGATGTTCAGGCCGCGCTCCATACCGCGACGGGCCTCTTCATTGAAGTGAATGATTTTTGCCATGTTGGATTCAATCTCCTGTAAGTATTTAGCACTCTATGGGTTTGAGTGCTAACACTATTTTGGCACTCTCGACCCTAGAGTGCAAACACATCTAGTTCGCTGTGGGAAAACGAAAAACCCCTCCCGAAGGAGGGGTTTAACTTGTAAAAGATCTAAGGGTCTTAGCCGATTACGTTTACAGCGTCAGCCTGTGGGCCCTTGTCGCCGTTCTTTACTTCGAACTCAACACGCTGGTTCTCTTTAAGTTCCTTGTAGCCATCTGACTGGATTGCTGAGAAGTGTACGAATACATCCGCTCCGCCGTCCTGAGTGATGAAGCCGAAACCCTTTTCAGCGTTGAACCACTTTACGGTTCCTTGTGCCATTGCTTTACTCCTGTTGCTAAACGACGTTCAGAGAAATATTTCTTAGAACGAGTCGCATAGAAAAGAGCTGGTGCTACGGATACTGCTACGACCACTTCTAACATTAGCCTCGTAGCCGCCAATCACCTAGGGAATTCAAGCAGAAACGCGAACCTTTATAGAACGGTTATAACTACTCGATGACCGGCAATTCGTAGTCTTCACCCAAAACGATCGTGATCGGTTCTTCAAACTGGTCCGAAATGGTGACTAACGGTGAACCAATCAGCTCGGCCAATTTCTCGGCATCGGCACGGAAGAGCTCGTCAGTTATAGCAATCGTCGAGACTGCGATTGAAGATGGATTGCCATCAGCATCAACCAAATTTTCAGTTACAACAACATTGAAGCCTGCATCAACAAGCTGGCTTGAGAACGGAACACCGGCTGCTTCAGTGCCGGTGCCATCAATGACGGCCACCCCTGGACGAGTCTCTACCGAGGCAGTTGGCGAGGGTGACGGGTTTGAGATAACCCCCTCAAAGATGGCTGCATTGTCGGCAAATTTGAGCCCGCCGTAAGCCAACCCACCAACCACAATCGCAGCTAAGAAGATTCGCACCCACTCGATGACACGATCTTTTGCAGTGCGGCGAGCGCGGTGACGACCACCCTCGTGTGCCGCTGCATCAAACTCGTCGATCGGGAACTTTTTAGCCATGAATCCTGCTTATCTTTGAGGCACAAGAAATACTGTGCCCCTCAATATTAGGCTGACGAAAGGTTTGACCGTGGACTATCCGGTAAAGAAAACTGATCAAGAATGGCGCGAGCAGCTGACTGAATTTGAGTACCACGTGCTGCGTCAAGCTGGCACGGAGCGCGCCTACACCGGCGAACTCCTCGATGAGCACCGGGTTGGCACATTCTCTTGCCGCGCCTGCGGGGCCGACTTGTTCAAGAGTGAAGCTAAGTTTGACTCACACTGTGGTTGGCCAAGTTTTTATGAACCAAAAGAGGGCGATGCCGTGGAACTTCTTGAAGACAGAAGCCACGGAATGGTTCGGGTTGAAGTTCGCTGTGCCAACTGCGGCAGTCACCTAGGTCACGTTTTTGAAGATGCGCCCCAGACACCAACCGGTGACCGTTACTGCATTAACTCGGTGAGCATTACCTTCGAAGCTTCGGCCTAAAAGCCAACACCCCTGAAAGAACCGCAAACGCAACCATTACGGCTGCAATCAGGTTGCTTGGGCCAGATTCGTAAGTTAGCGGCTGTTCTGGCAACAGGTTTGTTGGCCAGTTGTAGAACCAAATCGCAAGGGCGTACCAAAGCAAGCCAAAGCAGAGCCCAAAGCAGGTGGCAGACCAGAGGCCTTTTCTTATTACGTGCTTTATTCGCACTTGTCGCCCAATCAGAATCACGGCAAAAACGCTCACTGCCCAGACGCTGATGAAAGTAAGCAGTTTCAACAAAACGTTGGTAGGAGTGATTTCTTTCTCGAGCTCCCGCCCGATTAACACAGCAGGGATAATCCCAAGAGTGCCGGCGATTATCAAGAACGTAACCGGAATCTTGTTAGGTGCTTCTCTTGTAGAAACCATAGAGCCGACTAGGGGACTCGAACCCCTAACCACCTCATTACAAGTGAGGTGCGCTACCAATTGCGCCAAGTCGGCCAGTTGCTCGAAAGCAACTTGTCTAGACTACTGCGTCTAGACGATTTTTGCAGGGATTTTTAGCCCTGTGATGCAGTTTGTAGGAATTGCGCGAAGCGAGCTGGGCTAACCAACTCTTCTCCGGTTGACCAGGTGTACTGCTGCCCGTTGATTACGACGGTTGGAGTTCCACCCATCACGATGTCAGTTCCTGGAATTACTTCATTCAAAATACGTGTAGTTGCAGTTGTCATCCAAGAGTTGTAGCTCTTGTTGTTGATGCACTCGGCGATGGCGTCCATGTTGCCCGCACCAGCCTCTTCGGCACGACTAATCAACTCAGCGTTATCTGGGCCGGCGGTGCCTTCGGCAGGCTGGTTTGCAAACAACAACGAGTTGAATTTGAAGAATGAATCTGGTGCCTCTTCGGCAACACAAATAGCTGCGTTAGCGGCGCGGCTTGAGTACGCATTCAGTGACTGCCCGTCTAGGAACGAGACTGGGTGAATCTCAACGGTAGCTGCGCCAGAGGCAACCCAGCTTTCAATCTGTGAAGAGTTTGGAACTTCAAAGGCCTGGCAAATCGGGCACTGGTAGTCCACATACATGATGATGTTTGGAACTTCACCGTCAACCGCAGCCGAGGCTGTTGGAGTTGGAGTTGAAGTTGGGGTGAAAGCCTTTAGATCGGCACCGATCTTGATGCCGTCGTTGAACGAGAAGTTTGCTGGGGTCAACTCAACCTTGTTGGCGCCTGAGACCACTACAGAGGTAACAATCGCAATTGAACCCAAAACTGCAATGGCCATGCCCAAACGTAGAGCTATTTTCTTGCGCTGCTCGCCTTTTTTGTGCTGTTCGCGAAGTTCACGTGCTTTTGCTCGAGCGGCTTCACGCTGTTCGCTGCGAGTTGGCTTGTTCGGAGTCATGAAAATCCTTTTCTGTTAAGTCACGATTTGGTGACAGTCAGGGCTTCTAGTCTACGTCAGCCCTGGGCCGATGAAATAATGGAAAAGTTCAGCAGCGTCGCTGTTGGATTTCTTACACAACGGATCGTCCGGCACGTACCTGCCGGTGAAGGAATAAAAAATGGCATCAGTAACATTCGACAACGCGTCACGCGTTTACCCGGGCGGCGTTCGCCCAGCTGTCAACAAGCTAAACCTAGAAATCGCAGACGGCGAGTTCCTAGTTCTTGTTGGCCCATCAGGTTGCGGTAAGTCAACCTCACTTCGCATGCTTGCGGGTCTAGAAGAAGTTAACGATGGCGCAATTCGCATTGGCGACCGCGACGTTACTCACACTCCACCAAAAGACCGCGACATTGCCATGGTTTTCCAGAACTACGCTTTGTACCCACACATGACCGTTGCCGAGAACATGGGCTTCGCTCTTAAGATTGCCGGCGTTGCAAAAGAAGAGCGCGCAGCTCGCGTTCTTGAGGCCGCAAAGCTTCTTGACCTTGAGCAGTACCTATCTCGCAAGCCAAAGGCCCTTTCAGGTGGTCAGCGTCAGCGTGTGGCCATGGGTCGTGCGATTGTTCGCAAGCCTCAGGTGTTCCTTATGGACGAGCCTCTTTCAAACCTTGACGCCAAACTTCGCGTTCAGACCCGCACCCAGATTGCTTCGCTACAGCGCCGCTTGGGTGTAACCACTGTTTACGTAACCCACGACCAGGTTGAAGCTATGACCATGGGTGATCGCGTTGCAGTCATGAAGGACGGTCTACTACAGCAGGTGGCAACCCCACAGGAGCTATACGACCGCCCAGCAAACGTTTTCGTTGCAGGCTTCATTGGCTCACCAGCCATGAACCTAATTCAGCTGCCAATCGTCGACGGTGGAGTTCAGTTCGGAACTGCAGTTCTTCCAGTTGAGGCTTCAGTTTTGGCTAAGACCAGCGCAAAGAGCATCACCGTGGGTATCCGCCCAGAGAACATGTCTGTTTCAAAGGACAAGGGTGTTGCAGTTGAGGTTGACGTAGTTGAAGAACTAGGTGCAGACGGTTACCTATACGGTCACACCACCATCGATGGTGCCAAGGCAGATGTTACTGCTCGCGTTGATGGCCGCGTTCACCCACACGCAGGCGACAACGTTTACCTGATTCCAGAGGGTGGAATCGTGCACTTGTTTGACGTTGAGTCAGGCGAGCGCCTCAACTAGTGACTTCACTAGACATTACGGCTGCCACGGTAGAACCAGCTCTGCTGGATCTACCGTGGCATTTGCCATTAGAGGACTGGCCGGCTGAAAACATCGCCGCCCTACCAAAGGGTCTCAGCCGCCACACGGTTAGGTTTGCACACCTAAACGATCACGTGATTGCAATCAAGGAAACTCTTCCTGAATTGGCCAAACGCGAATACGACATGTTGAAGCTTTTGCTCAAGCTAGACGTGCCATGCGTAGAGCCGTTTGCGATTATCAATAACCGAACCACCGACGAGGGTGAAGAACTGCTGGCCGTGTTGATCACTCGGCACCTTAAGTTTTCATTGCCTTACCGAGCAATGTGGTCACAGGGACTAAGGCCTGAAACTGCAACCCGCTTGGTAGACGCATTGGCTTTGCTTTTGGTGCGCCTGCACATCGCTGGTTTCTTCTGGGGTGACGTATCTCTGTCGAACACGCTGTTCCGCCGAGATGCAGGCGCCTTTGCCGCCTACCTGGTTGATGCCGAAACCGGTCACCTTTACGACTCAGGTCTATCAAAGGGCCAGCGCGAGAATGACCTTGAGATTGCCCGCATCAACATTGCCGGTGAACTCATGGATCTTATTGCCAGCGGGCACGCCCAACCGGGAGTTGACGCATTGGCCACTAGCGAGAGAATCGTGGCCAAGTATCGCGAGTTGTGGGATGCCCTAACTGGAGTGGAAACCTTTGAGGCGGCGGACAGATGGAAGATCAACCGCCGAGTTGACCGATTGAATGACCTGGGCTTTGACATTGAGGAACTGGCCATAAAGACTGACTCAACCGGCACCAAGGTAAAGATTCAGCCAAAGGTAGTCGACGCAGGCCACCACACGCGCCGTTTGATTAGGCTCACCGGTCTAGACGTTGAAGAGAACCAGGCGCGCCGCCTACTCAACGACCTAGACCAGTACCGCATCAACCACCCAAGACCGGGTGCAGATGAAGAGGTATTGGCCCACGAATGGTTGAGTCACGCTTTCGAGCCTGTGGTTACAGCAATTCCAAAGGAGCTAGCTGGCCGTTTGGAGCCTGCAGAGGTTTACCACCAGGTTCTTGAGCACCGTTGGTACATGTCTGAGAATCAAGAGCGCGATGTCTCTCTTGAAGAGGCTCTGAGTAGCTACATCGACAACGTGCTTCGCAAGCGCCGCGACGAAGAGGCCTACTTGGGCACTCCGACCGGTTTGATCACTCTGCCTACGGCGATTCCTTCGGGCACCATCGTGGTAGCTGAAGATGACGACGAGGTTGATTGGCGAGACTTGGTCTAACCAACTGAAACTCTCAGAAAAAGGGCCCCGGTTTTTGCCGGGGCCCTTTTTCTGAATTTTGAACTTAGCGCTTTAGCGCTGCACGGCGCTTTGACACCTCATACAAGGTAACGCTGGCAGCGATGCCGGCATTTAGAGACTCGGTATCGCGAGCGATAGGAATCGAAAGCACGGCGTCGCAGTTCTCTGTAACCAGACGTGACAGACCCTTACCTTCGGAACCAACCACTAGCAATAGTGGCTCGGTAGCCAGTTCAAACTGCGGAAGGCTCATGTCGCCGTCGCCATCGAGTCCGACCACAAACACGCCACGCTTCTTGAACTCCTTAAGCGTTGAGTTCAGGTTGGCAGCAAGCGCAACTGGAACTCGTGCGGCTGCACCTGCAGAAGTCTTCCAGGCTGATGCGGTCACACCGGTTGAACGGCGCTGAGGCAAGATAACGCCCTGCCCACCAAACGCGGCCACCGAGCGAATGACTGCACCCAGGTTGCGAGGATCGGTGATGCCGTCAAGAGCCACGAAAAGCGGACGTTGACCACGAGCCAAGACCATGTCCAGCATCTCCATTGGGTGCTGGTACTTGTATGGAGGGACGGATAGCGCAATGCCCTGGTGAACTGAGTCAAAACCTGTCATTCGGTCCATCTCTGGGCGAGTGATCTCGTTGACCACAATTCCGCGAGAACCGGCAATTTTGATGGCCTCTTTAACGCGGTCATCCATCTCGATGCGTGAGGCAATAAATAGTGCCGTTGCCGGAACCTTGGAACGAAGGGCCTCGACCACCGAGTTGCGACCCGACAATACCTCAGAGGCGTCGGCAGCCTTGGCTACGCGTTGGCCCGAACGGGCAGCCGCACCACCGGAACCTGCAGTGCGGGCAGCTGGCGCTAAGAACTCACCGCGGCGGATAGAAACAGCTCCGGTAGCTGCCTTGTGCTTTTCAGCAGCTGCCTTTGCTTTGTATGCCTTGTGGTACGGGCGGTCCTCGGCCTTAGGGGTTGGTCCGCGACCCTCGAGAGCCTGCTTTCCGTGACCTCCGGTGCCTACCTTTAGACCCTTTTTGCCTTTAGCGGCGCCTGGGCGACCTGGTTTTCCAGCCATTATTTAACACTCCAATGGGTTCCGTCGGCAGCATCCTCGATTGAGATGCCTGCTGCCTTTAATTGATCTCTAATTGCATCTGATTGTGCAAAATCTTTGGCTGCTCTAGCAGCATTGCGCTGGGCGATAAGTTCTTGAATCAAGATATCTAGCGCTTGGGTGTGAGCAGAGCCAGCAGAGGTAGAGCTGTCAGGGTTCAAGCCCAGAACCTCGAGCATTGCTCTAACTGACTTGGCAGCAGTCGACACTGCCTCAGTTTGGGCGGCATCAAGGGCCGCGTTGCCCTCGCGAACAGTTTCATGCAGCACACCCAAAGCTACTGGAATGGCAAGGTCGTCGTCCATGGCTGCAATAAATGCCTGCGGTAGCGACTCGATCAGGCTTCCAGAAATCTGGCCGTCAACACCAATGCGCTCAGCGCGAGCCAAGAAATTTTGAATACGGCCAAATGCGGTAGCGGCCTCTTCAAGCACGCCATCGTGGTAATCAAGCACCGATCGGTAGTGCGCCGAACCTAAGTAGTAACGGACCACAGCTGGGTCAGCCGCGGCGATTAGGTCGGCAGCAAATATTGAGTTGCCCAACGATTTGGACATCTTTTGCCCGTTGACATTGACCAGGCCATTGTGCAGCCAGTATTTGGCAAAAGCATCACCCGCGGCTGAGCTTTGAGCCAGTTCATTTTCGTGGTGTGGAAAGCGCAGATCAAGCCCGCCACCGTGAATGTCAAAGTTAGAGCCAAGGTACTTAGTTGCCATAGCCGAGCATTCAATGTGCCAGCCCGGGCGACCTGCACCAAACTTAGTTGCCCATGAAGCTGACTCTGGCTCCCCCGACTTGCGCGCCTTCCAAAGGGCAAAGTCGTGCTGGCTGCGTTTTCCGCGCAATTCTGCGTCTGCATCGGCATCCATGTCGTCAACACGCTGGTTCGTTAGTGCGCCATACTCAGCCCACTTGCTAGCTGCAAAATAAACGTTTGCCGAGCCGTCATCGGCTTGATAGGCGTAGCCATTTTCAATCAAGCGGTCGATGAGCTCTAGCATCTCTGGTACAGCACCGGTAGCGCGTGGCTCATAGGTTGGCGGCAAGATTCCGAGGGCCGAGTAAGCCTGGTTAAAACTCAATTCAAATCGGTAGGCCAGCCCCCACCAAGGTTCGTTTTCGCGTTGTGCGTTTTCAAGCACCTTGTCATCGATGTCGGTAACGTTGCGCACCAACGTGACCTCAAGACCCTTGGCCTGCAGCCAGCGACGAAGCTGGTCGTATACCAGTGCAGATCTAAGGTGCCCTACGTGTGGCAGGCCCTGAACAGTCGGGCCACACAGATAAATGCCAACTTTTCCAGGCGTAATTGGTTGGAATTCGCGAACGGTCTGGGCACGAGAATCAAAGAGACTTAGGGTCACGATTTCAGCCTACCCTCGGCACTAGATATCAGTGCGGTAGCTACGGCGGCAACACCCTCGGAATTGCCGAGAAAACCGAGCCCGTCAGTGGTGGTTGCTCCAAGTGTTACTGGGGCACCAATCAACTCAGTCAAAACCGACTCAACCTTGGCGCGGTTAGGTGCAACTTTTGGACGGTTGCCAATAATTTGTACCGCAACGTTTTCTACTCGAAAACCTTTTTCGCTCAGCAGGTTCAAAGCACCTTCGATAAACACCTTGCCGTTTGCTCCGGCAAATTCTGGGCGATCCACGCCAAAGTTCGAGCCGATGTCACCAAGGCCAGCGGCGGAAAGCAGGGCATCAACAATTGCATGACTTACGGCATCACCGTCGCTGTGGCCATCAAGCCCGCGCTCACCAGGCCAAACGATGGTGCCTAGATAAAGCGGTTTTGCTGCATCTTCGGTGAATCGGTGAACATCTGTGCCAATACCTGTGCGCATGGTGCGGCCAAAACGCAGTTCGGCAGCCGCTAGATCTTCAGCGGTAGTCACCTTGAAGGCCCTGGAATCCCCTTCGACGGCGTTCACTTGAATTCCGTGTGCCTGGGCGAGAGCAGCGTCATCGGTGTAATCATGCTTGGTCGCCGCGTAGGCGGCCACAAGGTGCGCTGCCACAAAACCTTGGGGAGTCTGGGCTGCCCTCAACGTTTCACGGTCAATGGTTTCGCGAACGATCTCACCATCTACGCGCTTTATGGTGTCAACCACACGCATGACAGGCAGAGCTGCAAGACCTGAACGGCGAACCTCAGCAGCCACCTTTTCAAAGAGCGAGGTCGGGGTAAGTGCCCTAGCCGCATCGTGCACTAGCACTACATCAATTTGGTCATCCAGTGATGACAGCGCAATAGCGATGGACTCTTGACGCGTTGTGCCGCCAGGAACCACGTCAAAGCGCACCTGCTTGCCCGCAAGAATAACGTCGGCGAGCTCAGCGGTTTGCTGTTCGTGACCAGCAGGAACCGCAATGATTACCTGTTCAAGCGCAGCAATTTCGGCAACGTTTTCGAGTGAATGCTGAAGTAGAGATTTTTCAGCAAGAGTTACAAAAGCCTTAGGCTTGTCGGCACCCAGTCGTGTGCCCAGTCCAGCAGCAACAACGACCACCGCAAGATCGCGAACGGTCATGTGCTGTTCCTAGGAGGCTAGAACTTCGTCGAGAGTGATAGAAGCTTTTTCTTCGTCAACTTTGCGGGCAAGTGCAAGCTCTGAAACCAAAATTTGGCGAGCCTTTGCCAACATGCGCTTTTCACCGGCTGAAAGACCGCGGTCTTGGTCGCGGCGCCAAAGGTCGCGAACGACCTCAGAGACTTTTACGACATCTCCGGAGGCTAGCTTTTCAAGGTTTGCCTTGTAGCGGCGGGACCAGTTGGTTGGCTCTTCGGTGAACTCGGCACGCAAGACGCTGAAGACCTGCTCTACGCCCTTTTTGTCGATGACGTCACGAACGCCGACCATTTCTACGTTCTCAGCTGGGACCCAAATGGTGAGATCACCCTGAGCAACAATGAGCTGTAGGTACAACTTGGTTTCGCCGCGAATGGTGCGGTCAGCAACCTCGATGATTTGTGCAGCACCGTGGTGTGGGTAAACGACAGTTTCGCCGACTTCAAACTTCATGTGGGTGATTCCCTTCAGAAACCACTATTTTACCACAGCAACACGCCAATATAAAGGGATAAACTAGAGGGGCTATTTAGCGATTCTCAGGAGGAACAATGGCTATTCGCAAACTTGCAGCAGTATCAATCGCCGCGGCCCTAATGTTGGGCACCAGCGGCTGCAACTTTACTAGCCCTGTGGCTTCAATTGAGGCCTATGCGCCAAGCGATGGCTCACAAATTGACCTTGAGAACGTCAAGGCCCGCAACTTCATCTATGTTGCCGGCGAAGAGTTCGGTGGCCTATTCGGCACCCTGGTAAACCCATCTCTAGAGTCAAAGACTGTGCGAATTCAGTACACCGACGCAACCCTCAACGAGAAGAAGTCAATCAGCGTAAATCTGTTGCCGGGCGCTGCGTTGGACATTGGTTACAACGGCACCGCACCGCTATTGGTTGACCTTGGCTCAGCTCCAGGCAAGATCGTAAGCATCTACCTAAACGAGGGTAGCGAGAGCGGTCGTCAGCTAAACGTGCCTGTACTCGATGGCACTTTGGTTGAGTACCAACAGTTGGTTGACGCATTGCAATCAGCAGTGCCTGCTTCAGCTGAATAGAAGACTTAGACGAAAACCCCTCCCAACTGGGAGGGGTTTTCTATTTCTGAATCAAAAATCAGAATGTGGCAGGCTAAATTTCAAACTTGTAGCCCAGACCGCGAACGGTCAACAGGTGTGCCGGGCGAGCAGGGTCGTCCTCGATCTTTGAGCGCAGTCGCTTCACATGAACATCGAGGGTCTTGGTGTCACCGAAATAATTTGAACCCCACACACGATCGATAATTTGACCGCGGGTCAACACGCGATTCACATTTTCGAGAAGCAGCTCTAGCAGTTCAAATTCTTTGAGCGGCATTGAGGTTTTTTCACCGTTGACAAACACCTGGTGGCGGTCGACATCCATGCGTACTGGCCCAGCTTCAAGAATGCCCTCAGCTGAAGTTACCACCGGGGCATCTGTGTTTCGCCGCAACACTGCCTTCATACGAGCCAACAATTCGCGGGTTGAGTAAGGCTTGGTCACGTAGTCATCAGCACCAATTTCAAGGCCAACAACCTTGTCAATTTCAGAGTCCTTGGCAGTCAGCATGATGATTGGCACCTGCGAAGTTTGTCTAATAATGCGGCATACTTCATTGCCATTTAGGCCTGGCAACATCAGGTCCAGCAAAATCAAGTCGATGCCTTTTTTAGCGAACTTTTCAATTGCCTCGTGACCGTCAACAGCCTCAATTACATCAAAGCCCTCTTTAGTCAGCAGGTAAACCAGTGGGTCTCTGAGTGACTGTTCGTCTTCAACAACTAGCACTGTTGTCATTTTTATTTACTCACTTCGATTGGTTGTGCTGCCAGAGGCAGACGAATTATGAAGGTTGAACCTTGCCCAACCTTGGACTTGAGTTGAACTTCACCGAGGTGCTTCTGGGCGATGTGCTTGACGATGCTGAGGCCTAGGCCGGTTCCTCCGGTGAGTCGAGATCGGCTTGGGTCAACTCGATAGAAACGTTCAAAGATGCGCTCTTGGTCTTCAGGTGCAATTCCTGGGCCGTTGTCAGAAACTGCCACCTCAGCAATACCCTTGCGCTTGCGCACAGTCACTACTACCTTGGCGTTTTCTTGACTGTAGAGCACAGCGTTTTCGATCAGATTTTTGACCGCTGCCTTAAGTAGCTCATCGTCACCAAAGACCTCGACCCCGGTGCCGTAGACAACCTCGATCTCAACCTTTTTCTTTGTTGCAACTACCTGATTGCGCTCAATTGCCTCACTCAGCACGCCATTCAGGT
>JBEEOK010000074.1:0-7447 GCA_041191645.1 Actinomycetota bacterium | reverse complement strand
ACCAAGCATTCAGGTCGTCCATAAAGTCTTTTGGCCCCATGGTGCGGCGAACCACGATTCGCTCGGCAAGGTCAGGAATCTCGCACCATTCGGAAATCTGCTGAATAATGCGGTCTGCCTCAGCCTCAAATCGGGCGTCACCCTGGCCGTCAACTCCACCGTGGCCAAGCTCTGGGTCGGCTGCAATCGGAACTAGAACAAACAGGTTTTCGTAGCCCTCTGGTGCGACCGATGGATCGGTGATGCTAGGGGCACAAATGTAAAGCGATGCCGGGTTAGGAATAACGCTTGCGCTCTTTTGCTTGCGCTTTTCGGCAGGGGTGCGGAACACCTCTTTGAAGTTCTTGGCCCAGTCGTCTGAATACAACAGGGTGTGGTGGTCCAGCTGTGGCAACTTGCCCTTGACGCCCAGGAACAACAGCATGGCTGAAGGTCCAGGAACCTTGTCCTCCCACCATTTGGCAGGCAGAGTTTGATCCTTTGGTTCTAGCAGTTGCGTTTCAATGTGGTGCAAGTCGGCATTGCCAACGACCACATCAGCACTGTAGAAGACTTCGCCTACGTTGACTCCGGCCACACGGCCATCGGTGGAGGTTTGAATCTTGGTGACCCGTGAGTTGGTGTGAATCTCAACCCCGTGCTGCTTGGCCAAACGTTCAATGGCCTCGATCACGGTGTAGAAACCACCCATCGGGTAGAAGACGCCAACATTCATATCTACGTGGGTCATCAAGTGGTACATGCTTGGGGTGTCATACGGTGATGCACCCAGGAATACCGCCGGAAAATTCAAAATCTTGCGAAGGCGTGGGTCGCTGACGTGCTGAGCAGCAAACTTGTCGAGCGGGGTGATCAGGTGCTTGATAAAACGGCCTGCGCGACTCAGAACATCTGGCTGCAAGAACGGCTTGGCGTTCTGAAAGTTGGTGTACAAAAAGTGCTTGATTGACAGGTTGTAAGTGTCTTCGGCTGAGTCGATGTAGGCCTGAAGGCGCTCGCCGGAACCTGGCTCAATGGCGTCAAACAGCACTTTGTTGTCGGTCAGCTTCTCGCGAATAATCAGTTTGTCGCCGTAACCCTCGTTACGGGTTTGGTAGGCAGGGTCTAGGCGAACCAGGTTGAGCTCGGCCTCGGCGCTGGTGCCCATGAGTTTGAAGAACTGCTCGAATGCATCTGGCATGAGGTACCAAGAAGGCCCCATGTCAAACTTGAACCCGTCTTTCTCCCAAATGTAAGCGCGGCCGCCAACCTTTTCGCGAGCCTCAAGAACGGTAACCTTCATGCCCGCCTTTGCCAGCAGGGCAGCGGTGGCAAGCCCCGCAATTCCGCCGCCAACAACCACTGCAGTTTTCTGGGTCATTTAGGTACAACTCCTATCCAAGCCTTCAAAAGAATTACAAGTTTTTTGCCATTCGAAACTCGAATGCGCTGGTTGATCAGGGTCTCTGCGGGTGTTGCCTTTATGTTGCGGTTCAGCTCGTCAAAAAACATCTGGGCTGCGGCAACTGCCTTGCGTGAAGACTTTGGCAACTTTTTCAACACCGATGACGACACCGAGAGGTCCTGCTCAATGTCAACCACCAAACGGTGTTTTTCTTCCTCGTTGAAGGTCTCAACATTTACGTTTGGAAAGTACGAGCGACCAAGCTTCTGGAAATCGGCTGCCAGATCTCGCAAAAAGTTGACCTTCTGGAACGCGGCACCTAGTGCACGTGCACCCCTCACAAACTCAGCTTTTTCTGCGGAGGTCAGGTCGAGTTCCATGAGGTAGACCTCGAGGCACATTAGACCTACTACCTCTGCTGAACCGTAAACATATTTGTCAAAGCCCGCTTGGTCGTATTCGCGATTGTCAATGTCCATGCGCATTGAAGCAAAAAACGGCTCCACGATGGCCTTGGAAATTCCAGAAAGCCTGGCCGTGTGGGCAAAGGCGTGCACCACCAAATTGGTGCTGAACCCAATCTCCATGGCTCGGTAGGTTTCGGCCTCAAGTTCGTCAAGGGCACTCGCCGTGAACTGCGGGTCGCTGCCAGCCAGAGCCTCGTCGGCTGCGCCGTCAACAATTTCATCGGCAACCCGCACCAAGGCATAAATGTTGCGAATGTGAACTCGAATGTCTTTGGCAACCAGCTTTGTTGCCCAGCCAAAAGAAGTTGAGTAGGCACCGATGACCTCGGCCGAGGCTAATTCAGCTGCTCGGGTGTATAGGCCAAGGCTGCTTGGGTGCTGTTTTCCAGCGATGAAATCCACATCTTTAGGCTACTGCCTTGCACCTGCGGAAAAGATAGACTTGAACCTATGTCTGCAGATATGAAACCGCGTTCACGCGACGTTACCGATGGAATTGAAAAAACCGCTTCGCGAGGCATGCTTCGCGCCGTGGGTATGGGCGACGAAGACTGGGTTAAGCCTCAAATTGGTGTGGCCTCTTCGTGGAGCGAGGTTACCCCTTGCAACCTTTCTCTTGACCGTCTAGCGGACGCCACTAAACAGGGTGTTCACGCTGCTGGCGGTTACCCGCTTGAGTTTGGCACCATCTCTGTTTCAGACGGAATTTCCATGGGACACGAAGGCATGCACTTCTCATTGGTGTCACGCGAGGTTATCGCTGACTCTGTTGAGACCGTTATGCAGGCAGAACGCCTTGACGGCTCAGTACTTTTGGCTGGTTGCGACAAGTCGCTTCCTGGCATGCTCATGGCTGCTGCCCGCCTCAACCTTTCATCGGTGTTCTTGTATGCCGGTTCGATCATGCCTGGTTGGGTAAAGCTTGAATCTGGCGAGGAAAAGCAAGTAACCATCATCGACGCCTTTGAGGCAGTTGGTGCTTGCAAGGCCGGAAAGATGTCTGAAGAAGACCTAGGCCGCATTGAGCGCGCAATTTGCCCTGGCGAAGGTGCCTGTGGCGGAATGTACACCGCTAACACCATGGCTTCTGCTGCCGAGGCGCTTGGCATGAGCCTTCCGGGTTCAGCTGCCCCACCGGCTGTTGACCGCCGCCGCGATGTTTGGGCTCACCGTTCAGGTGAGGCAGTAGTTAACCTGTTGCGCCTAGGCATTACTGCGCGCGACATCCTGACCAAGAAGGCGTTCGAAAACGCGATTGCCGTAACCATGGCTTTCGGTGGTTCAACCAACGCAGTGCTTCACCTCTTGGCTATTGCCCGTGAGGCCGAGGTTGACCTAACCCTCGATGACTTCAACCGTATTGCCGACAAGGTTCCGCACCTTGGCGACCTAAAGCCATTTGGCCAGTTTGTTATGACTGACGTTGACCGCGTGGGTGGTGTTCCTGTAGTTATGAAGGCTCTGCTCGATGCAGGTTTAATTCACGGCGATGCACTAACCGTTACCGGCAAGACCGTTGCTGAAAACCTAGAGGGCATCAACCCGCCTGACCCAGACGGCAAGATCATTCGTGAGCTGCAGAACCCAATCCACAAGACCGGTGGCATCTCGATCCTCAAGGGCTCAATGGCTCCAGAGGGTGCAGTTGTAAAGACCGCTGGTTTTGACCTAGACGAGTTCACCGGCCCAGCCCGCGTATTCGAGCGTGAGCGTGCGGCAATGGATGCCCTAACCGAAGGCAAAATCTCTGCCGGCGACGTAGTGGTAATTCGCTACGAAGGCCCTAAGGGTGGCCCGGGCATGCGTGAGATGCTTGCCATCACCGGCGCCATTAAGGGTGCGGGATTGGGCAAGGATGTTCTACTATTGACTGACGGACGATTCTCAGGCGGCACAACCGGCCTTTGCATCGGACACATTGCACCAGAGGCCACCGAAGGTGGGCCAATTGCTCTGGTTCGCGATGGAGACTTGATTCGAGTCAACATCGCTTCTCGATCGCTCGAACTACTCGTTGAGCCTGAAGAGTTGGCTGCCCGCAAGCAAACATGGCAGCCTCTTCCACCACGCTATACCCGCGGCGTTCTAGCGAAATATTCAAAGCTTGTGCACTCTGCAGCAGAGGGCGCTTACTGCGGCTAATTCGCATTCCACCGTTAACCGTTTGGTTGATGTTTGAAAGCTAACGAGAGAAATTAAATGTCTAATGAGATTCTGACTGGCGCTCAGGCTATTGTTCGTAGCCTCGAGCTCCTTGGCATCGAGGACGTTTTTGGTTTGCCAGGTGGCGCAATTTTGCCTACCTACGACCCACTGATGGACTCATCCAAGATTCGTCACATTTTGGTTCGTCACGAGCAGGGTGCTGGCCACGCGGCCGAGGGTTATGCCTCAGCCTCGGGCAAGCTTGGTGTCTGTATTGCCACCTCTGGCCCCGGCGCAACTAACCTGGTCACCGCAATCGCCGATGCCTACATGGACTCAGTTCCGCTATTGGCAATCACCGGCCAGGTTGGCTCAAAGCTAATCGGTACCGATGCTTTCCAAGAGGCTGACATCGTGGGCATCACCATGCCGATCACTAAGCACTCATTCTTGGTAACTCGCCCAGAAGATATTCCTGAAGTGTTGGCATCAGCTGTGATGATTGCAACCACCGGCCGCCCTGGCCCAGTTTTGGTTGACATTACTAAAGACGCCCAGCAGGGCAAGGCAGAGTTTGTTTGGCCGCCAAAGGTTGAACTTGCTGGCTACAAGCCGGTGACCAAGCCTCACGGAAAGCAGATTCAGGCTGCCGCTCAGCTAATCACTGAGTCAAAGCGCCCAGTGCTCTACGTGGGTGGCGGCGTGGTTCGCGCCGGTGCGCACAAAGAGCTTTTGAAGCTTGCCGAACTGATTGGTGCGCCTGTGGTCACCACTCTGATGGCTCGCGGTGCTTTCCCAGACTCGCACAAGCAAAACCTCGGCATGCCTGGCATGCACGGCACGGTTCCGGCGGTTACCGCGCTGCAAAAGAGCGACCTTTTGATCACCCTGGGTGCTCGCTTTGACGACCGCGTTACCGGTGACGTCAAGAGCTTTGCGGTTGGCGCCAAGGTTATTCACGTTGACATTGACCCAGCCGAAATCGGCAAGATTCGTTTTGCCGATGTGCCAATTGTTGGTGACGCCAAAGAGGTAATCACCGAGCTAAACGCAGAGCTGGGTGCAACTCTCAAGAAGAGCGACTACGACATCTCTGAGTGGTGGTCTTTCGTTGATGGTTTGGTTGAGCGCTACCCACTTGGTTACTCACCAGCCACAGACGGCAAGTTGTCACCGCAGCACGTTATTCAGCGCGTTGGCGAGCTGAGCGGACCAGAGGCAATTTATGCCGCTGGCGTTGGTCAGCACCAGATGTGGTCAGCTCAGTTCATCAAGTACGAGCGCCCTAACGCCTGGCTAAACTCTGGCGGTGCTGGAACCATGGGTTACTCAGTTCCTGCAGCAATGGGCGCCAAGGTCGCTCAGCCAGATCGCCTAGTTTGGGCGATTGACGGTGACGGTTGCTTCCAGATGACCAACCAAGAGTTGGCTACCTGTGCCATCAACAATATTCCAATCAAGGTTGCTCTAATCAACAACTCTTCATTGGGCATGGTTCGCCAGTGGCAGACCCTGTTCTACAACGAGCGCTACTCAAACACCGATCTTCACACCGGCACTGACGCGCTGATGATTCCAGACTTCGTCAAGTTGGCTGAGGCATATGGTTGCTTGGGAATCCGTGTTGAAAAAGAAGAAGATATTGATGCCGCCATCAAGCTGGCCATCGAGACCAATGACCGCCCAGTGGTAATTGACTTTATTGTTAGCCGCGACGCAATGGTGTGGCCAATGGTTGCTGCTGGTCTTTCTAATGACGCAGTTCAGTACGCCCGCGATGCGGCACCAATCTGGGATGGGGTTGAGTAAATGTCTACGCACGTACTTTCGCTTCTAGTAGAAGACAAGCCAGGAATCCTGACCCGCGTTGCAGCACTCTTTGCGCGCCGTGGCTTCAACATTGAGTCACTTGCCGTTGGTGTTAGCGAGATCGAGGGCCTTTCACGCATCACCGTTGTGGTGGGTGTTGAGGGTGCTCCTCTTGAGCAGGTAACCAAGCAGTTGAACAAATTGATCAACGTAATCAAGGTTGTTGAGCTTGATGCCGACCAAGCTGTTCAGCGCGATCACATGCTAATCAAGGTAAAGACTGACGCAGTAACTCGCTCTCAGGTGCTCGAGGCAGTAACCTTGTTCCGTGCGCGCGTTATTGACGTTGTGAGCGATGCACTAATCATTGAGGTCACCGGAGACACTGCCAAGTGCTCTGCATTCCTTAAAGTTCTCGAACCTTTCGGCATCAAAGAGTTGGTGCAGTCTGGCGTATTGGCTATGGGTCGTGGCTCAAAGTCAATCACCGAGAAGGTGCTCAAGTAAAAGCTTCGGGGGAGCAACGCTCTCTCGGTAGAACCACAGATTCAAAACGAAACATCTTTTAAAGAAGAAAACAAGGAGATACAAAGTGGCTGAAATCTTTTATGACAAGGATGCAGACCTTTCGATCATTCAGGGTCGCAAAGTTGCAGTTCTTGGCTACGGTTCACAGGGACACGCACACTCACTAAACCTGAAGGATTCAGGCGTAGATGTAGTTGTTGGTCTACCTGCAACCTCAAAGTCAAAGGCAAAAGCTGAAGAAGCTGGCCTAAAGGTGCTAACCCCAGCTGAGGCTTCAGCATGGGCAGACGTTATCGTTGTTCTTGCACCAGACCCACGTCAGCGCGACCTATACAACGACGACATTGCTCCTAACCTAACCGCAGGTAAGGCACTTGTTTTCGGTCACGGTTTTGCTATCCGTTACGGCTACATCACCGCTCCAGAGGGCGTTGACGTATTCCTAGTTGCTCCAAAGGGCCCAGGTCACTTGGTTCGCCGCGAGTACGAGGGTGGCCGTGGTGTTCCAAACCTTATCGCCGTTCACCAGAACGCAACCGGCTCGGCTTTCGAGCTAGGTCTTTCATACTCAAAGGCAATCGGTGGTACCCGTGCGGGCACCATCAAGACCACCTTTGCAGAAGAGACCGAGACCGACCTATTCGGTGAGCAGGCTGTTCTATGTGGTGGCGCTTCACAGCTAATCCAGTACGGTTTCGAAACTCTAACCGAGGCCGGTTACCAGCCAGAGGTTGCTTACTTCGAGGTTCTACACGAACTGAAGCTAATCGTTGACCTAATGTACGAGGGTGGCATTGCAAAGCAGCGTTGGTCAGTTTCTGACACCGCTGAGTACGGCGACTACATCTCAGGCCCACGCGTTATTGGCCCAGAGGTTAAGGACCGCATGCGCGATGTTCTCACCGACATCCAGGACGGCACCTTCGCAAAGCGTTTCGTTGCTGACCAGGACGCAGGTGCACCTGAGTTCCTAGCGCTACGCGCTAAGGGCGAGGCTCACCCAATCGAGGCAGTTGGCCGCACCCTGCGCAAGCTGTTCTCATGGATCAAGAACTCAGACGACTACCAGGAAGGTAACGCAGCTCGCTAAATTGAGCTCGTTCCGGTAGGAATC
>JBEEOK010000073.1:0-10080 GCA_041191645.1 Actinomycetota bacterium | reverse complement strand
AGGGCCCAAGCAACCACCCGGTGCCGCAAGACCAGATCAACCAGATTTTGGTTGACCAGGCCAAGTTGGGCAAAGCTGTTGTTCGACTCAAGGGCGGCGACCCATACGTGTTTGGTCGCGGCGGCGAAGAACTTGATTTTTGCGTGGCCAACGGTATTGAGGTTGAGGTTGTGCCGGGCGTATCCAGCGCAATCTCGGTACCGGCGCTAGCAGGCATTCCACTGACTCACCGGGGAGTAGCCACCTCGTTCACTGTGATCACCGGCCACATTGCCGTTAGCGAAATCACCGGCGGCCGCGACCACACTGTGGTGATATTGATGGGTGTTGCCTCGCTGGCAGAAACTGCAGCAAACCTAGCTGCTGGTGCCAGAGGTGCAGATTGCCCAATTGCCATCATCGAAGATGGCTATGGCCCAGGCCAAAGAATTACCCGATCAACGCTCGGCAAAATTGCCGATGTGGCAGCTGAAGTTGGCGTCAAGGCGCCAGCTGTCATCGTTATTGGTGATGTTGTAAACGAGAGAAACAAAGAAGAGGAATCAAATGAGTAAGCACCTTCGCGTAGCCATTATCGGCGCTGGTCCGGCAGGTATCTACGCAGGCAACATCTTGGCCCAGAAGTACCCAGATGTGAACATCGATCTCTTTGACTCGCTACCTGCACCTTACGGTTTGATTCGCTACGGTGTTGCTCCTGACCACCCACGCATCAAGGGAATCGTTAACTCTCTTCACGAAATGCTTGATTCAGGTGTCATTCGTTTCTTCGGCAACGTTGAGTTTGGTAAAGACCTAAAGCTTGAAGATTTGCGCAAGCACTATCACGCGGTGATTTTTGCAACCGGTGCCATCAAAGACGCCAAGTTGAACATTCCTGGTGTTGACCTAGATGGCTCTTACGGTGCAGCCGACTTTGTTTCTTGGTACGACGGTCACCCAGACTACCCACGCACCTGGCCACTCGAGGCTCAGCAGGTTGCGGTTTTGGGTAACGGAAACGTGGCACTAGATGTGGCCCGCGTTTTGGCCAAGCACGCCGATGACATGCTTTCGACAGATATTCCAGCCAACGTTTACGAGGGCCTAAAGGCATCTCCGGTCACCGACGTTCACGTGTTTGGCCGTCGTGGCCCAGCACAAATCAAATTCACCCCGATCGAGCTTCGCGAACTTGGCGAGCTTGAAGACGTTGACCTAGTGCTTTACGACGAGGACTTTCCAGAGGGCTGGTTCGATGAGGACGCCGAGGGAATCACCAACCAGCACAAGGTCATGGCTCGCATTATTGAGGGCTGGCGCGAAGAAGAGCCAAAGGGCGCAAGCCGCCGTTTGCACCTGCACTTCTTCTCGAGCCCAACCGAGATTCTTGGCGACGGCAAGGTTGAGGGCATCAAGTTTGAGCGCACCGAGCTAAACCCTGACGGCTCGTCGGTGCAAGGCACCGGCAAGTTTGTTGAGTTTCCGGTTCAGGCTGTTTACCGCGCAATTGGTTACTTTGGTAGCGAGTTGCCTGAGGTTCCGTTTGACGACAAATACGGTGTGATTCGCAACCAGGGCGGCCGTGTTGTCGATGACTCAGGTGACCAGGTTCAGGGGCTCTACGCAACCGGTTGGATCAAGCGTGGCCCAGTGGGTCTGATTGGTCACACCAAGAGTGATGCCACCGAGACCATTGAAAACTTAGTTGCCGATGTTGACCAGTTAGCTGACCCAGCGGTCGCCGATACTGATGCCGTATTGGCTGAGCTAAAGGCCCGCGGAGTGGAATACACCACTTGGGCTGGCTGGCTAAAGCTCAACGAGCACGAGATTGCTCTGGGTGCTGCCGACGAATCACACGTAGAGCGTGAGCGCGTAAAGGTTGTTGACCGAGAAGAGCAGGTTCGAGTTTCTAACTCGTAATCAATCCACGGTTTCGTAGTGTGCGCTGACGCACTGGTGCAAACACCAGGCGCTCAATCAGTACACCCACGGCCATGATCGTAATTATCGAGCCGAGCACCAACGACATGTCGCCAAGCTGACGCCCGGTGTCTAGCATCAAGCCAAGACCAGGGCCCAGGGAAGGCGCTATGGCAATTAGTTCTGCTGCCATGAGTGAACGCCAAGCAAAAGCCCAACCCTGCTCGAGGCCGCCCAAGAAACCTGGCCACGCCCCCGGAATCACAATGTGATAGATGGACTTGAAGCCCTTGGCCCCCAACACCTTGCCGGCGCGCAGGTAAATCGGTGGAATCTGGTCAATGCCAGAGATAAGCCCGTTGGCAATTGAAGGCACTGCACCTAGCAAAACCACAGCAAAGATGGTGGCGTCTGAAAGGCCAAACCAAATAATTGCTGCGGGCACCCAGGCCACCGATGGCAGTTGCTGAAGGCCGGTTAGCAGCGGTCGGGCAATGGCCCGCAGGGTTGGGTTTAGCCCCAAAGCCAGACCAATTGGCAAGGCAATGATCAGTGAAATCGCAAAACCCTGAACGCCGCGGCGAAGACTGTTTAGTGCAGATGGAAACAGCAAACCCTGCTGCGCCTGGTCAATCAGAGATGCCACAACCTGCGCCGGTGACGGCAAAATGTAGTCAGGCTGCAGCTTGAGCCAAACCGCAATCTGCCACAACACCAACACAATGGCCACGGCAACCAGCGGTGCGAACGCTCTAAAGATGCGCTTGCGTCTATCGCTGCCCCGCTTTGAGTTCGTTTCTAGGGCATCAAGTCCGGCCGACATCGCTGCCAGATCGGCCTTGCGCTGCTTTTCTTCAAGTGCAATGTCAACGTCAATGTGTTCAAAATTAGGCATGGCGGCGAATCTCCTTGCGTAGTTCGTCGGTAATAACGGCAGAAATTTGGGCTACTGTGTTCGACTCAATTCGGCGCGGTTGGGCGTATTTAATCGGCCATTCGCGAATGATGCGGCCGGGTTTTGAGCTCATCAAGATCACGCGCTGACCAAGGCGCACTGCCTCACGAACATTGTGAGTAACAAAGATCACGGCCAGACCGGTTTCTTGCCAAATGCGAATCAGCTCGTCGTGCAAAAAGTCGCGGGTAATGGCATCGAGAGCTGCGAACGGTTCATCCATTAGCAGCACCTTGCGGCCCTGAGCCAGGGCCCGTGCAATGGCAACTCGCTGGCGCATTCCACCAGAAAGCTCGTGTGGCCTAAGGTCAAATGCGTGTGGCAGGTGAACCAGCTCGAGCAATTCTTGAGCACGTGCCTCGCGGCCATCGGCATCTAGTTTTTTTACTTCAGGTGCATCGCTGAGTTTTAGTGCTAGCTCAATGTTTTCGCCAGCGGTCAACCAAGGCAGCAGCGCGTGCTCTTGAAACATCAGGCTGGCTGCATACTTTGATTCGATAGTTCCCGAGGTTGGTGAATCTAACCCAGTGAGAATGTTCAATAGCGTGGATTTTCCGCAACCAGATGCACCAACGAGTGACACAAACTCACCCTCGTGCAGGTCTAGATTAAAGTCATCGATGATCACTGGGCCTGAGGCCGTAAACCGTTTGGTCAGGTTTCTAATTTTTAGAATTTGCTCGCTCATTATTTTCCTAGTCCGGCATCATCGGCTGCTGGCAGCCCGCGTTTTGCAACAAGATTGTTAAGGGCAGTTAGGTCGTAAATTCCCTTTAGTCCGCTGGCCGGCAGTTTAAGTTGGCCAACGTTCACGGCTGCCTGAGCGCTCTTCTGCAAAGTCTTGGCAAGCGGGTCAAAGTCAAACTTTAGGTTTGACCAGGCGCGCTCTAGAACAGCATTTGCCAAGGTCTTTCCAGTTTGTTTGGCAATCTCTTTTTGGCTCAAATCTTTGGCTAGCTGAGGGTTGCTCTCAATCAACTGCAGCGCATCCAGGTTGGCCTCAAGAACTGCCTCAACAGCTTTTGGGTACTTCGTGCTGAAACTGGTTGTAGCTGCAATTAGTGTGGTGGCAAACTTTCCTTGATCCCAAAGGTCAGCCTCGTTAACCAGCACTTTTCCGCCGCCGTCGATTACAAGTCGTGAAGCCCAAGGTTCAGGTACCCAGGCTCCGTCGATGTCGCCTTTTTGAAACAGCGATAGCGTGGCCGCGTTGTCTGATGGCGTAATTGATACGTCGCCACCCACCTCAAAGCTCAAATTCTTTTTGGTCAGGTACTGGCGCAAAGCAACATCTTGAGTGCCGCCCAGGCCGGGTGTGGCAAAGTTTTTGCCGGCCAAGTTTGCCTCGGTCACATCTTGCTGAACCACAAATTGAGCCCCGCCCGATGTGGCTCCAGAGACCACGTTCAATAGTGAACCGCTGGTGGTGACAAAACCGTTGATGGCTGGATTTGGCCCCAAATAGCTAACGTCAAGGGCGCCACCCTTGAAGGCCTCAACCGCTGCAGCGCCTGACGGAAACACAAAATATTCAATCTGAGTGTTTGGCAGGTACTTTTCAAAAAGTTTTTGCTGCACGGCGACTAGGGCAGGCGAGTGGGTGATGTTGGCAAAGTAGCCGATTCGAATCTTTTGCGGCAAACCCGAGCCATCGGCCGAGTCATTAGATTCTGGGATGGCCGTAATTGCGGCCGAGCCGATTAGCACAAGGGCCAGAATAGCGCCGGCAAGCTGCCCCCATTTTTTACGTTGCCGGTTGCGCTTTCGCATCAATTACTACTTTCTCTACTGCTTTAGTAGAGATTAGCTGTAGAAAAGTTTGAGGGCCGATTCGTGACGTAATGTTTCAGACCGCAAAACCTGCTTGAATAAAGGCATGCAGGTTTCAGCAAAGGTCGACTATGGAATGAGAGCATTGCTCTTTTTGGCTCAGTCCTACCAAGAAGACCCGAGCGCTCTGGTCAAGGGCGATGCAATTTCCAAGGGGCAAACCATTCCAATCAAGTTTCTAGAAGGAATCTTGACCGAACTTCGAAACGCCGGATTCATCATTAGCCAGCGTGGAGCGGTGGGTGGTTACCGTCTAAGTCGAGCCCCGCAAAAGATCAGCCTGGCCGAGGTTATTCGTGTTCTCGATGGCCCACTGGCTGCTGTTCGTGGTCTGCGCCCAGAGAACGTGAATTATGAAGGATCGGCCGCGCATCTTCAGGATGTTTGGGTGGGTGTTAGAACTGCGCTGCGCGATGTGCTCGAAAACGTGAGTTTGGCAGATGTTGTGTCTGGCGAATTTGGAACCCAGCTGACTGAGTTGTTGAGCCAACCAGATGCGTGGGTTAGCCGGCCTGCGTACGAGTCAAATTAACTAACGGCAGTTGGCCAGAATTTATTAGCGGCCGTTGGCGTCAGCTGAATCTTCTTCAGAATCGTCTTCGGTGTCGTCGGCATATAGATCTGCCCACTTGTCTTCGTACTCTGGCTCTAGGTCAGCGCCAATGTGGCTGGTGGCCGGAGAAACATGCCCAATTTCTTTTTCAAGCGCAGTCAAATCGGTGTTCGGGCTAAAGTACTTTAGCTCGCGAGCCACCTTGGTGTGCTTAGCTTTTTGACGGCCACGCCCCATGACGAGACCCCCTTTTCATGATTGGGAGTTAGAAAAACCTGACCCTATTTTAGCAGTGCTGGGGACAGCAGAGCCCCGCACCAAACGGCAAGTGGAGTAATCAGCAAATTTAGGGCGGTGTTGATAACTGCGCGAGCAATCTGGCGCTTGCGCAAAAACTCTACGGTTTGGGCCGCATAAGAACTAAACGTAGACAGGCCTCCAGCAAAGCCCACAACTACCAATGCACCGATTGAGGCCCACAAAACCAAATCTGCCTCTGCGTCTTGGTTGCCGGCAAAAGCGTTCGCGGCAAAACCCACCACAAAAGAGGCGGCTACGTTCACGCTAAAAATACCCCACGGCAGCTTGCCGTTCCAGCGCGAGGCGTAAAGACGCAACACCGCACCAACGCCGCCGGCAACACCCACCAGCAAAATGATCCATGGGCTTAGGTAACTCATTTGCTACCCCGTTCTTGTGCCACCGAGAATGCTAGGTAGTAAGAAGCCAGGCCAGAAATAAACAGAGCCAGCGCCATGCCAAAAACCTGCCAGCCAATAAGTTGTTGCCAGGTCACAATCGCCGATGCCAAGCCGCTCATGGTGGTGAAACCACCGGCAAGGCCAACCGCCCAAAATGCTTTTTGTTCTGGGGTATCAAAACGCTTATCGCCATTGAACCAGCCCAATGCTGCTGCGCCAATGGTGTTTACCAGAACCAGACCCAATAGTTGCCCAGTGAAGTCACCGATCACAAAGCGCGCCAGCGTTCCCAGGGTTCCACCCATGAAGGTCAGCCAAATAATGCGCAGTGTAATTTTCATGAGCCAGCTTTAGTCTTCATCAATTCGCTTGGCGCGCACTCTTGAAACCTCATTGGCACTGCCGCGGTGGCGTCGCGGGGCAGGGCGCACCTGAACACCTCGGCGGGCGTCACCCGGCAATGGGCGGCGAGTAAAGATGTCCTTGTACTCGGCCGATTCAAAACGCCAAGGCACCAAAGTAACCATTACGCCACGAAGGTACATCAGTTGCTTGCGAATGCGACTAGCGCGGTGGTTGTGGAAGATGTGCTCCCACCAGTGACCCACCACATATTTTGGAAGGTAAACCGAGATGCGCTCTGAACCATTGGCAGCGCGATGAGCAGCCAGAAACTCAATTAGCGGCGCCGAGAAATCGCGGTAAGGCGATTCAATAATTCTTAGTGGCAGACCAAGTTCGCTCTCATACTTCTTCCAGAGCTTGGCAAAGGCCTTGGCCTCAGCCGGGTCAACGGCGATGTGCACAGCTTCAAGGCGGGTGTGTCGACTCGAAAGCGCATAGTCCAGAGCCTTCAGTTGAGGCTTGTTCAGCTTGTTCATGAGCACCACCGCGTAGTCGCCCTTTGAACCAAACTTCGTCTCGCTATCCATGCGAATTTCGGCTTCAACCTGGCCGTAGTAGCGGTGGGTGTAGAACATCACGGCATACAAGAACGGCATGATGATGAAGACCAGCCAAGCGCCGTGGGTAAATTTTGTGATGGTCACAATCACCAACACCGATGCCGTCATCGCGGCTCCCAGACCGTTAATCATGAGGCCAGAGATGGCCTCGCGACGGTCGCGCTGGTGTTGCTCTGCAGACTTCTTTTTGCTTGGTTTCAGCATGCGGCGCCAGTGTTTAAGCATGCCAATTTGGCCAATGGTGAACGAGGTAAATACGCCAAGAATGTACAGCTGAATCAGTGCTGTTACCGAGGCTTGGAAGACCAGCATCAGTGCCAAAGCGGCCAGCATTAGCGAGAGCATGCCGTTTGAATAGACCAGGCGGTCACCTCGGGTTAGCAGAGCCTTAGGTGCAAATTTGTCTTTGGCCAGCACCGATGTCAACAGTGGGAAACCATTGAAAGCGGTGTTTGCGGCCAGTAGCAAAACACAAGCCGTGAGTGCCTGAAGAACAAAGAACAGCCAGCTGCCGCCTCCGAATACGGCTGAACCAATTTGGGCAATCACAGAAAGCTGCGGTGAGGTGTCGCACTCAGCCCAACCTGGCAATTGTTCACAAGGGAATTCGGCATAGTGAACGTGGCTCTGCAGGCCAAGGAATACGATTCCTGACAGCATGGCGATTGAAGTCAAACCCATCAGCATCAATGTTGTTTGAGCATTCTTGACCTTTGGCTTTCTAAAGGCCGGAACACCGTTGGCAATTGCCTCGATACCGGTTAGTGCCGCCGAACCAGACGCAAATGCTCTGAGCAAAAGTAGGGTCATTGCCACTTGGCTCGTGCCGGCGGCAACGTCGTGCACCACAACTTCATAGTTTGCCGACGGCGCCTCAATGCTTTGGCCGGTGGCCAGTTTGAAGATGCCTGACCCAATCATCAGAAACACGGTTCCAATAAATAGGTAGGTTGGCACAGCAAATGCGGTGCCCGATTCGCGAACACCGCGAAGGTTCACAACGGTGAGCAGGAGGATGAAACCAACAGCAATTTCAACGCGCCATGGGTCAAGCTCAGGAAAGGCCGAAATGATGTTGTCGGTACCCGAGGCTACTGACACGGCCACCGTCATTACATAGTCAAGCAACAGAGCCGATGCCACCACCAAAGCAGGCTTTTTACCCAGATTTACTTTGGCAACCTCATAGTCACCGCCACCAGATGGATACGCTGCGATCACCTTGCGGTAACTCAGCAAAATCACAAAGAGCAAAGTAACAACCATCACGGCAATGCCCGGCGCAAAACTCAAAAAGCTGATGCCACCAAGGGTCAAGATCATGAGCAACTCTTGCGGACCATACGCCACCGATGACAAAGGGTCACTCGAGAATATAGGTAGCGCAATGCTCTTTGGCAGCAACTGGCCTTCAAGGTTTGAAGTTGAAAGGCGCTTGCCTAGGAACCATCTTTTGGGGTTTTGCGAATCATTCACGGAGTAAGACTTTACTCCTCGATAAGGGTGTCGAGTTCGCTTTCTTGACGGCGCTTATTTGTGCCCATAAAGAAGGTGGCGGCAAAGCCAAGTGCCATGAATCCGGCTGCAGCCCAACCGGTTGCCTGAACGCCAGTTGTGAAACCTTGGTTTGCGGCATTCTGAATGTCGGCGGCAGCCTGAGGCGGCAAACCAGCCTGAATCATGCCCGCTTCAACAAATGGCAAGGCGGCACCGGCAGAGTCAACTACCTGACTGGTAATGCCAACAGCAATACCCTCCTGTGAGGTCTCGTCGAGTGCCGCAATGAATGGAATTTCCCGAAGGTTCTGCTCACCCGCCGCCTGGGTTGAGGTGAACAAGATGGTGCCCAAAACCGCAATGCCTAGGGCGGAACCCACCTGGCGCACGGTGCTCTGTGAGCCTGACGCCTGGCCAATCTTGGTGTCGGGCACGTCAACCATGATCACACCGGTTAGTTGCGCGGTGGCAAGACCAATACCCATTCCGTAAACCAGCAACCAAGGTGCCACTGAGAACCAGCCGCCATCGGTTGAGGCAAATAGAGCAACGCCGGCAATACCGGCAAGTTCAAGGGCAACACCAATTCGCACGGCGTTCACGGCAGAGAGTTTTCCACTCATGGCTCCACCAATGCCGGAGGCCAAGAACGAGCCACCGGCAAGCCAGAGCAAGACCAGACCAGATGAAACGGCGCTAAGACCAAGCACGTTCTGCAACCAAAGTGGAATGGCAAAAAGCAGACCGAACTCGCCCATCGAAATAATCAGGGCAGCAATTGAACCGTTGCGGAAGCTGCCAATTTTGAAAAGGTCAAGGTCAAGCAGCACATTCTTGTGCGCCTTTTCACGAGCTTTCTCCCAAAGCACAAACAGCACAAAGAACAGAGCCGAGATTCCTAGAGCCACCGGAATAATCGAAACCCCAGTGGTTGGCCATGACCAGTCACCAATCGCAAAAACGTTTGTTGTGCTGGCTTGCCACCAGCCATAAACCCGACCTTCAATTAGGCCAAAGACGAGAGTGGCAAACATCACAACAGAGATGCCGGCGCCAACGTAATCGATGCTGCCTTCGCGGTGTTCTTGCTTTGACTCGGTCACCCAGAAAAGAAGACCGGCAATGACAATTAGGCCTAGTGGAAGGTTAATGTTGAAGGCCCAGCGCCAATCAAAATCAGTGGCTAGCCAGCCGCCTAGAACCGGGCCAACGGCCACCATTCCACCAATAGTCGAACCCCACACGGCAAAAGCGATTCCGCGTTCTCTGCCCTGAAAGTTAGCGTTTACCAATGACAGGGTGGTTGGCAGCACCATTGCGCCACCGACACCCTGGGCAATGCGAGCCAAAATCATTTGGCTGGCGTCTTGGCTCACTCCGGCCCAGACAGAGGCCAGCACAAAAATGGCCAAACCAATAATCAGTAGGCGGCGGCGACCTACGCGGTCGGCAATAGAGCCCCAAACCAAAAGTAGCGACGCAAAAACCAGCACGTAACTTTCTTGAACCCATTGAACCTCGGTAGAGGTAAGACCAAGGTCTTCGATGATGCTCGGGAAGATCGTGTTGACGATCGTGCCGTCGATGATGACCAACGAAATGGCCATAGAAATAAAGACAAGACCGATCCAACGGTTACGGGTTTTTTGCATACGCCAAGGTTACCCGACGGCC
>JBEEOK010000072.1:0-10079 GCA_041191645.1 Actinomycetota bacterium | reverse complement strand
TGGTTGATTTACAAATCATCGAAGCAGACGCAATCAACGCAAAATCTTATGAAAAGCGTGCCGTAACCCGAGTTTTGCCGGCTCTGCGCGGTTCAATTCTTGATGCCAATGGTGAAGTCCTCGCCAGAACCGTTTTTCGCTACGACATCAACGTTGCTCCCAGCAAAGTGGCACCGGTGATGCGTGAAGTGAATGGCAACTCAGTTGAGATTTCCGTTGACCAAATGGCGCAAGAACTTGGCACTATTTTGAAAATGGAAAAATCCGAGGTGCTCACCAAGATCACCGGTACTGGTGAATATGCCCAGGTCAAGAAGCGTGTCGATGCCGAGATGTATCGCAAGATTCGAGACCTGGATATTCCTTGGGTTTACTACGATCCGATTCCAGACCGCCTTTACCCAAACGGCGCAGTAGCAGGCAACGTTTTGGGGTTTCTTGACTCTGAGGGAATCGGCGTCGAAGGCATTGAGGCTATGTATGAGAAGTGTTTGGCAGGCCAAAATGGTAGCGAGACCTTCGAGAAGGGCGTAGATGGCATCAAGATTCCATCCAGCGCTGTGGTAACAAAAGAGGCCATTCCGGGTAAAGACATCAAAATTACCATCAATGCCGACCTGCAGTATTTTGCGCAACAGGTCATGGCCAGTGCAGTCAAAAATCTCCGGGCTGACTGGGGAACCGCGATTGTGATTGAGGTAAAAACCGGCCGAATCTTGGCAGCTGCTGAAGCACCGAGCGTTGACCCAAACGCGCCCGAGAAGAGCGATGCGGCAGATCGAAGTGCACGAATTTTTAGAACTGCCTTTGAGCCGGGTTCAACACTAAAAACTATTACCGCTGCCACTGTGGTTGATACTGGCAAGGGAAACGCTGAAACTCAGACTGTTGTGCCTTATGCCTACAAGTTGCCATCGAGTGGTTATGTGGTCACAGATTCACACTCACACCCTGATGAGAACCTGACGCTCACTGGCATTCTGCGTGACTCTTCAAACACCGGAATCATCAAAATTGGCGCTGCCGTAGATTACAAAACACGCTATGCCTACCTCGAAAAATTTGGCTTGGGTAAGAAGACTGCGATTAATTTCCCTGGAGAGGGCTCCGGCCTTCTAAATGCTGTTGAAGACTGGGACGGAATCAAGCAGTATGTTTCTATGTTTGGTCAGGGTATCTCAGTGACCCCGATTCAATCGGCCATGATGTATCAGGCAATCGCAAACAAAGGTGTTCGGCTGAACCCGATCTTGGTCGAAGGTTGCGAAGATGACAACGGTAAATTCCCAACTGCTGAGGTCAAGCCTGGAGTTCAGGCCATCTCAGCCGCGGCGGCAGAAGAGACCATGCTGATGATGGAGAAAGTCGTTGAGCACGGGCCAATCGGTCACTACGGATACATTCCCGGATACCGCCTCGGTGCAAAGACTGGAACAGCCGAGATTCGCGATGAAACCACTGGGCGCTACGGAAATCTCTATGCCATCTCCTACATCGGAGCGGGCCCAGTCGAAAACCCAGAGTATGTGGTGGCTGTTACCGCTTTTAAATCACGAACAATCAGAAACTCGCTAGGTGTTGCTGGCCCATTCAAGACCATCATGCAGCAGGTGTTGCGTACCTATCGAGTACCCCCATCAACCACTAAATCTCCAAAAATTGCTGAAGAATGGTAGCGATGACTAGCAAAGAGCAGATTCCCCCAATTCTTCGTCCCGAAAATGTCGTGCCGGTGTCGTTGAGAGCTTTTGCGACTCGATTTGAACTAAGTTTCGCGGGTCCAGATGCTCAGCTAACGGGTATCAGTATGAATACCGGTGACTTGAGGCCCGGTGACCTATTCGTGGCAATGCCAGGCAAGAAGACTCACGGTGCCCAGTTTGTTGCAAAAGCCCTCGAGCTGGGCGCTGTTGCCATCGTGACTGATTCAGCTGGATTAGAGATTATTGGATCGGTTAGCGTTCCGGTGTTGGTCCAACCAGACCCTAGATCTCACCTTGGTGCTATGGCAGCCTATGTTTATGGCAATGTAGCCGGAAACCTGCCGTTGCTCTTTGCCACGACCGGCACCAATGGCAAGACGTCTACCAGCTATTTACTTGAGGGAATTTTGCGCCAGCTGGGCGAGGTAACTGGTCTCACTTCAACCGCTGAGCGTCACATCGCTGGCGAGGTAATCGTTAGCCGCCTAACCACACCAGAGTCGCCTGAAATGCAGGCGTTGATTGCGCGCATGCGCGAACGTGGTGTCACCGCTGTAGCCATCGAGGTTTCAGCACAGGCTCTCTCTCAACAGCGCGTGGATGGCCTGGTCTTCGATGTGGTGGGCTTCACAAATTTGAGTCACGATCACCTAGACGACTACGCCGACATGGGTGAGTACCTCGCGGCAAAAATTCCACTCTTCACTACGGCTCGCGCCAAGCGTGGTGTGGTCTGCCTTGACACTAAGTACGGCCGCGAGGTCGTTCGTCAGAGCGAGGTGCCGGTGGTGACTATTACCAGCGAGATGGGTGTCGATGCTGATTGGCACGTGGCTATCACGGCAGAAACCCCAAAATACACTTCGTTTGTTTTGGCCGGCCCTGATGGCATCAACATTCGCTCGCGAGTTCCGCTTCTGGGGGCTCACATGGCCGCTAATGCGGGCCTTGCGATTGCCATGTTGGTCGAAGCTGGGTTCTCAGCAGAGAAAATCTCTGAGGCTGTTGCCAAGGGAATTGATGCTTACCTTCCTGGTCGTACCGAGCGTGTGTCGGGGGAGACTGGACCAGACGTTTATGTTGACTTTGGGCACAGTCCAGACGCATTTCTAAACACTCTTGCCGCTGTTCGCAAAGTCACCCAGGGGCGGGTGTTCATGGTGTTTGGTGCAGACGGAGATCGCGATGCTAGCAAGCGCCCAGCCATGGCCAAGGTTGCGGCAGAAGGTTGCGATGTATTGGTCATTACTGACCACCACCCGCGCTTTGAAGACCCAGCATCGATTCGCAAAACGTTGCTCGAAAACGCAGTTGCCGCTCGGCCCGAGCTGGAAATCTACGAAGTTAGCCCACCCGAGGCTGCAATTCGTAAAGCGGTTTCACTGGCCCAGCCGGGCGATGCAATTCTGTGGGCTGGTCCTGGCCATCAGGACTACCGAGACATCCGTGGTGTGCGCACCCCGTACTCGGCCAGAGCTGAGGCGCGGGCCGCTCTTAAGGAATGTGGCTGGTCATGATTGAACTGAGCCTTGGAGATATTGCCAACGCGCTGGGTGCCGAAATGCGTTGGTCCGGTGCTGGAGACCTTCAACGAATTGTCGTTACAGGTTCGGTTGAGACAGATTCCCGTCTGGTTGGCCCCGGTTCGCTTTTCTTTGCTAAACCTGGTGAGTTCACAGACGGGCACAAGTTCCTTGGCGCAGCTGCTGAAAATGGGGCTGTTGCTGCCGTGGTCAATCACTACGTTGAAGAGCACGAAAAAATTCCACAGCTGATCGTGACCGACGTCGTGGCAGCGCTGGGGCAATTGGCTAAATTTGTCCTCGAGCAAATTCGTAAAACCTCAGCTCTCCAGGTGATTGGAGTGACCGGTTCAAACGGCAAGACCACCACTAAGAACATGCTGCGCGAAATTTTGCAGAAAAACGGCCCAACCATTGCCCCAATTGAGTCGTATAACAACGAGGTCGGTGCACCGATTTCGATGCTAAAAGCCAATTTTGACACCAAATTCATGGTGGTCGAACTTGGCGCTGGAGGGCCTGGCAGCATTGCCTATTTGGCTGACATCTCACGGCCAAATATCGGTGTGGTGCTAAAAGTAGGTTTGGCACACGTGGGTGAATTTGGCGGTATCGAAACCACGGTGAAAATCAAGGCTGAATTGCCCGAGCGCCTAGGCTCAGCCGACCTGTTTATTTTCAACTCCGATGATGGCTATGTTCGAGAAATGAGTTCAGCGGCCAGACGCGTCTCATTTGGAACCGCCGGAGACGCCGACTACCGTGCGACCGGTCAGTCACTAAGCATTGACGGCACGAGTTTTGAGCTGCACTGGCCAGACGCTGAAGTTAGCAAATTGAAGTTGCAAATTTTGGGTGAACATCATGTGATGAATGCTCTGGCTGCCGCGGCCGTGGCAGACCAGTTAGGCATCGAGCGCCAAGGCATCGTTGCCGCTCTTGAAAATATGCCGCTTGCTGAGCGTTGGCGCATGGAGACCAAGACTCGCGCTGATGGCGTGACAATCATCAATGACGCCTATAACGCCAGCCCCGATTCAACCAAGGCTGCGCTGCAGACTCTTGCTCAACTGGGCCGCGAAGGTCGCAGAACAATTGCCGTGCTAGGTGAAATGGCCGAGCTTGGCTCTGCCTCTCGCGAGCAACACGATGCCATTGGCCGGATTGTGGTGCGTCTTAACATCGACCAGCTGGTTGTGGTTGGTGAGGCCGCTAAGTTGATCCACATGGGGGCAGAGCAAGAGGGATCGTGGGCTGGCGAATCAAAATATTTTGAATCAATTGACGAGGCTTTGACCTTTGTTCGTGGAATGCTTATGCCTGGCGATATTGTGCTGGTTAAGTCTTCAAAATCTGCCAACCTAAGACACCTGGGGGACGATTTGATGGAGGTAAGTTCGTGAGAGCTATCTTGCTTGCCGGTGGCATTGCCATGGCGTTCACCCTGCTAGCGACTCCGGGTTTCATCTGGTTGTTCCGCAAGTTGAAATGGGGCCAGTTCATTCGTGAAGATGGACCGCAAGCGCACCACACCAAGCACGGCACTCCGACTATGGGTGGCGTGGTCATCATCGTTGCCGCGGTGCTCGGATACTTCATCGGTAAGCTCGCTAACTTTGAGACTCCAACTATTTCTGCACTACTGGTTCTCCTGATGCTTGTGGGCCTAGGATTGGTGGGCTTCATTGATGACTTCATCAAAACTCATCGCCAACGCAGCCTAGGCCTAACCGGTTGGGCCAAGATCGCGCTGCAGGGTGTAGTGGCAACGATTTTTGCTGTGCTTGCGTTGCAGTTTCCAAACGAGAGTGGTCTAACTCCTGCATCAACACAGATTTCAATGGTTCGCGACACCGGCCTAGACCTAATGATGTTTGGTTCGATTGCCGGCGTAATCCTGTTCATCGTCTGGATCTACATTTTGGTTGCCAGCGCTTCTAACGGTGTCAACATTGCAGATGGGCTAGATGGATTGGCCACGGGTTCTTCGATCATGGCAATTGGCGCCTATACGGTAATTGGTTTTTGGCAGTTCAATCAGTCCTGTGGCGAGGTTATCGAGAATGTCGCCTCATGCTACTCAGTGCGTGACCCACTTGACCTAGCTGTGGTGGCGTCTGCAATTGTTGGCGCCTTGACCGGATTCCTCTGGTGGAACACTTCTCCGGCGCAGATTTTCATGGGCGATACTGGTTCGCTTGGCCTGGGCGGTGCATTGGCGGCCCTCGCTATTCTTTCTCGCACTGAACTGTTGCTATTGCTCATCGGTGGAATCTTTGTGATTGTCACTGGTTCAGTTGTGATTCAGCGAGTTTTCTTCAAAATCACCAAGTGGCAGACCGGTACCGGTCGCCGGGTTTTCTTGATGAGCCCGCTTCACCACCACTTTGAACTAAAGGGTTGGGCGCAAGTTACTGTCGTAGTGCGTTTTTGGATTATTGCTGGCTTGTGCGTTTTGGGCGGAATTGGCCTCTTTTATCTGGAATGGATTTACGGCTAAACGATGCGCGATGTTTCTCTTCTGACCTCTTGGCACTCTGATTGGCGTGGACTTCGAGTCGTCGTCTTTGGCTTGGGCGTCACCGGCTTCTCAGTTGCCGACACGCTAGCCGAGCTTGGCTGCCAGGTATTGGTCGTTGCCGAGAAGGCAGACGCCGAGCTGGTAGACATTCTTGATGTCATCGGGGTAGAACACATCACCGGCGATTCGGCCAAAGGGCTACCCGATCGGGTTGTCAACTTTGCAGCCGATCTAGTCATGACCTCGCCAGGGGTTCGTCCAGAGCATGACCTATTGTCGTGGGCCGAAGATCAGGGGCTGCCAATTTGGGTCGATATTGATCTAGCTTGGCGGGTTCGCGATAAAACATCCAGGGTGGCCGATTGGATAGTCGTCACCGGCACAAACGGCAAAACCACCACAGTGCAAATGGTTGAGGCCATGTTGAATCAGGGTGGCAAAAAAGCCATCGCCTGCGGCAACATCGGAACACCAATCCTTGATGCAATCCGAGACCCAGAAGGCTTTGATGCACTTATTGTTGAGCTTTCGAGTTTTCAACTGCACTATCTCGGTGAGATTCACCCGTATTCAAGTGCGGTTTTGAACCTGGCAGATGATCACCTGGATTGGCACGGCTCGTTCGAGGCCTACCGCGATGCCAAGGCCAAAGTTTACGAGAACACTCGCGTAGCCTGCGTTTACAACGTTGCCGACCTAGCCACTGAGAAAATGGTCGAGAATGCCGATGTTCAAGAGGGTGCTCGAGCAATTGGCTTCACTACCGGCACTCCGGCCAGAAGCCAGGTGGGTTTCGTTGAAGATTTGCTCTGCGACCGAGCTTTCCTAGATGACCGGGCTAATTCAGCTCTTGAAGTGGCCACACTTGAAGACTTGAGCGCCATTGGGGTTTTGACTCCGCACCTAATGGGCAATGCCGCCGCAGCTGTGGCCCTGGCCCGTTCCTATGCCATCGAGCCGCAGGACATCCGTGCCGCACTGATCCAGTTTCGCCTTGACGCTCACCGAATCGAATTGGTTGCCGAAAGCAACCAGATTCGTTGGATTGACGATTCCAAGGCCACCAACCCACATGCTGCCGCTGCGTCGCTAAATTCTTTTCAGAGAGTGGTTTGGGTTGTCGGGGGTCTACTAAAGGGGGTAGACATCACCGATCTCGTAGTCAAATTTGCCGATCGTTTGCAGGCGGCTATCGTGATCGGTGCCGATCGCGCGCATGTCCTAGAGGTTCTAGCTAATCAGGTGCCTAGTCTGCCGGTAACTGAGATCTCTGAAGAAGACAAATCCCAGGTAATGACAAGGGTTGTTGAAGCCGCTGCCAAGATTGCTAAGCCAGGTTCGGTGGTTCTTCTTGCACCGGCCGCTGCATCGATGGATCAATTCAAGGATTACGCGGATCGCGGCAACCAGTTTGCTGAGGCTGTTCGTGCCCACCTGGAGCGACCATGAGTAAGGTAAAAAGCCAAGTCAAGGCTGCTCCTGTCAATCGGGTGCTAGAGACCAAAAACCTTGCCGGGCAATGGTTTGACAAGGTTTTTCGCGCTCAGTCGATCCACTTTTATCGCCTGCTCGGGGTCACCCTGTTTCTGGTGACCTTTGGTGTTGTCATGGTGCTTTCAGCTTCTTCAATTGACTCGCTGGTCACCAATAACAGCTCATGGAGCGTGTTTCTAAAACAGGGTTTCTTTGCAATTGCTGGCCTTTTGCTCTTGTCAGTTGTATCCCTGATGTCAACACGGTTCATCCGGTCTAAAGCCAAACTGCTCCTGATGGGTGCATTAGGTATGCAGATTCTTGTAATTTTTATCGGTAAAGATATCAACGGAAACCGAAACTGGCTTGACGTTGGCGGTCTCTTTACGATCCAGCCTTCAGAGTTTTTGAAGATTGCGGTGATTATCTTTATCGCCAATCGGCTGGCTCAGCAGATTGACAACTTTCATGATCGCAGCGTTTGGTTTGGGGCATTATTCCTCGCAGCTTTCGCCATCGCTTTGGTCATGGTTGGTAAAGACCTTGGCACCGTTATCATCATGGCCATCACATTCTTGGGCATGATGATTCTCGCCGGAATGCCGCAAAAACTTATCAACCTTGTCTCATTGGCTGTTTTAGTGGCACTACCTGCCGCGGTATTCAGCAGTCCCTCACGAGTTGGTCGAATCACCGCCTGGCTGAACCCCAATGCGCCAGACCCATTTGGTTATAACTGGCAGTCTGAACACGGTACCTGGGCCCTAGCCGCCGGGCGAATCTTTGGGGCTGGTTTGGGTGAATCCAAGATGAAATGGAGTTGGATTCCCGAGGTGGAGAACGACTTTATTTTTGCGGTCATCGGCGAAGAATTGGGCCTTGTAGGCGCTCTGGTTGTCATAGTTCTTTTTGTTACTCTGGCCTTCTCTTTCCTGCGCATCCTGCAGCGAACCCAAGACCCATTTAGTCGGTTTGTTGTTTCAGCTGTGATGCTCTGGATCATTTTCCAAGCCATGGTAAACATCGCGGTAGTGCTGCGTCTGCTGCCTGTTCTGGGTGTTCCGCTTCCGCTAATCTCCGCCGGTGGTTCATCGTTAGTGGCAAACCTCGGCGCTATCGGTGTGGTCTTGGCAATTGAGCGTGAGAATCATGCAAACCCGTATCAAGAGCGCAGAAGACCGGTTCGGCGTCGATGACAAATTTTCTATTAGCCGGTGGTGGCACCGCTGGGCACGTTAATCCACTTCTTGCCCTAGCCGATCAAATCACGAAAGATTCGCCGAGCCACAAAGTTTGGGCTCTGGGCACGGCCGAGGGGTTAGAGAGCAGGTTGGTTCCCGAGCGTGGCTACCAACTTCTAACCATCGCTCGATTGCCATTTCCACGAAGACTGAATGCTTATGCACTTGGTTTTCTTGGCCGATTCAAGGCCGCGGTCTCACAGGTTGAAGCGCTAATCAAGCAGCATCAGATTGACGTGGTCGTTGGTTTTGGTGGCTACGCCAGTGCGCCAGCATACTTGGCGGCTAAGCGTGCGGGCGTTCCCATTGTGGTTCACGAAGCAAATGCGCTGCCTGGATGGGCAAATAAACTGGGGGCCAAATATGCCGCGGCTGTAGGTGTGGTTTTTCATTCCACACCAATCAAAGGGGCTGTGCAGGTTGGAATGCCGCTTCGCCCGGAGATTGAAGCAATTGCCAACAACCAAGACAAGGCAGCTTCGCGGGCTCATTTTGGGCTTGATCCTGAAACTGTGACCCTATTAGTCACCGGCGGCTCTTTGGGGGCCAAACGTATTAACGAAACTATTGAGGGGTCACGAAAACTGCTCTCGGCGGCTGGCATTCAGGTGCTCCACATTGTTGGCGGCAAGTCTGACCTGGTTGAGGTTTCAGAAAAGGGCTACGTGCGTTTGGCCTACTGCGACCGAATGGATCTAGCTATTGCGGCAAGTAATTTTGCGGTTTCCCGGGCTGGTGCCTCTACCGTTAGCGAATTTATGGCGGTTGGCCTGCCTGCTGTGTATGTGCCTTATCCAGTTGGAAATGGCGAGCAAAAATTCAACGTTGCCGATGTCGTTGCTGCGGGCGGCTCGATTCAGGTGGATGATGCCAACTTCAACACCGATTTCGTGGCTGCCGAGGTAATTCCCTTGATTTCAAACACCAAGCAGTTGCGGGTGATGTCTGAAAAAGCCAAAGCTCTTGGAATCGCCGATGGGTCGGCTAGATTGCTCGCCTTGATTCGCGGTGTTTTGTAGCCCAAAACTTTGTATCGATTGCCTAGTCTTGTAGTCGAACGTAAGGAATTGCATGATTAAGCCGGATTTCACCCAACCCGTACCTGAAGATCTTGGGGTTGTGCACTTCATTGGCATCGGTGGCTCAGGCATGAGCGGAATCGCAAGAATCTTGCTTGGCATGGGGCACAAAGTTACCGGTAGTGACCTTCGCGACACCGCGACAGTGGGTGCCCTGCGCGAGCTCGGGGCCGAGATCTTCATTGGGCACGATGCCGCGCATCTCGGCAACCCAGATACAGTCGTCGTTACGTCGGCGCTATGGCCTACCAATCCTGAATATGTTCTGGCCAAAGAGCGGGGAATCCCGGTGATTCACCGATCACAGGCGTTGGCATATTTGACCTCAAAGCGCGATGTAATTGCCGTGGCAGGTGCCCACGGTAAAACCACCAGCACAGGCATGATTATTACTGCTCTGTTGGCGCTGGGTGAGGATCCAAGCTTTGTAAATGGAGGCGTAATTGCTGCTCTAAATGCATCCTCTGCTAGCGGTTCAGGCAACCTGTTTGTTCTCGAGGCCGATGAGTCTGACGGTTCATTCTTGCACTACAACACAG
>JBEEOK010000071.1:0-4222 GCA_041191645.1 Actinomycetota bacterium | reverse complement strand
TGATCGGTCAGCGATGCCACCTGATCCACAATCACCCTACGCTGCTCCTGCTCCGACTTAGCCGCAGCCCAAGCCGCCCGCGAGTAGGAATCGAGGTGTTGACCATTTGCCGCCAAGAGTGCGTCTGCCAGCTCAGCTAGCAAAGCACGCTGCCACTCATAGAATGGCCGGCGAGACTCGTGTGACATTAGAAAAGCCGACACTATGCCCTTAAGCGTTGCGATCTCTTGACGAACAGAAATTGGGACCACAATGCTTGCGCCAAAGCGTGCCATTGACTCCAATGGTGAAGTGTCAACGATGGCATCGATTGTCTGGCTAACAAATCGGCCGATTAATGCACTGCTTAGGTTCTTTAGGGTGCCCTGCTCTTCAGCGCTTTTGCCGTAATGCCTCAACCAATAGGTTTCTTGTTTTAGACGCTCTAGGGCCTCGGCAAGCTCATCCTCGCTGAAAACGCCAAGATTCCATTCGGCCATCTTTGAAACCAATTCGCCGCCGGTGCGGGCGTCATTTAGGAGGGCCAAATCCACAAAACCGCCAACGATTGCGTCTTCAAAATCGTGCACGGAATAGGCCACGTCATCGGCAAAGTCCATTACCTGCGCCTCAACCGACTTAACCTTTGACGGCGCTCCTTGCCGTAGCCATTCAAATACTGGCAAATCATCTTCATAGACACCGAACTTGACCGAGTGCTCGCGACCAGCCGGGGCATCGGAACGACTCCACGGGTACTTGCAGGTGGCGTCGAGGCTAGCGCGGGTTAGGTTGAGACCAAGCGATGTTCCATCGGCTCGGAAAACTTTTGGCTCAATCCGGGTCAGTAGCCGCAGTGTTTGAGCATTGCCTTCGAACCCACCAATGTCGTGGGCCCAGTCGTTCAAGGCTTTTTCTCCGTTGTGACCAAATGGCGGGTGACCAAGGTCATGCGCGAGGCACGCCATGTCAACAATGTCAGCATTGAGTTCAAGGTCACGAGCCATTTCGCGACCAATTTGCGCCACCTCAAGTGAGTGGGTCAAGCGGGTACGCGCAAAGTCACCGCCCGATGGGGACAACACCTGAGTTTTGGCACCCAATCGGCGTAGAGCAGATGAGTGGACTACACGTGCACGGTCTCGGGCAAACTCGCCTCGTCGCGTACCGCTTGAACGCTCTTCTGGAAGGAAGCGTTCCCGGTCAAAATCGGTGTAGCCCGGCTCAAAAGAATCGCGATTCTCCATCTAGCCTCCTGACACACCTAATTCAGCCTCTTGCAGAACTTTGCGTTGCTCCCCCACCAGCTCGCGTGACTGCAGCCAGTTCTCAGGCAAGGCACAAACCTTTGCGCCACCCAAGCGGCCGCGTGGACCTTCAGCCTCTTCGCCAGGGTAAGGTGCGCTGCGGTCAAGCGTTCCAAGGATGTCATCCATGTGTGACAGTGATTCGACCTGAGCCAACCGGGCGCGGAATTCGCCACCTACCGGGTAGCCCTTAAAGTACCAAGCTACGTGCTTTCTGATGTCTCGGCAGGCATGCTCTTCGCTCTCGAAGAACTCGACCAGGAGTTCACCGTGACGCTTGAACGCATCAGCAACTTGCCCCAGGTTAGGTTGAATTGGGCTAATTGCCGCGTCAGATTTAGGGTCCCGCTGGTACTCATCGAAGGCAGCCTGTAGATCGCCGAACAACCAGGGCCGACCAAGACAGCCCCGCCCAACAACTACGCCATCAACGCCTGTTTCACGCATCATGCGAATTGCGTCTGCTGCCGACCAAATGTCACCATTGCCAAGCACTTGCACATCAGGTAGCGCTTCACGCAAAGTGGCAATAGCCTTCCAGTCCGCTTGACCGGAATAGTACTCAGAGGCGGTTCGACCGTGAAGTGCCACTGCCGTTACACCTGCATCGCGAGCAGCTTTTCCGGCATCCAGATAAGTCAAGTGGTTCGAATCAATGCCTTTGCGCATCTTGACGGTCAGCGGAATGTCACCAGCAGCCTTGACAGCTGCAGTGACGATTGATGAAAACAGATCCTGCTTCCAAGGCAAGGCAGCGCCGCCACCCTTGCGGGTAACTTTAGGAACAGGACAGCCAAAATTCAGATCAATGTGGTCGGCGCGATCCTCGGCAACTAGCATGGTCACTGCCTCAGCTATGGTCTTTGGGTCAACACCGTAAAGCTGAACCGAGCGAATGTCCTCAGACTCGTGATGCCCAACCAAACGCAGCGACTCTTCGGTACGCTCAACCAAGGCTCGCGAAGTGACCATCTCAGACACAAACAATCCCCCACCAAACTCGCGACAAAGCCGTCGAAAAGCGGTGTTGGTAATACCGGCCATTGGTGCCAAAACCACTGGGGTCTTGATGCCAATTGAGCCGTACTGCAGAGCAGGCTTGTTATCTGAAGTTGAAGTCATCGGACCTAGGAAACTAGCTTTCCGCCAAGGTATTCACGTAGTTTGCTTAGTGAAACGCGCTCCTGCTGCATGGTGTCACGCTCACGAACCGTTACTGCCTGGTCGTCCAGGGTGTCAAAGTCAACCGTGACGCAGAAAGGCGTTCCAATTTCATCCTGTCGACGGTAGCGGCGACCAATTGCACCAGAGTCATCGAAGTCGATATTCCAGAAGCCTCGTAGCTCTTGGGCCAAGTTGCGAGCAACCGGTGACAGATCTTCGTTGCGTGAAAGCGGAAGTACGGCAGCCTTCACTGGAGCCAAACGGTAGTCAAGGCGCAGAACCGTGCGGACGTCGACTCCGCCCTTGGTGTTCGGCGCCTCATCTTCTGAATAAGCATCAACCAAAAATGCCATAAGTGAGCGAGTCAGACCTGCGGCCGGTTCGATCACGTACGGAGTCCAACGCTCGCCCTTGACCTGGTCAAAGTAGCTTAGGTCGGCACCTGACTCACGAGAGTGAGTGGTCAAGTCAAAGTCGGTGCGGTTGGCAATACCCTCAAGCTCACCAAACTCGCTACCAGGAAAACCAAAGCGGTACTCGATGTCAACGGTGCGCTTCGAGTAGTGAGAAAGCTTCTCTTTGGCGTGCTCGTACAGACGCAAGTTATCTGGGCTGATACCGAGATCGGTGTACCAGTTCATGCGCTGTTCGATCCAGTAGTCGTGCCACTCTTCATCGGTTCCTGGCTCAACGAAGAATTCCATCTCCATTTGCTCGAATTCACGAGTACGGAAAATGAAGTTGCCAGGGGTGATTTCGTTGCGGAACGACTTTCCAATTTGACCGATGCCAAACGGAGGTTTCATACGAGCGGCACCAAGTACGTTGGCGAAGTTCACGAAGATGCCCTGAGCGGTCTCTGGGCGGAGATAGTGCAAACCTTCTTCTGCGGCCACTGGGCCTAGGAAGGTCTGAAGGAGACCGTTGAATGCCTTTGGCTCAGTCCAAGTGCCCTTGCCACCACAGTTAGGGCAGTTAATGTCTGCCATGCTCTCTGGGGCGCGACCCTTCTTCTCTTCGAAGGCCTCTTCGAGGTGATCCTGACGAAAGCGCTTGTGGCAGCTGGTGCACTCGATTAGCGGGTCAGAGAATTCACGCACATGGCCGGAAGCTTCCCAAACCTTGCGAGGCAAAATGACTGAAGAATCCAGGCCAACGATGTCCTCTCGGCTCTGAACCATGGTGCGCCACCACTGCTTCTTGATGTTTTCCTTGAGCTCGACACCTAGTGGTCCGTAATCCCACGCTGAACGGCTTCCGCCGTAGATCTCACCGGCCTGGAATACGAATCCGCGACGCTTTGCGAGAGAAATTACTGAATCTAGACGATTTGGGGTAGCCACTGAAACTCCTTGCCCAAGCTGGATGCCTGGCACTTGTTTGAAGTCTCCAGTCTACTTTGAAGCGGCAGAATTTGGCTTATCTACAGCGCCACCAAAGCGACGGTCCCGCGAGTGAAAGTGCTCAATGGCATCCCAGAGTGACCGGCGATCAAAATCCGGCCACAGAGTGTCCATGAAAACAAATTCGGCATAGGCCGACTGCCAAAGCAAGAAATTTGAGGTGCGCTGCTCCCCAGAACTTCGGAGGAATAGATCAACATCTGGGAGATAGTTGGTGTTGAGATACTTTTGAATGGTATTTTCAGTAACAGAACTGGCTTTGATTTTGCCGGATTCAACATCGGTGGCTATTTGCTTTACCGCGTCGGCAATCTCGATACGTGAACCATAGTTAACGCACATCGTCAAAGTTAGCGTGCTATTTTTGGC
>JBEEOK010000070.1:0-9324 GCA_041191645.1 Actinomycetota bacterium | reverse complement strand
CCCAGCCAATCGGGTGCATAACGTTGAAACCCTTTTGAACCCAGTAGCGAGAGATTACGTCGCCAAGTGCGTACGCTTCGGCGTGACCCATGTGAAGGTCGCCCGACGGGTATGGGAACATATCGAGAACGTACTTCTTCGGACGCTGATCACCAGGTTTACCCGATGCAAAAGGGCGCAATTCGTCCCAAACCGGCAGCCACTTTTCTTGGATGGCAGCGACGTCGTATTCGTTCTCGGCCGTTTCGGGCGCGTTTTGCTCAGTCATTTGCTCGCTTTTCGTGAAATCTGTGGGTGTGAAACCCTTACGTAAAGGTTACCAATCAAGCCCAGGGGTCCGCTGCGTTTAGAGCAGCCAGAAGTGCCTTTGCTTTCAACTTCGTCTCTTCGAGCTCAGCCTTCGGATCAGAGTCAATCGTGATTCCTCCACCGACCCCGATGGTCGCTCGACCCTCCTGGAAGATGATGCTACGAATGATCATTGCGAACTCCGCTGAACCATCAGCGCCGAGGTAACCAAGACAGCCCGAATAGGTCGCGCGTTGGCCTCGTTCAAGTTGCTCGATTATTTCCATGGCACGGATTTTCGGCGCACCGGTCATCGAACCACCTGGGAAGGCTGCAAGGATGGCGGACCAGGCGCTCTCACTCTCTTCAAGCTGGCCTGTGACAGTGCTAACCAGCTGGTGAACGGTGGCATAGGTTTCGATCTCAAACAGCTTTGGCACAGCGACAGTGCCCACCTTTGAAACTTTGCCGATATCGTTTCGCATCAGATCGACAATCATCAAGTTCTCGGCGCGCTCCTTGGCGTCTGATTGCAACTCTTTCGCGATTGCGGCGTCTTGTTCTGGAGTCGCACCTCGAGGTCTGGTTCCCTTGATTGGCTTCGTGCTCACCTCACCTGAAGTTTGCACCCTCAGGAATTGCTCTGGAGAGGTAGACGCAACCGCCAAGCCATGGAGCTTTAGGAATGCCGAATACGGAGCCGGGTTTGACTCTCGAAGCCTCAGGAACACTGCTAAAGGTTCCTCAAGTGTCTCGATAGTGAGCTCGTTGGTTAGGCAGACCTGGTAGACGTCGCCAATGGATATGTGCCGCTGAGCTGAAGCAATCATTTCAAGATATTGACCCTCGGGGTGCCTCAACTTCGTGCTTGCGACATCCGTGTTTTTGGGTTGGGCGTGTAGGTAATTTGCTACCTGACCGCCGGATAGACCGAGACGCAGCAAGGCTGCATGATGCCAATAGTCGAAGTCATTTTGATTCTCAAACAACCCAATGAAGTGCATGCCTTGGGTGTGGTGGTCGAAAACGATGGCTCGACTTGCCTCGATGAAACGTTCTTCGCCCTCGTATGACAGGGCGCCTACCAAGCCAGGTCGCCAATCGAACGGAAGGTCCACTTTCGGGCTGTAAGCCATCCGTGACAAGGCTGAAGAAACTTCGTCTCGATTCGTCACCTTCGAATTTGGAATCAGGTTTCCGGCTCCCATGACGGAAAACCGATTTTCAGGCGAGAATTCGCGGTCCAACCAAAAAGCGGCGGGCTCGCCAGCGTAAAACTGCACGAAAACATCTGCGGGGTGAACCCATCCAGCAAGGTAGGCACTATGCAACTGCATGTTGACTCCTGTGTGGATAGCGATTGGGTCGAGAATGAATCTTCATCTAGATTAGACGCAAAGAACCCGCTGGCAGGAGGTGTGCGATGACCGATGAAGTTCAGTTTTTCTGCTTTCGAGACAACGCTCTTGTTCTGATCACTGAAGGGCAGCAGACCGAGGTTCAACTCGAGGTCGCCGACAGTTGGCTGGTCGAGGACGGTCGAGCCAGAAGTCTCGACGCGCATTTCGATCGATTCTCCCGCTGGGTCGGTGAAGTTCGCCCGGCCTGCAGCCCTTCGCTTCCCGCATTCTTTGAAGCTGTGAAGGAGAAGATACCCGGCACTGGCAGATGGTTCCCTCGCATTGAGTTTCATGCTGAGGTAGAAGCCCCTAACCACTTATTTCTGCGTCTTCGAAGGGCTCCAGACCAGCTTGGCGATGTGATTCTTTGGACCCTGCCCGACCCAGACCCGAGACACAACCCATCCGTGAAGGGCCCTGATCTCAGCCTGGGCATGCAAATGCGTAGAAATGCAAAGATGCATGGAGCCGATGAAGCGGTGATCCTCAGCGAGTCGGGTTATGTGCTCGAGGGCGCACTAAGTTCGCTGGTTTGGTGGCGCGGAGATGTTCTCTGCTCCAGCTCGGATGAACTCCCCTGGCTCCCTAGCGTCACCCGCAACGAGATTTTTAACATTGCAAACCAAATGGGTTATGCGACGAGAACCGAACACGTGAAACCAGCTGACTTGATTGGGCTAGAAATATGGGCTCTTAGCTCTTTGCAGGGCATTCGCGTGGTCTCGGATTGGGTCGATCTAGGTGGACCGGTTGGAAAACCTTCCCATTTCGAAGCATTCAGTAAACGCCTTCGGTTGCTTTCTTCAGCTATTTCTTAGCGACCTTCACCGCGCGATCGACTAGTTTTCTAAAGCGTTCGTCGTGGCTGATTAGCACAACAGCACGGTGTTCCGAGCCACGCGCAACCCTGAGCATGTCAGCAATCAAAGTGCCCGCGGTATCGGCGTCAACGTTTGCTGTGGGTTCATCCAAGATAAGGACCTGGAACTGCGCGAGGATAGCACGAGCAAGCGCGAGGCGTTGAGCTTCGCCTCCCGAAATCAGAACGCCGCGATCTCCAAGTTGGGTGTCGAGACCTTCTCTGGCGGCAAACATGGACCACAGACCAACCTGGTCAAGAACATCCCTCAACTCCGCGTCTGTTGCGTCATGTTTGGCAATTCGCAAATTTGCCCGAACATTGCCAAGAAACACCATAGGGTTCTGTTCGACTAAACCGATGGACCGTCGAAGTTCAGCCGACGCAAAGACCCCAGCGGGTTCTCCGTTGATCAAGTATTCCCCTGAACTAGGTTGGATGAGTCTGGAGAGCAAGAGAGCGACGGAGCTTTTACCCGCGCCGCTTTCACCGAAGAGCATGACGCTCTCGCCTGGCCTGATAGTTAAATCGAAGTTTTCCAAAGCTGGTTCGAGAGCTTCTGGGTAAGTAATCGAAACGGAACGCAGTTCGATGGAATCGAAGTGTTCAAGTGCTCTGTTGCCGGTTTCGAGTTGAAGAACCCGCGGAACTTCGCGATCAAGCAACTCGGAGACGCGATGCGCGCTCACCTTGAACTTTCGAAACGCGGATAACGCTGGCTGAGCAGACTGAAGAACTTCGAAAATCGCAAGCGGAACTAGGACAAACACCGCAAGGCTTGCCCCGGGGAGAGACTGGTCACTAACAGCAACCCCTCCAAACCAAGCCCCAGCAAGGACAGAAACGATGGAAAGCAGAGTGAACAGCGAGGCCCCAAGCCCGTTTGAGACAGCGGATTTTATGATTGCCCTTCGGAGCTCAACCTCAATCCTGTTGATTTCTGCTCGTTTAGCCTCAACCCAGCCATACGCGATATACACATCCAGGTTTTCCAATAGATCGAGACTGACGTTTGACATACGAGCTCTAAGCGGCGCTGTGTAGGAGTCGCTCTTAGTTGCAAGACTCGCGCCCAATGGAATGGCAACAAAGAATGCGGCTATAAGCACAAGAAATAGTGCAAGGCCAGCCTCGGGTAGCAATAGCCACATAAATAGCACCGAGGCAACTGCTACGACAATGGCTTGAACAACCGGCGCAACGACCCGAAGCGGGAGATTCTGCAGTTCGTCAATATCGTTGACAACTCTGGCCATTGATTCGCCGCGACCAACCTGAGACATGCCCGCTGGGATGAATGGCACTAATCTTTCGAAGAGCTGTGAGCGTCTCGAAGCCAACAGCCGGAACGCAGACTCGTGGAGCAACAGGCGCTCAGAGTATCTGAAGGTGGCTCTGCCCACGGCAAATCCACGAACTCCGACAATAGCGATGCCCAAATAGACGATTGAATTAACCTCTGCAGCACGCGAGATTAGCCAAGCAGACACGGCTAGCAATGAGACTGCCGATAACCCCTGAAGCACGGAGACAACCAGACCCCAGCCAAAGAACCTGTCTTTTGGGAGGCCGAGCTTTATAAGTTGCTTGAAGGTCCTAGGCACGTTCTACCTCGATGACTCGATCTGCGGAATTCACAAGTAGCTTCTGGTGAGATATCGCCACTACGGTTAGGCCACTGGTTGCAAAATCCTTAAGTGATTGAACTACTACTGCCGCTCGAGCCTCATCCAAGGCGGAAATAGGTTCATCCAACAGAAGGTGGCTGCATTTTGATTCAAGCGCTCTATAAAAGGCTCGAGCGAGGCAAATCCGTTGAGCCTGCCCACCAGAAACCGAAGCCCCAGCGACGCCAACCTGGTGCTCGGCAGTCAAGTCATCCAGCGCAGCTAATTGACAGGCAGTCCTGAATATTGATTCTGCGGCATTCCGACCTGGCCCAACAATGTTTGTTTTCACGGTGCCTTCGAATAACCTCGAGGCTTGCGGCAACCACGAAACCTGATCTTTTTCCAACCCAACGCTTGATGAATGAAAACCAAGAAGCTGTCTAAATATTGATGATTTGCCGACACCTGAAGGTCCGACTATTGCGGTGAGTTCCCCAGGTGCAAAGTGATAATCGTCGACTGAAACCGAGTGGCTCGACTTTGGCTCTAACTGAGCTTCTTGAATGATGTCCAGAATGCCCGACGAGGCTGCAACGCCTTCTGCCGAGGCATGGAACTGCGCACCTACTTGTCGAAGTGGCAAATACGTTTCAGGTGCAAGCAATAAGACGAACAAGCCCACCATCAGCGTTAGTTCACCGCTTAACAACCGCAGGCCAATCGATACGGCTATCAAAGCGACAGCAAGACTGGCAATCAATTCGAGTGCGAAGCCGGATAAGAATGAAACCCGCAGCACTTTCATAGTGCGTTGACGATGTTCCCCGCTCACCCGCTCCAACGCCTTTGCTTGAGCGTCTACTCGCCCAAAAATTTTGAGAGTGGTCAAGCCTCGCAATACTTCAAGAAAGTGCTGCGATAACTGGGTTAGCGAATCCAGCTGACCCTGCTGAACCGACTTAGTTGCCCAACCGATGAGAATCATAAAAAGTGGAATCAAAGGCAAAGTGACCAGTAACGTAACTCCACTAGGAAGGTCTGTGAGCCAAATTATCGCGAGAAAGACGGGGGTAACCAGCGCCGTGTAAACCAACTGAGGCAGGTACTTAGAAAAGTAGGGCTCAAGGGCATCCAACCCTGAGGTCGCGAGAAGGTTCACTTCGGCGACGCTCTTCTTCGCCAACCAAGATGGCCCGAGCAGCTCTACAGCACCGAATAGTTTTTGACGCAACTGGACTTTCACGGCGGCGGAGGCTCTAGTTGCTAAGAACTCTTGGAGCCAGACGACGAAAGCCTTGGTAAGTCCGCCAATAGCTAACCAAGCGAAGCAATAGCGCACTGATTCCAAGGTCGCGTGTTCGATGAAGATTTGACTAACGAAATATGCCAGCGACCATGACATAGTGACCGTCGCGGACGATCCAAGCATGGCAAGGGCGACCACGCCGGCGATGAACCAGCGGGCCGCCCCTGCCTCCCGAAGGAGTCTTGAATCTATTGGTTTGATTTTGTTCCTATTGCTTTAGTGTGAACCAGCCGGAATCGACTTGCGGCTCACGCGCTTGCGGAATACCCAGTAAGTCCAGCCTTGATAGACGAGAACCAGTGGAATCATAATCACGGCGACCCAGGTCATGACCGTAAGCGTGTATTCACTAGATGAAGCATTCTCAATCGTGAGGCTAAAAGCCGGGTCAGTACTAGATGGAAATACGTCAGGGAACAACGCTGCGAACAGTGAACCAACCGCGGTGATGATTGTGAACACGAGAAGAGTGAAAGAAACACCCTCCCGCTTGACGTGGTTCGCAAACAATGCTGCGATCAACGAAAGTGCTGCGAGTGCAGTCAAAATGAAGCCCAGCACGCTGAAGTGTGCGACCAGAGTCCAAACCAAGAACGATGCAGCCAAGATAGTTGTCACGACACCCACCTTGGTGGCTAGAGCTCGCGCGCGATCTTTGATGTCACCATCGGTTTTCAAGGTTATGAAAACCAAACCGTGGGTAAAGAACAAGGTGAGAGTAACAAGGCCACCCAGCAACCCATAAGGGTTCAACAGTGTGAACAAGGTCCCGGTGTAAATGTGGTCTTTGTTGAGCGGAACTCCTTGAACGATGTTGGCAAATGCCACACCCCAGAGCAGTGCTGGCAATGCCGAACCGATGACAATCATCCAGTCGAAGCGAGACTTCCACTTTCTTTCGTCAGCCCCAATGGTGTGCCCCTTTCCGCGGTATTCAAAAGCAACACCTCGCATGATCAAGGCAGCCAGGATGATTAGCAAAGGAAGGTAGAAGCCACTGAATAGAGACGCGTACCACTCAGGGAACGCTGCAAAGAGGCTTGCTCCTGCAACAATTACCCAGGTTTCGTTCAGGTCCCAGACAGGGCCGATTGAGTTGATTAGAACACGGCGATCGGTGTCGTCTTTTCCAAGGAAAGGCAAAGCCATTCCTACACCAAAATCGAATCCATCAAGAACGAAATAGCCGATGAAAAGGAATCCGACTATGAGGAACCAAATTTCGTTGAGTTGCATTTTGTTTTCTCCTATCGGTTTCTAGTAGGCAACAGCCATTTTGTCGGCGTCTTCGGGAGCTTTTTGCTCTTCGATGCCCTTCTGGGCTGCTGCAAGAAGCAGCTTGAACTCAACGACGGCAAGCACGCCATAAATGAGGGTGAATACGACTAGCGAGATGAGCACATCAACGCCATTAATCCCAGGTGAAACAGCGTCTGCCGTTTTCATCAACTTGAACACGATCCAAGGCTGACGGCCCATTTCGGTAAACATCCAACCGATAGAGATTCCAAGTAGCGGCAAGGGAACCGCCCAAATTGCTGTGTTCCAGACCCAGTTTGGAAGGTTGTACTTCCATTTGCGGGTTAAGACCAGTCCGGTGACAGCAACGAGAGTCGACAAGAGACCGAGTCCGATCATCCAACGGAACGCCCAGTAGGTAATCCAGATGACCGGCATATAGTTACCCGGTCCGTAGAGCTCGACGTACTGAGCTTGCAAGTTGTTCAAACCTTCAACCGTGCCATCCATGGTGTGGGTTGACAAGAACGAAAGGAGGTAAGGGATGCGAACTGAGAACAGTTCGCTAACGCCATCTGGGGTTCCGATTGTGAAAATCGAGAACGACGCGTCTGCCCCTGAAGCTGTGTCATAAAGAGCTTCAGCTGCGGCCATTTTCATTGGCTGGGTCTGCACCATTGCAAGACCTAGGCCGTCACCCGTGATTAGGGTTCCGAGCCCACCTAGCAAAACCGTCCAAAGCCCGAAACGAGTTGCAGTGCGCATCGGCTCAACAAACTGCTTGCGCTTGAGGTGATAGGCGCCGACCGCAACTATTACAGCGCCGGCGAACATGAAGGACGCTGTGATGGTGTGAGGGAACTGGTTGATCGCAACAATGTTGGTCAGCACCGCGCCGATGTCAACTAGTTCTGCGCGATTCTTTGCTTCATTGATTTCATAGCCAACCGGGTTCTGCATAAAGGCGTTAGCGGCAAGGATGAAGTAGGCGGATAGCCACACTCCAAGGGCTGTCATCCAGATGGTTGCAAGGTGAACCTTCTTTGGCAGGCGGTCCCAGCCGAAAATCCAAAGACCGATGAATGTGGCCTCGAAGAAAAAAGCGAGCAAACCTTCCATTGCAAGTGGTGCACCGAATACGTCGCCAACGAACCTAGAGTAGTCAGACCAGTTCATGCCGAACTGGAACTCCTGAACGATTCCGGTAACCACGCCCATTGCGAAGTTGATTAGAAAGATTTTTCCGAACAACTTCGTTAGCTTCAGGTACTTCTCGTCATTGGTTCTAACCCAAGCGGTCTGCAGAATCGCCACCAGGACGACCATGCCAATTGTGAGTGGCACAAACAAGAAGTGATAAACGGTGGTGAGACCAAACTGCCAGCGCGACAAGTCAAGTGCACTGAGTTCGGTTAGCACTGCTGGGATAGCGGTGTGCATTTCCTTCTCTCTTTCTGAAGGAGATTGTTATTCCCTTCAACTTAGGTCTACTCCTTTTATAACGTTTCTGCAACTTTGGGATTATTTTCCTAGTTTTAGAATACTTTTCTAAGAAGTCGTAATTTCACACTAATCCTGTCGCACGCGTTTCGCGCTTAAGATTGAGCCGTGAATGACATTCTGAATTGGCTAATCGAAACCGTGCAGAGCGTGTCTCCCCTGCTTCGAAATCTTCTTGCCGGCTTTGCCATCATGCTTGAAACCTCACTATTCGTGGGCCTCATCATTCCTGGCGACACCGTTGTTCTGGTTGCGTCGACCGGCGTTGTCGACATCCTAGATTTCGTCTTCTTGCTCGGTGCGGTTCTTCTTGGTTCGCTTCTGGGCGAAACGATTGGTTTCTTCCTTGGGCGGTTTTTCGGCCCACGAATTCGCAACAGCAAATTGGGTAAGCGCCTCGGTGAAAAGAACTGGGAGCTGGCCGACCGGTTTGTCGAGCGTCGCGGCGGTATCGCGGTTGCGATTTCAAGGTTCCTGCCGGTGCTGCATTCACTTGTTCCTGTGGTTGCCGGCATGACCACCATGCGATACCGCGTATTCATCAGTTGGACTGTTGCTGCCTGCGCCGTCTGGGCAAGCGCCTACGTTAGTGTCGGCTACCTCGCACGCAGCGCATACGAGCAGATTGCGGGCCAGCTCAAGTGGGGCGGCCTGGCTTTCGTTGCCATCATCTTGATTTTCATGATCATCGTCCACTTCGGTAAGCAGAAGCTTGAGATTGCTGCCGAAAAGATGGCAGAGGATAAATAGCCATGTGCGGTCGTTTTGTGGTTGCTCGTACGGTCGGCGAGATTCAAACGATTTTTGAAGTAGATGAAATCATCGGTGACGTGCCGGGCATTTCATACAACGTGGCACCCACTCAACAGATCGCAATGATCGTCGATCGTTCTTTTGAAAAAGACGAAAATGGTGCACCGCTTGGCGAACTTAGCCGTGAAATTCACTCAGCTCGCTGGGGTTTGGTGCCTAGATGGTCAAAGGGGCCGGCCGAGGGTGCTCCGTTGATTAACGGTCGCATCGAGTCACTGCTCGAGAAGCCATCGTTCAAAGACTCGGTGGTGCGCCGCCGCTGCGTCATCCCGGCTTCTGGCTATTACGAATGGCAGGTCGCCGCCGATG
>JBEEOK010000069.1:0-12446 GCA_041191645.1 Actinomycetota bacterium | reverse complement strand
GAGCGTTCTTAGATTTGCCCTGGTAAACACGTGGTGAATCCGGCACAAATTCGGCACCGAACATTTTGCTGGCCTGGTTGCGTGCCGCGGCAATTGCCTGACTCGAAAGAGTCGGCGAATCTGTACGCATGTAAGTAATGTGACCATCTTGATACAGCGACTGAGCGGTATCCATGGTTTGCTTAGCCGACATGCGCAGCTTGCGAGACGCCTCTTGCTGCAAGGTTGAAGTTGTAAATGGAGCGGCAGGCCTGCGGGTGCTGGCCTTGGACTCTACTGATGCAACTTTGATTTCTGCCGCAGCCGACTTCACCGATTCGGCGAGCGCTGCCGCCTCATTTTGGCCGAGCAAGATTACATCGGCAGTTAGTTGGCCTAAATCGTTAAAGCTCTGACCGGTAGCAATTCGCTTTCCGTCGATGCTCTGAAGTTTGGCTACAAACTGAGGGTCGCCTGAGACCTGCGAGTCAAAAGTGACCTCAACATCGTTATATGAGGCTGACACAAAGGCCATTCGCTCACGCTCACGCTCAACCACCAGTCGCATAGCCGGTGACTGCACACGACCGGCGCTCAAACCACGATTGATCTTGCGCCAAAGAATGGGTGAAATTTCATAACCGTACAGGCGGTCGACCACTCGTCTAGTCTCTTGTGCCTGAACTAGGTTGTCGTCTACCGCACGGGTGTGAGCTAGCGCGGACTGAATTGCCTCTTTGGTGATTTCGTGGAAAACCATGCGCTTTACCGGCACTTTTGGCTTCAAAATCTGAAGCAGGTGCCAAGCAATTGCCTCACCCTCGCGGTCCTCATCGGTAGCGAGATAGAGCTCCTCGGCGCCGACTAGGGCTTTCTTTAGATCTGAAACGGTTTTGCTCTTGCCCGGAGAGATTGCGTAGTACGGCTCAAAGTCGTTTTCAATGTCAATCGAGAACTTGGCTAGCGAACCCGACTTTTTCTCGGCAGGCAGGTTCTTTGGGTCGACCAAATCACGGACATGGCCAATCGAAGCCAATACCGTGTAGTCGTTGCCTAGGTACTTAGAAATCGTTTTTGCCTTTGCAGGTGACTCTACGATTACTAACTTGTGGCTACCAGCCAAATCATGCTCCTCTTTATATGCAGTGCAGATTCAATAACTTGGGCCTGCTCTTGCCTTTGCGGTTAGAACTATACCCAACCCATCTGAGTGGGCAGAAATCATTACCTCGAGTCCGACAATACGACACTCATCGACAATCACCATATTCTTGTTTGCAATTTGGTTGGCCTCGGCGCAAGGAAAACCTGTATTTAGGCCCCGCAATGAATCGGTAGCTGCCAGAGCCATGGCCTCGGTGATTGCCTGTAATCGGTGCTGGTTTAGAGCATTTAGCGCCACCACCTGCAAGCCAGCAAACAGTGCTGAAATCACACCGATAACTGCCAGAGCCAAAATTGTGCCTGAACCCCGGTCTTCGCCAAAGTACCGAGTCTGCAAGTTTCCGCTTCTCTGTGCCTTGGCTGTCATAAACCACCCATTCGAGAACACTGCGTTTCTTCAATACGGAACAGAGCTTCGGGCAGCGCCATAATCGATACCTCTTTATAGGCCGTGACACAGACCAAATTTCCTTGGTTGGAAACTTGGGCACTCACCCCATGAGAGAGTGAATCACCGACTACCTGATTCTCTGGCTCACCCCTAGCTATCGAGCGGGCAGCATTTGATGCCAAGCCAACCAAACCGATTCGTTCAACCTGCAACCCCAGCCCGCCAATGGCTATGGCCAACACCATGCAGACCGCAGGCAGAACCAAGGCAAATTCGGCTGTGACCGAACCGCGCTCACTATTCGGCTGGTTCACCATTTGGATTTGTAAAAGTCAAAGCGCTTCGGACCAGATCGAAGAGGATTGTACGAACCTCCTCGCTGCGCATAATCACCACGAGCAATCCAGCAAACCCTACGGCTGCCATGGTGGCAATTGCGTACTCGGCTGTTGCAGCACCGGTCTCATCTTGCCAACGCTCAAATTGTCTGGCGATATTCTTCTTCATTGCTTCTCCTTTTTCTTGGTTTTTTGGAAGTTACTGGGTCAACATTCCGAGTGCCATGGGCGCCACAGCCAAAAGCACAAACGCTGGCAGCGTGGATAACCCCAGAGGTAGCATCAGGCGAATTTGAAGGCGATTGATTTGCTGCGATTGCGAGAACCGCTGGGCCTCGCGGAGACCTTGAGCAGCATCGGCAACTAGGTGCCTGATTGAACTGCCAGTTGTCAAAGCAAGCTGCTGGCATTCACGCAGTTTCTGCTCAGTTACCTGACGCTCGAGTAATGCAGCCGCCGACTCTGACTCGGGCGATGTACTCGAAATGAGGGAATTGCGAGCCTCTATTTCTGCCCGAGTAGGGTCTAGACCTGCAGCAAGCCCAATTGCCACTGCGTCTAAGAATTGGCCAGGGTCATGGTGCGTGGGTTTTGCTTTTTCAAGCAGGTTTTGCACCCACAGTTGACCAAGAACCAAAAGAATTAACCCCAGTGCGAAGGAGATGAAACCGATTGGCGAATCTGTAATAGCGCCGATGGGGTTTAGCCCCAACAACTGCCCCAATATAAGGGCAAAGAACGGCAGCCCCATGACCAGCCGGGCCGTGGCTTTGGGCGCCGCGTAGGCAAGTTGAATCTGTACCAATTGCGCCGCTTGAAAGTCGAGGACCTCGGCCAGCCGGTTCAGCGCATGGGTTGGCGCCCCGCCAAGGTTTTGAGCCAAGACCCAGGTTTGCTGGAACTGTTCCTGAGCTTCACTTGAAAATTGATCGAATTCAGCCTGAAAGTGGGCGTATGCCTGATTGGCCGGAACACCCGCTGCCAGCAACCCAGACAGTTTGCGAATGGTCTCGGCCGGGCGAACCGCAAAACCAACTTGGGTGGTACTCAAATCAAATTTCATGCCGAGCCACCTCCAGTTGACCGGTTGGCCCAATCTCGAGCGAACCCACACCAACAACCTGGCGGGCATCAACCTGAATTACCCATGAGAAGGCGGAGCAAACCGAGTTGGCAAAGACAACCGGATTTTGCTCTGCCGCGACAGAAGCTGAGCTGGCAATTGACTGGAGCCGGGTAGGAACGTCGTGCAGAGAATTGGCATGGATGGTAGCACCCGCACCCTTATGGCCAGTGTTCATGGCCTGCAGCATGGTCAAGAGTTCGGCGCCACGCACCTCACCCACGGCCAAACGATCGGGCCTCATTCGCAAAGATTCACGAACGAGCCGATCAAGAGTGATCTCACCCCGCCCCTCGATATTTGCCTGGCGCGTTTGAAGACTTACAAAGTTGGGCCCGGGTAGCCCAAGTTCGGCCGCGTCTTCAAGAGCAATGATTCGTTCCCCGGTGCACTCTGCCAGTAGGGCCCGAAGGAGGGTGGTTTTTCCGCTGCCGGTGGGCCCCGAAATCAGAAAGCTTTGCCTAGCTGCCAATATGGATTTGAAGAAATTGAGCTCTCGGGTGCCAAACATGCCAAAATCAGCCAGCTGGTCGAGCGCAAACAACCGATCGCGGTGAATGCGAATGGACAGGTGAGTGGCCTTTGAACAACCAGAGGCTATAGCCGCATGCACTCTGATGCCATCGATGACCACATCTGAAAACGGGTTTGCCTGGTCCACATGCCGCCCGCCCAAACCGATTACAAGTTGCGCTACCCTTGCCAACTCGGCCTCGGACTCAAATGGAGTTGCGACCGGTTCAAGGTCGCGAGCCGAACGCTGAACCCAAACCTGGCGGTGGCCGTTGACCAAAATGTCGGTGACCCCAGGCATAGTCAATAAGGCATCTAATTGGGGCCCAAGGCTTTGAAAGTTCATGGCAATAGCCTGAACTGACAACACTTGGGAATGTTTGGATGTCGCCAATCTGTGCATAACCACAAGGAAAATCACAGCGGTTTGCACAAAAACCCCGTTAAATTAGGGGGCCCCAGGATCTTGGGGGAAGTTCCTGGGGCCAGGCGATACCTGATTGGGGGAATCGGTATCGCGGGTTAGCCACAAGGACTAACGGTTAAATAATAAGCGTTTACCGAAGATATTCATTCCCGACAAAACAGAAAAATTTATTTTTTATGGCAGGATAACCACAAGGTATTTCAAACCAAAGGACAAAGATGTCTCAAGAAATCGATAACCTGCTCCACGAAGACCGCCACTTCGCACCTTCGGCCGAGTTTCAAAAGCAGGCAATCGCCCAGCCAGAGCTATTTGAAAAAGCAAAGGCCGACCGCCTAGCTTTCTGGGCAGAGCAAGCCAACCAGTTGCATTGGCACAAATCATTCACCCAAGTGTTGGACTGGACAAACCCACCTTTTGCCCGTTGGTTTCACGACGGCAAAATCAATGTTTCTTACAACTGCCTGGACCGCCATGTGGAAGCAGGCAATGGTGACCGCATTGCACTCTATTTCGAGGGTGAACCGGGTGACTCTCAGGAATACACCTACTCCCAGCTGACTGCTGAGGTAAAGAAAGCCGCAAACGTTCTGTTGAGTCTTGGCGTGAGAGCCGGCGATCGAGTAGCAATCTACATGCCGATGATTCCTGAAGCGGTTATTGCTATGCAGGCAGTTGCCCGAATTGGCGCTGTTCACTCGGTGATTTTCGGCGGTTTCTCAGCCGAATCGCTTCACACCCGCATTGAAGATGCTCAGGCAAAACTTGTAATTACGGCTGACGGCGGTTACCGCAAAGGCCGCGCCAGTGCATTAAAACCAGCCGTTGACGAGGCGCTCGGTGGCGGAAAATGCCCATCGGTGCAAAATGTTTTGGTCGTCAAGCGCACCGGCCAAGAGGTTGGCTGGGTTGAGGGTCGCGACCACGACTGGGCAGGGGCTTTGGCCGGCGCCGAGGCAGAGCACGAGGCACAAGGTTTTGAGGCCGAACACCCGCTATTCATTCTTTACACATCGGGCACAACAGGCAAACCAAAGGGCATCTTGCACACCACCGGAGGTTACCTAACCCAGGCTGCATACACTCACAAAAATGTCTTTGATTTGCACCCAGAAACCGATGTCTACTGGTGCACGGCCGACATTGGCTGGATCACCGGCCACAGCTATGTTGCCTACGGCCCGCTAGCCAACGGTGCAACCCAGGTGATTTACGAAGGAACCCCCGAAAGCCCGGACTGGGGACGCTGGTGGAGAATCGTCGAAAAATACAAAGTGTCGATTCTGTACACCGCACCGACGGCGATTCGCAGCTTCATGAAGCTGGGCAGCCAGATTCCGAAGCAGTCAGATTTGAGCAGCATTCGTTTGCTGGGCTCGGTTGGTGAACCTATCAACCCAGAGGCATGGATGTGGTATCGCAACATCATCGGTAGTGGATCCGCTCCAATTGTTGACACCTGGTGGCAAACCGAGACCGGCGCAATCATGATTTCACCACTTCCGGGCATCACAACCTTGAAACCTGGTTCTGCGCAACGCGCTTTGCCTGGCGTAAGTATTGCCATCTTGGACGATGAGGGAAACCCGTTGGGCAATGGCCATGCTGGTCTGCTAACCATCACCGAACCTTGGCCTTCGATGCTCCGCGGCATTTGGGGTGACCCAGACCGGTACAAAGAGACCTACTGGTCAAAGTTCAAGAACGTTTATTTTGCCGGCGACGGTGCCAAGTTTGATGAAGAGGGCGACCTTTGGCTTCTGGGCCGCGTTGACGATGTCATGAACGTGTCTGGTCACCGCCTGTCTACAGCAGAAATTGAATCAGCCTTGGTTTCCCACCCATTCGTGGCCGAAGCTGCTGTGGTGGGCGCCAAAGATGAAACCACTGGTCAGGCGGTCGTGGCCTTCGTGATTTTGCGTCAAAACCAATTGGCTAACGCAGGCACCGATGCTGACGTTAGCAAGTTGCTGCGCGATCACGTGACTCACGAAATTGGCCCAATCGCAAGACCGCGAACGATCATGGTGGTTTCCGAATTGCCGAAGACCAGATCTGGAAAGATCATGCGCCGCTTGCTGCGCGACGTGGCCGAAGACCGCCCAGTCGGTGACGTAACCACACTGGCCGACACCAGCGTGATGGACATCATCAGCGGCAAGATTGCCGGCGGCGCCAACGACTAGTTGTCGCTAAACTAAATGTCGAAACCCCCAGCACACTCTCTCTGTGCTGGGGGTTTCGCTTTAGCCAACTGGCTCAATTTTCGGGGTTTTCCTTAGGCAAATTCAGCAATCAGCTCTACTTCAACAGCTGAGTCAAGTGGCAAGACCGGAACACCCACGGCAGAACGTGCGTGAACTCCAGCATCACCAAAAACTTCACCCAAGAACTCGCTCGCGCCGTTGATGACAGCAGGCTGGCCGGTGAACTCTGGAACAGAGGCAACAAAGCCAACCACCTTGACGATTCGAGTAACACGATCGAGGTCACCGATAGCCAGCTTTAGCGCGGCGAGCGCGTTCAAAGCACACAATCTAGCCAGGTCCTTAGCGGCCGCCGGGTCTACAAGACCCTCGGCTTCGCCAACCTTTCCGGCAGCAGGCAACTTGCCCTCAACAAAAGGTAGCTGGCCTGAGGTAAAGCACAGGTTGCCTGTCACTACAGACGGCACGTAAGCGGCCACTGGCAAAGCAACTGCTGGCAACGGGTAGCCGAGTTCAATTAGGCGCTCTTCGATGCGTGACATTAGTTTGCCCCCTCTGCGATTGGGCGCTTGAAGAAAGCGATGTTGCCGCCCATGTTGTTTGGAATGATCTGAACGAGCTCCCAGCCGTCAGACCCCCAGGTGTTCAGAATTGCCGTTTCTTTGTGCAGCAGCAAAGGGGTGGTTACGTACTCCCACTTCAACATTTACAGAGTCCTCTCAGGTGATGTCCGGTAACCTAGAGTTTATGTCTGGTTCGCAGAACAAGTCCGCGTCTTTAACGAGCGGCATCCTAAAATTTACCGGTTTATCAGCACTTGCTGGCCTTCTTGCCGTGCTACTTTTGGCTCCAATTGGCCTAGTCGGCGGGTCGGCCGCAGCAACTGGACTCAACTTGTTTGAGAACATTCCTACCTACCTCAAGCCGGTTACCGGCTCACAGGCTTCAACCCTTTACGCCAATGACGGCGATGAAAAGGTTGTCGTAGCAAACTTCTACCACGAGAACCGCATCTCGATTCCTTACGACGACATGTCGGTAAACATTCGCAACGCTGTGGTTGCCACTGAGGACCCTAGATTCTTTGAGCACGGTGGAGTTGACTGGTTGTCTTTGCTTCGCGCAACCGCGACCAACGCTATTTCTGCAGGTAACGGCCCTGGTGGCTCTACCATCACCATGCAGTACGTAAAGAACTCACTGGTTGAGGCCGCAAACTTGGCCGGCGACAAAGAGGCTATCGCTGCTGCGACTACCGCCAGCGGCATGGAGGGTATCGCCCGAAAGTTCAAAGAGATTCGCATGGCAATTGCCCTTGAGGGAATCTCGACCAAGCAAGAGATTCTTGCCGGCTACCTGAACCTTTCATTCTTTGGCAACCAGATCAACGGTATCGAAGCTGCGTCTAACTATTACTTTGGCGTCAAGGCCAGTGAACTAGACATTCCGCAGGCCGCCCTGCTTGCCGGCATGCTTAAGTCACCAAATGACTACAAGCCAGACGAAGAGGGCAACCTCGAGCGCGCCAAGGGCCGCCGTGACTACGTAATCGACAACATGGCCAGCGAGGGCTACATCACCGGCGCCGAAGCCAGCGCAGCCAAGGCAACCCCAATTGAGGTCAACCTGACCCACACCCCAAGCGGTTGTGAAGCTAACCAGACCACAGCGTTCTTCTGTGACTTTACGGTTTGGACCATTCGCAACAACCCAGAATTTGGTGCTACCCCTGAAGACCGCGAAAACCTGCTTCGCCGAGGCGGCCTTCAGATTTACAGCACACTCGATCTAAAGGCACAAACCGCAGCACACAAGGCAACTATGAAGTGGGCGCCGTTTGATGACCCAAGCCAAATTGGTTCAGCCACCGTATCGGTGCAGGCTGGAACCGGTCGTATCTTGGCAATGGCCGAAAACCGAGTCTTTGACCAGACCCAAAGCGAAGAGCTTGGCCACACCTCGGTCAACTACGCTACTGACCGCGAATATGGTGGATCATCTGGATTCCAGACCGGATCCACCTACAAGGTCTTCACTCTGGCCCAGTGGCTAACAGCCGGTTTCCACCTGAACGACCACGTAGATGGCCGCGTCAAAGAATGGGGCCCAGGCGACTTCTCGGCCCGCTGTGGCGGCGTTGGAGGCACTTGGAAACCAAACAACATCGTTAAGGAACCTGAAGACCTGACTGTGATTCAGGCAACCTCAATGTCGGTGAACACCGCTTACGTTGACATGGCCAGCCAGCTAGACCTCTGCGATATTCGCGACACCGCCATGCGTTTTGGAGTTCACCGCGCCGATGGTGCCGAGCTAAGCTACGTGCCGTCATCGGTGATTGGTGTTAACGAAATTGCACCGTTGACCATGGCAGCCGCAATGGCTGGTATTGCCAACAACGGAATCTACTGTTCACCGGTGGCAATTGACAGAATTGTGGTGCGTGAGAGCCAAGCCGAAATTAAAGTACCAACCAGCGACTGCTCGCCTGCGGTTACTCCTGAAGTTGCTGCCGGCATGACCTACGCAATGCAGCGGGTTATCTCTGGTGGTACCGGTGGTGCGTCAAACACCGGCGATGGAACTCCGCTGGCCGGCAAGACTGGTACAACTGACTCTGGTGTTCACACCTGGATGACCGGTTTCTCGTCTGCCGTGGGCACAGCAACCTGGGTTGGAAACGTGGTTGGAAATAAGTCACTTGGCGCCTACCGTTTGAATAACAAGGCTGCCAACACCGTTCGCCACGACATTTGGCGAACCACCATGCAAACCGTCAACCAGCTCTACCCAGGAAGTGCATTCAACGCTCCCCCGGCCAGCATGGTTGAGGCAGCCATGGTTGCGGTGCCACCAACTGGTGGGCAAGATCCAGCTGCTGTTGAAGAGCTAATTAATGCCTCAGACCTAAACGCCAAGATCATGACTCGAACAATTGCCTCGAACCAGCCAGAGGGCACTGTTGCCCGCACTGTGCCTGGTGCCGGCCAGAGTGTTCCACGCGGCACCCAAATCAAGATTTACATCAGCAAGGGCGGCAGCATTAGAGTTCCAGATGTTGCCGGCATGAGTGTTGCCGACGCAATGTCGACCCTTTTGGCTGCGGGCTTTGCCGCGGTCAGTGAGCCGCAAGCGTCGCAGAGCCAATTCTTTGTTCAGTCAGACACAATTCCTGCTGGTTTTGTGGTTGGCACCTCACCTGCTGCCGGAAGTTCGGCTAGCGCCACAGGAGCCATTCTGCTGATACTCAGCACGGGCCCGTAATTGGAGTTTGTTCTCGCCCTAATTGCGGTTGGCGTCGCTGCTGCAATTTGGGCTGTTGGCATTGAACGAAACCTCTACACGGTGCGCCGCGAGACGGTGGCTTTGCTACCGGCTGGCTCCCCAGAGATAACCGTGTTGCACATTGGCGACATTCACATGGCGCCTTGGCAAAAACGCAAACAACGCTGGATTCACGACCTTGGCGCCCTGCAGCCCGACCTGGTGATTAACACCGGCGATAACCTTGGCCACGCCAAATCAATTGGCCCAGTTTTGACAGCTCTGGCACCATTGACCGAGCGCCCAGGGGTGTTTGTCAATGGATCTAACGACTACTACGCACCTGTATTGCGAAACCCGCTGGGATATTTGGCCAAGCCGTCTGAGCGCAGTGGCGGAGCCAAGCTCGACACTGCTCGACTACTCAAAGGTTTTGAGTCTGCCGGCTGGTTGAACCTAAACAATCGCGGTGGACAGTTGCAGATTAACGGTGTGCGACTCGGGTTCATCGGTGTTGACGATGCCCACGATGAACTAGATGACCTGAGCAATCTGCCAGCCCAAGCCGCCATGGTTTCAGACTGCGACGTTGTGATTGGTGTTAGTCACGCGCCATATATTCGAGTGCTCGAGGCGATGTCTGAGGCCGGCGCCTCAATGCTTTTTGCTGGGCACACCCACGGCGGCCAGGTTTGTCTGCCGGGCTACGGTGCCTTGGTTACCAACTGCGATCTTCCAGCAAAGAATGCAAAAGGCTTGAGCGCTTGGACATTTGGCGATCGCCATTTGATACTCAACGTTGTCGCCGGACTCGGCCACTCCATTTTTGCACCGATTAGATTTGCCTGCCGGCCAGAGGTTCGCCTAATTACCCTGGTGGCTAAACACTAAGTTAGTTGTTTAGCGACCAGACCTGAGGGCCTAGGGCCACCCATTGACCGGTGCTGTTCTCGCAGCGTGCGGTTACGTTTTCTACAAAGCAAGTGAAACCGGCAGCAGAAACACTCTGCCCAGTAAGAAGAGTTTTGGCCTGGCTGGCGTCTGAGTAGAAGCCACCCGAGCAAGCAAATTCAGCGGTCTCGCCTGTCTCAGGTTTTGCCGACCATAGCCGTACTTGATAGCCGTAGCTGTAGGCGCAAGAATCTGGTGCCGGAATTGGTGCGTATACAGCCGCTGCTTCATTCTGCTCGCAGAGGGTGAACTGGCTAACCGGGCTAATTGTGCACCAGGTAGGGCCTTCGCCAACTTTGAAAACGTATTCGTCGAAGCCGTTGTTGAACTCTTCAGGGTCCATGGCAACTACGTTTGCAGGCGCCGCGGTTGGCACCAATTCTTGGTTTGGAGTAGGGGTTGGCCTAGATGTTTCTGCTGCTGTTGGCTCACCCGTAGGCACAGCAGAACATGAACTTAGGCTTAGCGAAACCCCCAGCAAAACCGCCGCAACCAAAACTCGTGACATATTCACAGGCTACTATTTACGCGGTAAAAAACCGTGGAACTCAACGCTTGGTATTTGCGAAGACTAGAACTCGCGAGCAACCAGCTCGGCGATTTCGTAAGTGTTCAACGCGGCACCCTTGCGCAGGTTGTCACCCACCACAAACAACTCAACGCTGTTTGGAAAGTCTAGCGACTGGCGAATGCGGCCCACGAAGGTTGGGTCTTGACCAACCACCATTGCTGGGGTTGGGTATAGGTGCTTCTCTGGCTCATCAACAACACGTATGGTTGGCTGCTGACCCAATACTTCGCGAACTTCGTCAGCGGTTAGTGGGTTAGCAAAAGTTGCGTGCACGGTCAGCGAGTGGGCTACCTGGACAGGAACTCGAACACAGCTAGCGGCAACCTTGAGGTCTGAAATGCCAAGGATCTTGCGAGACTCGTCGCGAACCTTTAGCTCTTCCGAGGTGTGGCCACCGGCCTTTAGTGAACCTGCGAATGGAATCACGTTTAGCGCAATTGGGTGAGCCCATGGTGAGTTGCTTAGGTCGTTTCCGGCAGCAGCCAGGGCTGCACGAACGTCCTCGGTGTTGGTACCCAATGAGGCATTCTGGCCAACAACAGCAAGCTCAGAGGCTAGCTCGTCGATGCCAGCGGCGCCAGCACCAGAAACTGCCTGGTAGCTAGAAACTACAAGCTCGGTTAGCTTCCACTTGTCGTGGAGTGCACCCATGGCAGCCATCATGGTCAAAGTGGTGCAGTTTGGGTTAGAAATGATGCCGCGAGGGCGGTTCTTGGCCTGCTCTGGGTTTACCTCTGGCACAACCAACGGAACATCGGCGTCCATGCGGAAAGCACCTGAGTTATCGACAGCAACAGCGCCGCGTTCGGCAGCGATTGGTGCCCAGACCTCAGAAACCTCATCTGGGACGTCGAACATTGCAATGTCGATGCCATCGAATGCCTCAGGAGAAAGCGCAACCACAGTTAGCTCTTCACCGTGAACGGTGATCTTCTTGCCGGCTGAACGTGGGCTAGCAATCAAACGAATCTCGCCCCAGATGTTTGGACGGCTGTTGATGATGCCAATCATTACGGTGCCAACTGCACCGGTCGCACCTACGAGAGCTAGTGAAGGCTTTGCCATGGTTTTCCCCTGTGTCTTTAGAGTTTGAAAAGTTGTGGAGTTAGCGTCCGGTACCGGCGTAAACGACGGCTTCGATGTCGCTGTCTAGACCAAATGCGGTGTGAACTGCGCGAGCAGCTGCGTCAACCTGGTCATCGCTGGTGATTACCGAGATGCGAATCTCTGATGTTGAGATCATCTCGATGTTGATGCCCGCCTCTGCAAGTGCACGGAACATGGTGGCTGATACGCCTGAGTGAGTGCGCATGCCGGCACCGACTACAGAAAGCTTGCCAATCTCTTCGTCGATCTCAACCACGCGGAAACCAAGTGATGACTTGGCTGCCTCTAGCGCTGCAGCAACCTTCTTAGCCTCTGACTTAGGGCAGGTAAAGCCAATGTCGCTTACTGCGTCGGTCACGTCAGAGCCGGTTGGGGTGTTCTGAACAATCATGTCGATGTTGGCACCAGCGT
>JBEEOK010000068.1:0-6731 GCA_041191645.1 Actinomycetota bacterium | reverse complement strand
TGAAAGAGCTGCTTAGCCGCTGGGACGGAACACCGCAGGTTGAATTAATCACCACCGATGGCTTTTTGTACCCAAACGAAGAGCTTGAAAAACGTGGAATCATGCACCGCAAAGGGTTCCCCGAGTCTTATGACCGAATGGCTCTGCTCAAATTTGTGGCCGACATCAAGAGTGGCGCAGCCCAGACCACCGCACCGGTTTATTCGCACCTGAGTTACAACATCGTTCCTGGCGAAACTGTGACTGTAACCACCCCCGATGTGTTGATTATTGAGGGCCTCAACGTTCTGCAGTCGCCGGGCACCGGGCAAGATGTTGCGCTGAGTGACTTTTTTGACTTCAAGATTTATGTCGATGCAGCCACCGAAAATATCACCGAGTGGTTCTTGAACCGTTTCTATAAATTGCGTGAGTCTGCCTTCACCAACCCAGCCTCATATTTTCACCGATACGCCGAGATGGACGTAGACAAGGCATTGGCCAGGGCGAACGAGATCTGGTCAACAATCAACCTGCCGAACTTGGTTGAAAACATTTTGCCAACTAAGACCAGGGCCACCCTGGTTCTTCAGAAAGGCGCCAACCACCAGGTTGAGCGCGTTCTGCTGCGCAAGCTCTAGAAGAGCGCTAGCTGCTTTTCAACCACACGAGCAATGCGCTCGGCCCATGATTGTGCGGCGCCAGCTTCGGCGGCCTCAACCATCACACGCACCAGTGGTTCGGTGCCCGATGCTCGCAGCAAAACTCGACCCGTGCCGTGAAGATCTGCCTCAGCCTCGGCAACCACTTTTTGCACCTCGGCGTCTGTGTCAACGCGAGTTTTATCGACGCCCGGAACATTGATCAAGACCTGTGGGTAAATGGTCATTACCGAGGCCAGCTCAGCTAGCGACTTGCCGGTGCGGGCCATCTCGGCACCGATTTTTAGACCGGTCAAAATGCCGTCACCAGTAGTCGCGAACTGCGAGAAGATTACGTGACCAGACTGCTCGCCACCCAGGGTGTAGCCGCCGGCGCGCATCTCCTCGAGCACATAGCGGTCACCCACACCGGTTTCGATCATCTCGATGTTGTTCTCTTGCATGGCAATGCGCAGACCTAGGTTGCTCATCACGGTTGCCACCAAAGTGTTGCGGGCTAGTTGACCGCGCTCCTTCAGAGAGAGCGCCAAGATAGCCATGATTTGGTCGCCATCGATGATGGCACCACTGGCATCAACTGCCAGGCAGCGGTCGGCATCGCCATCGTGAGCCACACCAAAATCGGCGCCGTGCTCAAGCACTGCGGTTTGCAAAGCTGACATGTGGGTTGAGCCATAGCCCAAGTTAATGTTGTTGCCGTCTGGCTCAGCACCAATGACAAAAACCTTGGCACCGGCGTCAGTGAAAACCTGAGGTGAAACGCCCGCAGCAGCCCCATGGGCACAGTCAACGACAACCTTCAAGCCGTCAAGTCGGTTTGGCAGTGAACGCAATAGGTGAACTATGTAGCGGTCCTCGGCGTCGGCAAACCTCTGCACATGACCCACTGCTGCGCCGACTGGTGCCAGTTTTTCACCGTTCATGGCGGCTTCAATTTTGTCTTCGATGAGGTCTGGCAGCTTGTGACCGCCGCGAGAGAAGAACTTGATGCCGTTGTCTGGCGCTGGGTTGTGTGAGGCCGAGATCATCACGCCAAAGTCGGCGTCAAGATCGGCCGTCAAGAACGCGGTGGCCGGAGTTGGCAATACGCCAGCGTCAAAGACGTCAACGCCAGAGCCAGCTAGCCCGGCAGAAATTGCTGCGGCTAGAAACTCACCAGAAATTCTTGGGTCGCGGCCAATGACCGCTTTTGGTTTGATGCCTCGTGAACGGGCGTCTTCGCCGAGCACAATTGCGGCGGCTTGGGCAAGCTTGATTGCAAGATCTGCCGTTAAATCACGATTGGCGAGACCTCGAACACCATCGGTGCCAAAGAGTCTCGCCATATCGTGAGTCTATGCTTTTGAAAGCGTGAAGTGTTGAATTAACGCTTCGAGAACTGAGAAGCCTTACGTGCCTTCTTCAGACCGGCCTTCTTGCGCTCGATAACACGTGGGTCGCGCTTTAGGAAGCCAGCCTTCTTTAGTGAAGGACGGTTGTTGTCGCGGTCGATCTCGTTTAGTGCACGAGCGATACCTAGACGAAGTGCGCCAGCCTGACCAGCTGAGCCACCACCTGAGATACGAGCAACTACGTCGTAGGCGCCCTTTAGGTCAAGAACGGTGAATGGGTCAGTGATTAGCTGCTGGTGAAGCTTGTTTGGAAAGTACTCTGCGAATTCGCGGCCGTTTACCTTGATAACACCGGTACCTGGCATGATGCGAACACGAGCGACTGCCTCTTTGCGACGGCCAAGGCCGGCACCTGGAGTGGTCAATGCGCCACGTGACTTGGCCGGAGCGGCCTTTGCTGCAGGGGTCTCGGTGGTGTAGCTCTCAGGAGCTACTACGTCTTCTGCAGTGTTCTTTTCTACGATGTCTTTAGCCACGAGGGATTCCTTACTGAGCTACCTGGTCGATGATAAAGGTCTTTGGCTGCTGTGCAGCGTGTGGGTGCTCAGCACCGCGGTAAACCTTTAGCTTTGAAAGCTGAGCAGCACCTAGCTTGTTGTGAGGAAGCATGCCCTTGATTGCCTTTTCAACAGCCTTCTCTGGGTTCTTCTCTAGAAGCTCAGAGTAGGTAGTTGCAGTTAGACCACCTGGGTAACCAGAGTGACGGTATGCCTTCTTCTGCTTTAGCTTGGCGCCGGTTAGGGCAACCTTCTCAGCATTGATGATGATGACAAAGTCACCGTTGTCCATGTGTGGTGCAAAAGTCGGCTTGTGCTTTCCGCGCAACAGTGCTGCTGCGTGGGTTGCTAGACGGCCGAGAACTACATCAGCGGCGTCGATGACTAGCCACTCGTTGCTCAGCTCGTGAGCCTTTGGAGAATAAGTACGCACGTTAGATTGCCTTCTACTTCTGTGTCGGATTGAAATGAATCCGCGCTAGAAGAGATCTTCTCGGGATTCACGTTTTCACATTGGCTAATTGCCAATACCAAAGGTCAAGTCTAGCCCGAAGATGGGCGTATGGTCAAACCCTAATTTTCATCCAAGGTTCGCATGTTTCTTGCGCGTTCGGCTTGCTCGGCCAACTGGTCATCGGCAGGGTAGCCAATCTCGATCAATGTCAGCCCGCGGGCCGGTGAAACTTTGTAGGAGCCCACTCGGGTTCGGCGTGCCAGTGTAGCCGCAATATCGCTTGGCCCGGCCTTCCCCTCGCCGGCGGCAACTAGTCCGCCCACGATAGAACGCACCATGTTGTGGCAGAAAGCATCTGCCTGCAATTCAACCTCGATCACGTTGTCATCGGTAAGGTTTCGGCGCACGGTAATTTCGCGAACCTGCCTGATGGTGGTTGCACCGACCTTGGCGCGGCAGAAAGATGCGTAGTCGTGCAGACCAATCAGCTCAAAGGCAGCCAACTGCATGGCCGTGATGTCCAACGGGTGCTTGATCCAGTGAGTGTAGCGCTGCTTGAGTGGGTTTTTGTTTGCCTCACCATCGGCAATGCGGTACCGGTAACGTCGGTAGGAGGCCGAGAAACGGGCATCGAACCCTGGCGGCGCTGGCTCAACCGAGTGAATTCGAATATCTTCAGGCAATAGGTCATTGAGCTTGCCCAAGAAGCCCTTGGTGCGACCCAGGCGTTTTAGTTGCTCTTGACTCAAGTCAATGTGGATTACCTGGTCGTAGGCGTGCACGCCCGCATCGGTTCGCCCAGCTACGCGCATGTCAAAGTCAGTCTTCGATTCACCAAAGGCGGTAGTGAGTGCCGTTAGGAGCTCGCCCTGAACGGTGGCAAACCCTTTTTGCTTGGCAAAACCCCAGTAATTGGTGCCGTCATAGGCTAGGTTGATCCGGAAACGAATCAACCCGTTAACCGAGCGGTCAACGGGTTGATTCATTTGGAACTAAAACTACTCTGCTGCTGGAGCCTCTACTGCTGCGTCTTCAGCTGCGGTCTCTACGACCTCGGCTGGAGCCTCAACAGGAGCTGCTGCAACTGCCTTAACAGTGTTAGCAAGCTTTGGCTTCTTAGTTGCGTTCTTTGGAGCTACAGGCTCAAGAACCAGCTCGATTAGCGCTAGAGGAGCGTTGTCGCCCTTGCGGTAGCCAAGCTTGGTGATGCGGGTGTAGCCACCCTGACGGTCTGCAACCAATGGTGCAACGTTTGTGAACAGCTCGTGTACCACTGACTTGTCAGTGATCTGCTGCATAACGCGACGGCGTGCGTGTAGGTCTCCGCGCTTTGCGAAAGTTACAAGACGCTCTGCAACCGGACGAAGGCGCTTTGCCTTGGTTTCGGTGGTGGTGATCTTGCCGTGCTTGAATAGCGAAGTCGCCATGTTACGAAGCATTAGACGCTCGTGTGCTGGTCCGCCACCTAGACGTGGTCCCTTAGTTGGGGTAGGCATTGATTTCTCCTCTTAGATTTCTGTGAGTCAGAGACCGGCTTACGCCTGGTCGTCCTCGTCGTAAGCCGAGCTGAAGTAAGCTGCGTCGAAGCCTGGGACGGCGTCCTTGAACTTTAGCCCCATTGAGGTCAGCTTGTCGCGAACCTCATCTACCGACTTGCTGCCGAAGTTGCGAATGTTCATCAACTGGTCTTCTGAAAGACCGATTAGCTCGCTAACGGTGTTGATGCCCTCACGCTTTAGGCAGTTGTATGAACGGACGGTTAGGTCCAGGTCTTCGATAGGCATTGCTAGCTCTGGTGATAGGCCAACCTCAACTGGGGCTGGGCCGATCTCGATACCTTCTGCTGCAACATTTAGCTCGCGTGCAAGACCGAACAACTCAACCAATGTGCTTCCGGCAGATGCAACTGCATCGCGAGGAGTGATTGATGGCTTGGTCTCAACGTCAACAATCAGCTTGTCGAAGTTAGTGAACTCACCGGCACGAGTTGCCTCTACGCGGTAAGAAACCTTTAGAACTGGTGAATAGATTGAGTCGATTGGAATTACACCAGCATCGGCATCTGGGTTGCGGTTCTGAGAAGCCTGAACGTAGCCGCGGCCACGCTCAATGGTTAGCTCAACCTCGAACTTTGCCTTTGCGTTGATTGTTGCAATAACCAACTCTGGGTTGTGAACCTCGACACCAGCAGGAACCTGGATGTCAGCAGCGGTTACAACGCCACCGGTCTGCTTGCGCAGGTGAGCCACGACAGGTGCGTCGTGCTCTGATGAAACGACGAGGTCCTTGATGTTCAAGATGATCTCGGTTACGTCTTCTTTAACACCCTCGATGGTGCTGAATTCGTGACGAACACCCTCAATGCGGATGTTGGTAACTGCTGCACCTGGGATAGATGAAAGCAGGGTACGACGGAGTGAGTTACCTAGGGTGTAACCGAAGCCAGGCTCTAGAGGCTCTAGGGCAAAGCGTGAACGGTTTGGAGCTAGTACTTCTTCGTGAAGAGTTGGACGCTGTGCAATCAGCACGTTTGGTTCCTTTCAGCTAGACATCCGCTATTTGATGTCTATTTGTTGGGGCCTGACCAGTGGCCACTGCTCAGGTTTGTTGCGAATTAAGTTCTGGATTAACCTGTCAATCGATAGGGCCTTGCGACCCTATCGAATTAGACAAAATTAGACGCGGCGACGCTTTGGTGGGCGGCAGCCGTTGTGTGCCTGAGGAGTTACGTCAGAGATTGAACCAACCTCTAGACCTGCAGCCTGAAGTGAACGGATAGCGGTTTCGCGACCAGAGCCTGGGCCCTTCACGAAAACGTCAACCTTCTTTAGGCCGTGCTCCTGTGCCTTACGGGCTGCTGCCTCAGCAGCTAGCTGAGCGGCGAATGGGGTTGACTTACGTGAACCCTTGAAGCCAACATCACCTGATGATGACCATGAAATCACTGCGCCGGTGGCGTCGGTGATTGAAACAATGGTGTTGTTGAAGGTGCTCTTGATGTGAGCCTGACCAACTACAACGTTCTTCTTCTCTTTGCGGCGTGGCTTGCGAACGCTTGCCTTAGGTGCTGCCATGAGTTTCTCCTAAATTCTTAAGGTCTGTGGAAGGACTACTAGTGCCTACGGGCTACTAGCGAGTCGCCTTCTTCTTGCCGGCTACGGTGCGCTTTGGACCCTTGCGAGTACGTGCGTTGGTCTTGGTACGCTGACCGCGGACCGGTAGGCCCTTGCGGTGACGGATACCCTCGTATGAGCCGATTTCAACCTTGCGGCGAATGTCTGCTGCAACATCACGGCGGAGGTCACCCTCAACCTTGTAGTTACCTTCGATGTAGTCACGGATAGCAACTAGCTGGTCGTCGGTAAGGTCCTTTACGCGGATGTTCTTGTCAACTTTGGTCTCAGCCAAGATCTGAACTGAGCGAGTACGGCCAATGCCGTAGATGTAGGTAAGTGCGATTTCGACGCGCTTTGCGTCTGGAATATCGGCTCCGGCAACACGTGCCATGGGATTTCTCCTTGTTGTTTAAAGGTCTGGAGCAACACATCCGAATCTCACGATTGGGCTCCGGCCTTCTCCGGAGGTGACACCCTTGCAGGTGTTGTGCTGCCTTCTTTTATTTAGTTGTTTAGCCCTGGCGCTGCTTGTGACGTGGGTTGTCGCAGATAACCATGACGCGACCGTGACGACGAATGACCTTGCACTTGTCGCAAATCTTCTTGACGCTTGGGTTTACCTTCATGTCTCT
>JBEEOK010000067.1:0-15998 GCA_041191645.1 Actinomycetota bacterium | reverse complement strand
ACTGACACCTTCTCTTGACGGCCGCCTGCGCGGACTACTGCGTAAACCACAGATCTACCCTTTGTTCGAAAGTCTTAAATGTTGCATGCGAATACACAGCGGGCAACGAGGATTTAGTCTACCCTGCCAAACGGCTGGGGTCAAACCTATTTACTCTGCGTTTTGCTGATTTACAGAAACGCTTGCCGGTGCTGTTGCCCCGCCACTGGTCGCACGGCGCGGTTTACGCCTGCCCTGGCCCGGAGCTTTTGGTTCTGGAAGCGCCTCGAGAACAGCCTCGAGAAGCTTTTCAGCTTCTACCTTTGCCGGAGCCTCAACTGAGGCCTTTGGTGCAGTAAGGGAAATCGGTGACTCTTCACCAGCAGCTTCGTGGGCTGCAACGGTTGAAGCCGCAATCTTGGTAATCACGTTGTTTAGTTCAACGGCTCGCTCAGGTGTTACCACTTTGGCAACCTCTTGCTTCTGGTTGCCACTGCCGCGATTGCGCTTCTTTCCTTGGCCCTGCTGGTTTTGCTGTGGCTTTGAATCTTCTGATACGTGGTGCTTTGATCGCATGATCGGTTCGTGGTGAACAATGACACCGCGGCCGGCACACGCCTCACATGGCTCGCTGAACGCCTCTAGCAGGCCAATGCCCAACTTCTTGCGAGTCATCTGCACCAAACCAAGGGAGGTAACCTCGGCGACTTGGTGCTTGGTGCGGTCACGGCTCAGGCATTCCATAAGGCGGCGCTGCACAAGATCGCGGTTTGATTCCAAGACCATGTCGATAAAGTCCACGACGATAATTCCGCCGATGTCGCGCAGGCGCAGTTGTCGAACGATTTCTTCGGCAGCCTCTAAGTTGTTTTTAGTGACGGTCTCCTCGAGGTTTCCGCCTGAACCAACGAACTTTCCAGTGTTTACGTCAACTACGGTCATCGCCTCGGTGCGGTCAATCACCAAAGAACCCCCAGATGGCAAGTAAACCTTGCGATCCAGTGCCTTTGAGATCTGCTCGCCGACTCGGTACTCATCAAAGACATCTCGAGAGCCTTCATACTTCTCGACGCGCTCCAATAGATCAGGCGCGACCGACTTTAGGTACTCCTCGATTACCTCACGAGCGTCGTCGCCTGAGATAACCATTTTTTGGAAATCTTCATTGAAGACATCGCGAACAATCTTGACCAATAGGTCTGGTTCGCTGTGCAACAGTACCGGAGCCTGTCCCTTTTCGACCTTCTTGCTAATGGCCTCCCACTGGGCCTGAAGACGCTGCACATCGAGAGTCAGCTGCTCCTCAGTGGCACCTTCTGCCGCGGTGCGAACAATAACGCCAGCATCCTCAGGAAGAATCTCTTTCAGAATTTTCTTGAGACGGGCACGCTCTGAATCAGGCAACTTGCGCGAGATTCCGTTCATTGAACCGTTTGGTACATAAACCAAATAGCGGCCCGGAAGCGAAACTTGGCTAGTTAGACGTGCACCCTTTTGACCGACTGGGTCCTTGGTCACCTGAACCAAGACTGTGTCGCCTGACTTTAGGGCAAGCTCGATGCGGCGCGGCTGGTTGCCGGGCTCGGCAAGCTCCCAGTCAACCTCGCCAGAATAAAGAACGGCGTTACGACCGCGACCCACATCAACGAATGCGGCCTCCATCGAAGGCAAAACGTTCTGGACCTTACCCAAATAAACGTTTCCGATTAGTGAAGCCTCCGAAGCCTTAGCCACGTAGTGCTCAACCAAGATGCCATCTTCAAGCACACCGATTTGAATCTTTCCGTCTTTCGAACGCACGACCATGGTGCGGTCTACGGCCTCACGGCGAGCCAAGAACTCTGACTCAGTAATGATTGTGCGACGACGGCCAGCGTCTCGACCATCACGGCGGCGCTGCTTCTTTGCCTCTAGGCGAGTTGAACCCTTTACCCGAGTTGGCTCGTTGCTTGGCTCTTTTGGCTCACGCGGTGTGCGCACCTTGACGACGGCATTCGGGGCAACATTCGAAACATCACCCTCTTCTCCGGCACGACGGCGAGTGCGTGTGCGTCGATGGCTTTCGCCGTCATCGCTAACATCAGCAACTGGGCGCCCGCGCTTGGCATCGATTACCGGTGTCGGCAAATCTGGCGCCATAAACATGAGTGAAGTTGCAGACAGGGCTGGTGTCGCTGCAGGTGCAACCGGCGTCTCAACGATTAACTCTGTTTCCACAGGAGCCTGATCTGCATTGGCCGCACTGCTCTTTGACTGAGCTTTGGAGGTTGAGCGTTTTACCGGAGTACGCTTCTTGGGTGCCGCGGCAGCATCAACAACCTCATCGATGGTTGCTGGTTGGGCAGTTTTGGCTGACGCGCGCTTTGCGGCTGGCTTCTTGGCAACTTTCTCTGGCTTGTCTAGCTGAAGAATCTCGAGGGCTTCAACGGCAGCCTCAGCTACCTTTTTTGAGCGTCGAACGCGGGCTGGCGTTTCTTCGGTAGCAGGTACGTCTAAGTTTTCTTTTTTCACCATTTCTGGTGCACTCCAAGCTGCTTTCGGCTTGGGCCACACTCACCAAGCGTAAAAGCGTAAATCGTTGCTGACTACTTTTGCAATCAACCAAATCTGTGTTCGAGCAACCCTGTCTTGCGGTGCCGCTGCCCGATGGGTCTTATGCGGTTTCAACGCCGTGGTTCTCGAGAAATCTTGCGTTTTCAGGTGTGGCCTGAAACGACTTCTCTAAGTATGACACTTAGGCGAGCAATTGTCATCAACGCAGCGTGCCATACTGGAATTGTGATCATAGGAAACAACCGCGAAGCTATTTCCACCGAGCCAGGCAAGAGTTTTGGCTGGACCATGATTTGGACGGGCATCCTTGGCTGGATTGCCGCCTTCACCTTGACTTTAGAGCGCATCCACGTGGCGACCAACCCTGATGCAACGCTCAGCTGCGACATCAGCCCTTTTATCTCCTGTAAATCCGTGATGCTAACGCCTCAGGCGGCTCTATTTGGATTTCCAAACCCTTTGATTGGTCTGAGCGCCTTCACTATTCCCGTGGTTATCGGTGTAGCAGTTCTGGCGGGAGCTAAGTTTCCAGCCTGGTTCTGGCGCCTATTCAGCATCGGCGTCACCCTAGGCTTCTTATTTGTTTTGTGGCTGTTCGTACAGAGCTCATTCGTTATCAACGTGCTATGCCCCTACTGCATGGTGGCTTGGGCCGCTATGGTGCCAATGTTCTGGAAAGTTGTTCTATTTGGCGCCAAGGACGGGTTCATTGATACGCCACTTAGATTTGTTGGTTTCTTTGACCGCGCCTACGACAAGGCCTGGGCGTTCACCATCGGCACAGAACTGTTGATCATCTTTGTAATCGTTCTGCGCTTCTGGCAGTGGTGGCCAACCCTGTTCTAGGCAGGGCCTTCTTAGAACCAGAGAGCAAGTTCTCGTTCTGCCGACTCCGGTGCATCTGAACCGTGCACTAAATTCTGCTGAACCTTCAGCCCCCAGTCGCGGCCCAGGTCTCCACGAATGGTGCCTGGCGCTGCAACAGTTGGGTCGGTTGCGCCAGCCAAAGATCGGAAACCCTCAATAACGCGGTGCCCTTGCAACTTGATGGCAACAACGTCGCCAGAACCCATAAATTCAACCAGCGGCTCATAGAAAGGCTTGCCTTCGTGTTCCGCGTAGTGGGCGGCCAACAACTCACGGCTTGGGGTGAACTTCTTTAGGTCTGCCACGACATAGCCCTTGCTCTCGCAACGAGCGATGATTTGACCGATCAGGTTGCGCTTCACACCATCAGGCTTGATAAGTACCAAAGTCTGCTGAATTTCTGACATTTACTGCTCCTCTGTTGGTGTGTTTTGCGCAAGCCCGCGTTCGTACGCGGCTCGAGCTTTGTCAATAGTGCTGCCGGCAATCATGGCCCAAGCCCACAGGCATACAAAAATACCGCCGATTACGTACATCAACGGAACCCAAATACCCGTGGCAACCACTACGAGCTGCAAGAACCAGCCCCAGGCGTAGGAAAACTTTTTACCCAGGACAGCCGGAGTGAGAATTAGCAAAAATGAAATTGACAATCCCACGGCCCAGACCGTCGGCCCGTCAGCCACCTTTAGCCCAAAGGCAACCAGCATGGCAAAGAAGACCACAAAAGATTCAAAAGCCATGAGCATTGAACCTAGGGTTCGCTGTGTTGAACGATTACGCATCTTGTTCCGCCTCGATTTGCTTGAGTCTAAGAATTTCTCCGACGAGAGTTACTGATCCAGTCACCACAACAGCACTTGACTGCCCCGCCGGAAGAAGGTTGATAGCTTCGGCGAGAGCCCACCCAGGATTAGCCTGGATGCGGACCCGATCCTGGCCAAAGATTTCGGTCGCAATATTCGCTAACTCTTCGGCCGGAATCGCACGTGGTGACGGCGACTGAGTGATGATGAATTCAATAAATGAGTCATCTAGTGCCTGCAGCAAAGCACGTGCATCTTTGTCAGCCAGGACAGATATCACGCCAACCGCATATGGAGAACCAAAATCAGCCTTTAGAGCGTTCACCAAAGACTGGGCGCCATCTGGATTATGGGCTGCATCTAGAATCACGAGCGGATCACGCGAAACCACCTGAAGTCGGCCCGGTGAAGAGAAATCCGCAAAGGCTGCTCGAACCACATCATCGAGGATTCGTTGGTCGCCGCCACCCAAAAAAGCCTCTACCGCGGCAACGGCCAGGGCAGCATTCTGTGCCTGATAGTAACCGTGCACTGGCAAGTTAAGGTCGTGATATTCACCCGCTAGAGTGCGAATGGCAACAGTCTGGCCAAGCAGATTAGGTTCCGAAGATAAAACCTCAAATCCAACGCCATACTTGGTCATTCGTTCGGCCAACTCCGACGAGCGTGCCTCGATTTCGGCAAACGCCTCTGGAGGCTGGCTGGCGCTGAGAACAATAGCTCCAGGCTTAATGATTCCGGCCTTTGTCTTGGCAATTTCGGCAATAGTACTGCCAAGTCGGTCAGCATGATCCATTGAAATAGGGGTAAAGACTGCCACGTCACCATCTGCAACGTTGGTGGAATCCCACTCGCCACCCATGCCAACTTCGAGCACCAGTACGTCCACCGGAGCATCGGCAAAAATAGCGAATCCGAGCACTGCCAAAGCCTCAAAGAATGTCAGCGGCCCCTCGTTCTTGGCCGCTAACTCAGAGTCCACGAGCTCCAGAATTGGCTCAATTTCGGTCCAGATTGTGTGTAAACGCTCGTCAGAAACCGGCTCGCCGTCAACTGACATTCTCTCGTTTAGCTTGACGAGGTGAGGGCTGGTGAAACGCCCAGTCCTGAGCCCGTGCTCACGGAGTAGCCTCTCCACAAACCTTGAAGTGCTGGTCTTGCCGTTAGTTCCGGTGATGTGAATCACTCGATAAGCCTTCTGAGGGTCACCGAGCAATTCGGTGGCTCGGAGAGTTGGCTCAAGGCGAGGGCGAATCTCATTTTCAGGCACTCGCTTCAGCAGCGCCACCTCTACTTCTTTGCCTTTGAGCTCCCAGTAAAGGTCGTCATCAATGTAGTCGCTCAACGCTTCTCCACCACAACCTGAACCAGCTGCCCCTCGCCTACCGAAACACCATTCGCTAGGGACTGAACTTCAACCGTTTCTAGCTCTACCGAAAGAGTCTCTGATTTGACTAGGTCCTCATGCACCGAAACCGCCGCCAAGACTGCTGCATCCGCTGAAACTGTCAATTTGATGCGGTCAGAAACGTCAAAGTCAGCCTCTTTACGGGCATTTTGAACGGCACGAATAATGTCACGTGCAAGACCCTCAGCTGCCAGCTCCTCTGAAACCGAGCCATCAAGGATCAAGAATCCAGTTGGCAAAATTCCAATGTGGTCGGTTGACTGATCCTCGGATTCAGTGTTGGCAACGAGGTCGATTGTGTATTCGCCATCGATTAACTCAATGCCACCAACAAGCACAACGCCATTTTCATCTGACCAGTCATTGGCCTTTGCCGCTTGAATAACTGCCTGCACACTCTTGCCGATTCTTGGCCCAGCCGCGCGAGAGTTGACAGTAAGCCGTTTTACCACGCCAAATTCGTCTGTTGAGTCGAGTGACATTTCGACCAACTTGACTGCCTTTACGTTCAATTCGTCGGCAATAATTGCGCTGAATTGTTGCAGGGACTCCGCATTTCGGGTGACTACGGTCAGTGCTGCCAGAGGCAGGCGAACACGAAGCCCAGCAGTCTTTCGCAAACTGTTTGCCACCGAGCTCACGGTGCGCACTTGGTCCATGGCCTCAACTAACTTGGCATCGTGAGGCAAGTGAGCAGCCTTTGGCCAGTTTTCTAGGTGCACGCTTCGGCCGTTGGTTAGACCGCGCCAAATCTCTTCGGTGACCATTGGCAACAGTGGTGCAGCCACGCGGCAGACTACCTCTAGCACGGTGTAAAGGGTGTCAAACGCTTCGGCAGAGCCCTCCCAGAAGCGGTCGCGTGAGCGGCGAACGTACCAGTTAGTCAAAACATCAGCAAAGTCACGCAGTGCGCTGGTTGCCGAGTACGAATCAAACTTGTTCAAATTTGATTCAACATCGATCACCAAATCATGTGCCTTTGAAAGCAGGTAACGATCTAGAACGTCACTGCTGTCAACCGACCACTTGGCCTCGTAGTTTGAAGCGTTGGCGTAAAGCGAGAAGAAGTAGTAGGTGTTCCAGAGCGGCAGCAAAAGTTGACGCACACCCTCGCGAATTCCCTGCTCGGTGACGATTAGGTTTCCACCACGAAGAATTGGGCTTGATAGCAAGAACCAACGCATGGCGTCAGCACCGTCGCGGTCAAATACCTCGTTAACATCTGGGTAGTTGCGCAGCGACTTAGACATCTTCTGCCCATCATTTCCCAAGATGATGCCGTGTGAGACTGCCGACTTAAATGCCGGGCGATCAAAGAGTGCAGTAGAAAGCACGTGGAGTGTGTAGAACCAACCACGCGTTTGACCAACGTACTCAACGATGTAGTCACCAGGGTTGTGCGATTCAAACCACTCACGGTTCTCAAACGGGTAGTGCGCCTGAGCGAAAGGCATCGAGCCAGATTCAAACCAGCAGTCCAAGACCTCAGGAACTCTGCGCATGGTTGATTTGCCAGTTGGATCGTCTGGGTTTGGTCGAGTCAGCTCATCGATTACCGGGCGGTGAAAATCGGTTGGTCGAACGCCAAAATCACGCTCTAACTCGTCGAGTGAACCATAAACATCAATACGCGGGTAGTTTGGGTCGTCAGATTTCCAAACCGGAATCGGCGCACCCCAGAAACGGTTTCGGCTAATCGCCCAGTCACGAACATTCTCTAGCCACTTGCCAAAAGAACCGTCTTTGGTGTGATCCGGGGTCCAGTCAATCTTTTGGTTTAGTTCAAGCATGCGATCTCGCAGCTTTGTGGTTTCAACGAACCATGAAGAAACAGCCTTGTAGATCAGCGGGTTCTTGCAGCGGTAGCAGTGAGGGTAAGAGTGCTCGTAGCTAGCCTGACGCAAAACTCGGCCAGCGTTTTTGAGGTACTGCGAGATTGGCTTGTTGGCCTCAAAAACATGTTGTCCCTCAAAATCGGTGATTAGTGAGTTGAATTCACCGCGCTCATTGATTGAAACGTAGGTTGGAATTCCTGCCTCGTTACAGACGTTTTGGTCATCTTCACCGTAGGCCGGAGCCTGGTGAACAATGCCGGTACCGTCTGAATCGGCCACGTATTCCGCAACGACTACCTGCCAAGCATTGGCAATATCAAACTTCGATGCGTCGGCGTAGTAGTCAAAAAGTCGTTCGTATCGAATTCCCGCTAGGTCTGCGCCTAGGACGGTCTCGAGAATGCCGGCACTAGCGGCCTCGGCTGATTCGTAACCCAAATCTTTGGCGTAACCGGCTAGAAGCGACTTGGCAATGATGTACTTGGTGCCCGCAGCTCCGCCGTCGGTGGCGCCAGACTCGCCAGCAACAACAACTGCGTACTCGATATTTGGTCCGACCGCCAAAGCGAAGTTGGTTGGCAGAGTCCAAGGTGTAGTGGTCCATGCCAACAGACGCGCACCCTCAAATTTTTCGCCAGCTGAGATTGGGAAGGTCACGGTCAGTGTTTGGTCCTGACGGTTCTTGTAAACCTCGTCATCCATGCGCAGTTCATGGTTAGAAAGAGGTGTCTCACAGCGCCAGCAATAAGCCAAAACCTTGAAGCCCTCATAAATCAGACCCTTTTTGTGCAGTTCGCTGAAAGCCCAAAGCACTGACTCGGTGTAGTCCTTGTCGAGAGTTTTGTAGTCATTGTCAAAGTCAACCCAGCGGGCCTGACGGGTTACATAGCTGCGCCATTCCTCGGTGTACTTCAACACCGATGTCTTGCAATACGCATTGAATTTATCGATACCGAACTTTTCAATCTCTGGGCGACCGGAGATCTTGAGCTGGCGTTCTGCCTCTACCTCAGCTGGCAGACCGTGGGTGTCCCAGCCGAAGCGGCGCTCCACTCGGTAACCCTGCATGGTCTTGAAACGAGGAACCATGTCTTTGGCGTAGCCGGTAAGCAGGTGACCGTAGTGAGGCAGACCGTTAGCAAATGGAGGACCGTCGTAGAAGACAAACTCCTCGGCACCCTCAGCTTTACGCTGATCGATCGATGCCTGGAAAGTACCGTCAGCCTGCCAGTAGCCAAGAATTTGCTCTTCTAACTTTGGGAAACTTGGGCTTGGGTTTACGCCCTCGCGCGCGGCGTTAGAGGAGTCATTTTTCTTGGGATACATGCAAGGCTTTCTTAGCTGTAATCAGAAGGATTTCTAGTATCAATGTTAACCTGTAACAAACCCTTTTTTTGGAGACTTTCAGCGTGAATACTGCCCCATCTGGCTCATTGAGCAACATCCTTGCCACAGCGACTACACCCGACAAGGTGGGAGTCGAAGGGCTCGAGGACAAATGGGCCCTTCGTTGGGAAGAAGAGGGCGTTTACCGCTTTCGCCGAGAAGCAACTCGAGAGCAGATTTACTCGATCGACACTCCACCACCAACCGTCTCTGGTTCACTTCACGTAGGCCACGTATTTAGCTACACACACACCGACGTGGTTGCTCGCTTTAAGCGCATGTCAGGCCTCGAGGTTTATTACCCAATGGGCTGGGACGACAATGGTTTGCCTACTGAACGCCGAGTACAGAACTTCTTTGGAGTTCGCTGCGACCCATCACTGGCCTACATTGAAGACTTCGTTCCACCGTTTGAGGGAGGCGACAACAAGAGCTCAAAGGCGGCCGACCAGGTGCCAATCTCACGCCGAAACTTCATTGAGCTTTGTGAGCGCCTGACCACCGAAGACGAGAAGCAATTCGAAGCCCTTTGGCGCCGGTTGGGTCTCTCGGTTGACTGGCATCAGACTTACCAGACTATTTCGCCAGCTGCTATTGCAGTCTCGCAGAAAGCGTTCTTGAACAACCTAGAACGCGGTGAGGCCTACCAGTCAATGGCGCCGACTCTTTGGGACATCACTTTCAGGACCGCTGTGGCTCAGGCCGAGCTTGAAGATCGCGAGCAACCGGGTGCTTACCACCGCTTGGGTTTCGACGGCCCAGAAGGCAAAATCTTCATTGAGACCACCCGTCCAGAGCTTCTTCCTGCTTGTGTTGCCCTAGTAGCCCACCCTGATGATGAGCGCTACCAGGGTCTGTTCGGCAAAACTGTGAAGACTCCCCTATTCGGTGTTGAGGTTCCGGTAGTTGCCCACCGCCTTGCTCAGATTGACAAGGGTTCAGGAATCGCCATGATCTGTACCTTCGGAGATGTCACCGACGTAATTTGGTGGCGCGAACTAGACCTGCCAAACCGAGCAATTTTAGGTTGGGACGGCAGAATCATCGAGGAAATGCCTGAAGCAATCACCTCTGAGCAGGGCAAGGCAGCTTATGCCGAACTGGTTGGCAAGACAGTTTTCTCAGCTAAGCAGAGGGTAGTTGAGCTACTCAAAGAGTCTGGCGATATGGTCGGAGACCCAAAGCCAATCACTCACGATGTCAAGTTTTTTGAAAAAGGCGATAAGCCACTCGAGATTGTCTCAACTCGACAGTGGTACATCCGCAACGGTGGTCGCGATGCGGCCCTTCGCGAGCGCCTAATCGAGCTGGGTAAAGGCTTGAACTTCGTTCCAGACTTCATGCGCGTGCGTTTTGAAAACTGGGTGAATGGCCTAACCGGGGACTGGCTAATTTCACGCCAGCGTTTCTTTGGAGTCCCAATCCCGGTTTGGTATCCGCTCGATGCAAATGGTGAGGCGCTCTATGACCAGCCTTTGGTGCCAACTGAGGCGCAACTTCCGGTAGATCCGTCTACCGATGTTCCTGATGGCTACATTGCCGCTCAGCGCGGGGTTGCTGGCGGGTTCATCGGCGAAATGGACATCATGGACACTTGGGCAACCTCTTCGCTAACCCCGCAGCTGGCCGGCGGTTGGATTGAAGACCCAGAGAAGTTTGCAAAGGTCTTCCCTTATGACTTGCGCCCTCAAGGCCAAGACATTATTCGCACCTGGCTTTTCTCAACCTTGCTGCGCGCCGAACAGGAACACGGTGAGCTGCCTTGGACTAACGCTGCGATTTCGGGTTGGATTCTTGACCCTGACCGCAAGAAAATGTCAAAGTCCAAGGGAAACGTCGTGGTTCCAGCCGAGCCAATTGACAACCACGGCGCCGATGCAGTGCGCTACTGGGCAGCATCTGCCCGGCTGGGTACAGATGCCGCTTTCGACGAAGGGCAAATGAAGGTTGGTCGCCGACTAGCCGTCAAGTTGCTCAACGCAGCAAAGTTCACCCTTTCATTCGACGTGCCAGCCGGGTCGACTGAGGTCACTGAGCCACTGGATCAGGCAATGTTGCTGAGCCTGGCAGATGTGGTAACAGCGGCAACCGACGCCTTCGAGGCCTATGACCACACCAAGGCACTTGAACTAACCGAAAAATTCTTCTGGGGTTTCACTGACAACTACCTCGAACTTGTTAAAGACCGCGCCTACAACGCAGACGGCTCGGTAAGCGCCGAACAGCAGGCCTCTGCGGCAATTGCTCTGCGCACGGCACTACACACAATGTTGCGCCTTTTTGCCCCGTTCCTGCCTTTTGCAACCGATGAAGTTTGGGGCTGGTGGCAGAAGGATGCCGGATCAATTCACCGTGCCAGCTGGCCAACAGTGCGAGAAATTGCCGCCAACCTAGACGCCTCGAACCACGGGCTACTTGAACTTGCCGCTACAGCGCTTGTGGGCGTGCGAAAGGCCAAGTCAGACGCCAAGGTGTCTATGAAGGCTGCTGTTGAGTCTGCAGTTATCGAAGCGCCTGCGGCCGTTTTGACGAGCCTCAGATTGCTTGAGGCAGACCTCAAGGCAGTTGGACGGATTGCCACTCTCGGCTACGCCGAAGCTGAAGAGTTTGCCATGGTAGACGTGATTCTTGCCGAGGTTTCCGAAGCCTAAAGTTTGAATACAGAAAAGCCCCTGACTTTGACCTAAGTCGGGGGCTTTTGTCTCCCCCTGAAACTAGGAGGAAAAGTTCTAACTAGGCGGATTTCTCTTGTCTAGTTGATTTGAATGGCTCAACATGTGGAGCAGCACCGTCAACGACAACGTTCTTCGTGATGCGCACAACGCCTTGCTCTTCACTGCCTGGAATCTCAAACATTACCGGTCCAAGAATCTCTTCCATGATGGCTCGAAGCCCACGGGCACCTGTTTCACGAGCCACAGCCAAATCAGCAATGGCGACCAGTGCATCATGGTCAAACTCAAGCTCAAAACCATCTAGCTCGAACATGCGTTGGTACTGCTTGACTAGGGCATTCTTTGGTTCTGTGAGGATCTGCATCAAAGCAGCACGATCAAGCGGCGTAACGCTAGCTAGAACCGGAAGGCGACCAATGAATTCCGGAATCAATCCAAATTTGCGAAGATCTTCCGGCTGCACCTCGGTAAAGATCTCGGTGTTGTCATTCTTGCCAGCGATTGGGGCACCAAAACCGATTCCCTTTTTTCCGGCTCTAGCCGAAATGATTTCTTCAAGACCAGCAAATGCGCCAGCAACAATAAATAAGACATTGGTGGTGTCTAGTTGAATGAATTCTTGCTGTGGGTGCTTGCGCCCTCCTTGTGGCGGAACTGACGCAACGGTTCCCTCAAGAATTTTCAGTAGGGCCTGCTGAACGCCTTCACCAGAGACATCTCGGGTAATTGAGGGGTTCTCTGCCTTACGTGAAATTTTGTCGATTTCGTCGATGTAAATAATGCCGGTCTCGGCTCGCTTCACGTCAAAATCGGCCGATTGCAAAAGCTTGAGCAAAATGTTTTCTACGTCTTCACCTACGTAACCAGCCTCGGTCAAGGCAGTTGCATCAGCTACGGCAAAAGGTACGTTTAGCCGCTTGGCCAGAGTCTGCGCCAAGTAGGTCTTACCACAACCGGTAGGGCCAATCATCAATATGTTTGATTTGGCAATCTCGATTGAGTCATGCTCTTTGCCCGCAGCGGTGAGTGTTCCGCGAGAGCGAAGACGCTTGTAGTGGTTGTATACCGCCACCGAGAGCGCCTTCTTGGCTTGGTCCTGACCGATAACGTATTCGTCTAGGAAACCCTTGATCTCACGGGGCTTTGGAAGGTCGATTTCTTCAACACCTTCGGCAACCGCAGCACCTAGCTCTTCTTCGATGATTTCGTTGCAGAGCTCTATGCACTCATCACAGATGTAAACACCTGGACCAGCAATCAACTTGCGCACCTGCTTCTGGCTCTTTCCGCAGAAAGAGCACTTAAGCATGTCGCTGGATTCGCTTAGCTGAGTCATGTAAAAACCTTATTGCCTAGAAGTGACAAAGCGGATGAGCCTCGCCCATCCGCCTTGATCAAGTTTGTTTACGCGTTCTTGCGCGAGGTCAACACCTGGTCGATCAAACCGTAATCCAGGGCTTCCGGAGCGGTAAGAATCTTATCGCGGTCGATGTCTCGGTTGACTTCTTCGATTGAACGCTTCGAGTGCTTTGACAAAGTTGATTCGAGCCATTCACGCAAACGCATAATCTCTTTAGCTTGAATCTCAATGTCTGATGCCTGACCACGGCCGGCATCGCCGGTTGACGGCTGGTGAATCAAGACTCGAGCGTTAGGAAGTGCCAAGCGCTTTCCTGGGGCACCCGCTGCCAAAAGCACGGCTGCAGCTGATGCGGCCTGACCCAAACATACCGTTTGAATCTGAGGGCGGATGTACTGCATCGTGTCGTAAATGGCCGTCATAGCGGTGAACGAACCACCTGGAGAGTTGATGTACATGGTGATGTCGCGGTCTGGATCTTGAGACTCAAGAACCAACAGCTGAGCCATAATGTCGTCAGCAGAGGCGTCATCAACCTGCACACCCAAAAAGACGATGCGGTCTTCAAAGAGTTTGTTGTATGGGTCTTGGCGCTTGAAACCGTATGAGGTGCGCTCTTCAAAAGTTGGCAGGATGTAGCGAGCCTCTGGGCTCTGGAAAATGTTCGAGTTCATGGTTTCTCCTGGGCCGAAAACTAGTTGTTGCCTACACCGGTTGCACCGGCAGCATACTTCTGAATGTGGTCGATAAAGCCGTACTCCAGAGCCTCTTCAGCGCTGAACCAGCGGTCACGATCGCCATCTTTCATGATTTGTTCGACGCTCTTGCCGGTCTGTTCCGCAGTGATGGAGGCTAGCTGGCGCTTCATAGACATGATTAGCTCAGCCTGGGTCTGAATGTCTGAGGCGGTTCCCCCAAAGCCACCGTGCGGCTGGTGCAGCAGAACGCGGGTGTTTGGAGTGGCATAGCGCTTGCCCTTGGTTCCAGAGGAAAGCAGGAACTGCCCCATCGATGCGCACATTCCGATACCAACGGTCACAATGTCATTAGGCACGTACTGCATGGTGTCGTAAATTGCCATACCAGCGGTGATTGAACCACCCGGTGAGTTGATGTAAAGGTAGATGTCTTTTTGCGAGTCTTCAGCGGCGAGCAGCAAAATCTTTGCGCAAATCTCGTTTGCCATGTCATCTCTAACTTCAGAACCAAGCCAGATGATGCGATCTTTCAACAAACGATCAAATGTGCTACTTGGGCCCTTTGGTGAGTCAGCCATTGAAGTACTCCTAATTCTTGAGGTTGCCTGACAAACATAACTGCAAAAATACTCAGAACACCGATGTGTTCGCCCGTGGCTAAAGACAAAAAAGAAGGACCCCAGAAAACTGAGGTCCAACTCTTGGAATCTACTTGTGATTAGTCGTGGTCGTGACCTGCGTGGTCGTCCTCGGCTGGTGCGTTTGCCTTGGTGAACTCAGAAAGATCAACTGACTTACCCTTGGCATCAGTGACAACTGCAGCCTCAAGCACAACAGTCAAAGCCTTGCGACGAGCTACCTCGGCAACGAACATTGGCACCTGACCCTGCTCGCTGATTGCCTTAATGAAGTCGTTAGGGGTCATGCCGTACTGCTGAGATGCCTGCACTAGGTACTGAATAAGCTCCTGCTCAGAAACCTGAAGCTCTTCCTTCTCGGCGATTGCGTCAAGCAGCATCTGAACCTTGAATGAGCGAGTGCTCTGCTCAAGAACCTCGGCGCGGTGCTTGTCGTCCTCTAAACGGCCTTCGCCTTCTAGGTGGCGGTTAACATCTGCCTGAACTAGCTCGTCTGAAACTGGAACGTCAATTAGCTCTAGAAGCTGGTCGGTTAGTAGGTCACGTGCTTGAATGCCCTGACCGTATCCCTTTGAACGCTCAATCTGCTTCTCGAGGTCTGCCTTTAGTTCGGCAATTGTGTCGAATTCGCTGGCTAGCTGCGCAAATGAGTCATCAGCTGCAGGCAGCTCGCGCTCTTTAACCGCAGTTAGGGTTACAGAAATTTCAGCCTCGTTGCCAGCCTGGTCGCCACCTACAAGCTTTGATTTGAAGGTAGTTGATTCACCGGCGGTAAGGGTGTCTAGAGCCTCGTCAATGCCGTCTAGCAGGTTGCCAGAACCAATCTCGTAAGAAATGTTTTCAGCTGAGTCGATGGTCTTGCCGTCAATAGCAGCGACTAGATCGATGGTGGTGAAATCACCTTTCTTTGCAGGGCGGTCAACGCTCTTTAGAGTGCCAAAGCGTGCACGTAGCGCGTCGAGCTCTTCCTCTACTTCTTTCTTGTCAACCTTGATCTCATCAACCTTGACTGCAAGACCCTTGTATTCCTTCAGAGAAATCTCTGGACGGACTTCAACTTCGATCTCAACGATTAGGTTGCCCTCGAAAGTTTTCTCGTCTGGGCTCTGCTTTACGTCAGCTGAAGGCTGACCCAATGGGCGCAACTTGCTCTCTTCAATCGCCTTGCGGTAAACGGAGTCAAGACCGTCGTTAATCGCGTGAGCTAGAACTGCAGGGCGGCCAACGCGCTGGTCAAGAATCGCGGCAGGCACCTTACCCTTGCGGAAACCAGGAATGTTTACGCTTTCGGCGATGTGCTCGTAGGCATGGTCGATGCTTGGGCGGAATTCCTCTGGAGTGACCTCAATAGTCAGCTTCGCGCGGGTTGGCTTGATGTGTTCTACTGCAGTTTTCAAGGGGTTCTCCTGATTTTGAAAATGGCCCGCCTCCGTAGGAAGACGAGCCGGTTTTATTTCAATGGTCCGTCAGTGGTGTTGGACCGTTTGGTCGGGGTGACAGGACTCGAACCTGCGATATCCTGCTCCCAAAGCAGGCGCGCTAGCCACTACGCTACACCCCGGTGGTTTCATCAAAAATTTCTTTCTGACTGAACAACCTCAGTAATACTATCCCATAGAATGGTCTTGTTGCGCCGATTTCTAGAAATCGGTTTCACATCTGCGGGCGTAGCTCAATGGTAGAGCCTCAGTCTTCCAAACTGATGGTGCGGGTTCGATTCCCGTCGCCCGCTCTGGCAAGCAATTGCTTGAGTTTATGAAAAAAGACCTCCAAAATTTTGGGGGTCTTTTTTT
>JBEEOK010000066.1:0-132520 GCA_041191645.1 Actinomycetota bacterium | reverse complement strand
ACACCTCTGAGGGCAAGAACCTTGTTGGATGTTTTTATGCCCCATCTGCCGTCATCATCGACCTAGACACGCTAGTCAGCCTGGCAAAGAATGAGATCATGGCCGGCTTTGGCGAGGTCGTCAAATATGGATTTATTGCGGACGAACGCATTCTTGAGTTGATTGAGGCAGACGTTGACTCGGCCACCGACCCAGCGACTGAAACATTCCGCGAAATCATTGAGCGCTCGGTGGCTATCAAAGCCAGGGTAGTGGGGTCAGACTTCAAAGAGGCAGGGCTTCGCGAGATTCTTAACTACGGACACACTCTGGGTCACGCTATCGAGCACGCAGAGCGATATAAGTGGCGCCATGGAGCCGCTATCGCCATTGGCATGGTGTTTGTAGCTGAACTTGCCAGACTAGCTGGACGGTTATCTGACGAGGTAGTGGACCGCCACCGCAGCGTCCTAAAGCTTTTGGGCCTACCAACTACCTACGATGCCCACAAGTGGGGTCAACTTCAAGAGACTATGCAGCGTGACAAGAAGACCCGTGCCGGAACCTTGCGCTTTGTGGTGCTCGATGCAATCGGTAAGCCCACAATCATGGCAGCTCCTGCACCAGAACTGCTTCACGCAGCGTATCAAGAGATTGTCGAAGGCTAGGGGTAACCTAGGGCTATGCAAAAAGTATTAGTTCTCAACGGACCAAACCTTGGCCGTTTGGGCTCACGCGAGCCTGACATTTACGGTGCGCTTGATTTCGCTGGGGTTTCTGCCGCCATTACAGAACAGGCAAGGCAACTTGGTCTCGAAGTTGAGGTGCGCCAGACAGACAGCGAATCAGAGCTTATTGGCTGGATTCACGAGGCTGTTGACACTGGAAGCAACGTAGTTCTCAACCCTGCTGCATTTACTCACTACTCTTACGCACTGCGCGATGCTGCGGTGCAGGTTACCAAGGCCGGACTGAAGCTAATCGAGGTTCACCTGAGTAACCCACACACCCGCGAGCAATTTAGGCACACCAGTGTGATTTCCGCCATTGCCACCGGTGTTATCGCTGGATTTGGCGTGGACTCATACTTGCTAGCACTTCAGCAACTTAGCAAGTAAGCAAGGGCCGATTCCCTCCATTTCTTCTCGGCTTCGGGTAGACTTTGCAGGCAGGGATTTTTCCCGCTATTTTTTTGCCCCAAACCAAAATCTGAAACGAGTGATTGATCGTCATGGCAACATCAAATGACCTAAAGAACGGAATGGTTCTTAACATCGAAGGGCAGCTTTGGGCTGTCGTTGAGTTCCAGCACGTTAAGCCTGGAAAGGGCGCTGCCTTTGTGCGTTCAAAGCTAAAGAACGTCATGACCGGCAAGGTTGTCGACAAGACCTTCAACGCAGGCGTAAAGGTTGAGACCGCCAATGTTGACAAGCGCAACATGACCTACTTGTACAACGACGGCGATGGATTTATTTTCATGGATGCCGAGACCTACGACCAGATCACCCTAAATGACGCTACCGTAGGCGACGCTGTCAACTACCTTTTGGAGAACCAAGAGGCTGTAGTAGCTATGCACGAGGGAAACCCAATCTACGTCGAACTTCCTGCATCGGTTGTTTTGACAGTGACCTACACCGAGCCTGGCCTGCAGGGTGACCGTTCAAGCGGAGGCACCAAGCCAGCGACCGTCGAGACCGGTCTTCAGATTCAGGTACCTCTGTTCCTAGAGAACAACACCAAGGTCCGTGTAGACACCCGCACCGGTGACTACCTTGGCCGTGTGACCGAATAATCGATTGAGCGCCAGAACTAAAGCGCGAAAGCGCGCCGTTGACGCCGTTTTTGCTGCAGATCTGAGAAAAATATCTCCGATTACGTTGCTTGATGAGGTTGCTGCATTGTCGGCAGACCGCCAAAACCAAGACGTAATATTTGGCTACGCCCGCGAGATCGTTTCCGGTGTAATCGAGCACCACAATGAAATCGACGACCTGTTGGAGACTTATTCTCAGGGTTGGGCACTAGATCGAATGCCTAACCTGGATCGCGCTATTTTGCGTGTTGCCGTGTGGGAGATTTTGTTCAACCAGGATGTTCCGAACGGTGTGGCAATTAACGAAGCTGTTGAACTTGCCAAGGAGTTATCTACAGATGACTCTGGAGCTTTCATTAACGGATTGCTTTCTAGAATTTCTTCTACCCAGTCGGCCAAATAACAGACAACTGATAGGCTTTACCTAACATCCTTTAAGACTGTCCTGAGAGGCAGAGAAGGAGGTGGGCGTGTCCTCACGCACCGTCTTAAGTAGTGACGATATCAATCGCGCTGTCACGCGAATCGCTCACGAAATCTTGGAAGCCAACACTGCGCTGCAGAAGAGTGGCACAGCCAACTTAGTCATTCTTGGCATTCCTACGCGCGGAGTGCAGCTTGCTGAGCGAATCGCCGAGGTTATTGCCCGCACGGAACCAACTATTCAGATTGACGACATTCTTGGCCGTCTTGACATCACGATGTACCGAGATGACCTGTCTAGCAATCCAACTCGAACGGTCACCGAGACTACGCTTCCTGCGCAGGGAATCGATGACAAAGTCGTTGTTTTGGTGGATGACGTGCTGTTTAGCGGCAGGACTATCAGGGCTGCTCTTGATGCGCTCAATGATTTTGGTCGCCCTCGGGCTGTAAAACTTGCCGTCCTAGTTGATCGAGGCCACCGAGAGTTGCCTATCCGGGCCGACTTTGTTGGTAAAAACCTGCCTACTTCACGAGACGAACGCATCAGCGTGCGCCTAAGTGAAACCGACAACCAGAATGCTGTGGTGATCGAAGCATGATTCGAAACTTGCTTTCCGGTGGCGATCTAAGTCGCGATCAGGCAATTGAAATTTTGGATGTTGCCGAGGGCATGGCTAATGTCAACGATCGCGAAATCAAGAAACTGCCAACTCTGCGCGGCAAAACAGTTGTGAATCTCTTTTTTGAGGATTCAACCAGAACCCGAATTTCATTTGAGTTGGCTGCAAAACGTCTCTCAGCTGACGTGATTAACTTCTCAGCTAAAGGTTCCAGTGTTTCAAAGGGGGAGAGCCTCAAAGACACCGCCCAGACCCTAGAAGCCATGGGTGCAGATGCCGTCGTAATTAGGCATTCAGCATCTGGTGCTGCCAACGTGCTAGCGCACAGCGGCTGGATAAACGGGGCAATTGTCAATGCGGGTGATGGCACGCACGAACACCCAACTCAATCTCTTTTGGATGCGTTCACCATGCGCAAGCGTTTTCACGGCTCGGCGAGTCAAGGAAAAGACCTATCAGGTTTAAAAGTTGCCATCGTTGGCGACGTCTTGCACTCGAGAGTGGCTCGATCGAACCTTTTGCTATTGAATACCCTCGGCGCCGAGGTGCACTTTGTAGCGCCGCCAACGCTTCTTCCGGCCAATGCCTCGAACTGGAACGCCACACTTAATTACTCTTTGGATGATGTGCTCGCGCGAGAAAAGCCCGACGTTGTCATGATGCTTAGGGTTCAGGCCGAGCGAATGAATGCTTCATACTTTCCGACTGAACGTGAATACTCAAGAATTTGGGGTTTCAACGCCGACCGTCTGAAGCAACTTAAACCAAATGCAATTTTGATGCACCCTGGCCCTATGAACCGCGGCCTCGAGATTGATGCGATATCAGCAGACTCACCGCAATCAACCGTGCTCGAGCAGGTAGCAAATGGTGTATCGGTTCGTATGGCTGTTCTGTATTCACTTCTTTCTGGCGAGAGGGCCTCCGATGTCAACTAAATTTCTATTCAAGAACGCCCAACTGCAAGACGGAACTTTTGCCGACATTGAGGTTACCGGGGACCTAATTAGCGCTATCGGTGTGGGGCTCCTTTCAGAGGGCGCCGAGGTCATTGACTCCACCGGACTAATCGCTTTGCCAGGATTTGTGGATCTACACACCCACCTTCGCGAACCTGGATTCGAACAGAGCGAAACCGTTCTGACCGGAACTCAGGCAGCGGCAATGGGTGGTTACACTGCCGTTCATGCCATGGCAAACACCAGCCCTGTTGCTGATACCGCTGGTGTGGTTGAACAGGTTGCCGCGCTTGGTCGTGAAGCCGGTTACGTAGATGTTCTTCCGATAGGTGCCGTAACGGTTGGGCTAGAGGGCAAGCAGATGGCTGAGCTTGGCGCTATGGCGAACTCAAAGGCCAAGGTTAAAGTTTTTTCTGACGACGGCAAGTGCGTGCATGACCCGGTAATTATGCGCAGGGCACTTGAGTATGTGAAGGCATTCGATGGAGTTATTGCCCAGCACGCTCAGGAGCCGCGCTTGACCGAGGGCGCCCAAATGAATGAGGGTGCCGTTTCGGCGGAGCTTGGGTTGGCCGGTTGGCCAGCTGTGGCTGAAGAGTCGATTATTGCCCGCGATGTTTTGCTGGCGGAACATGTGAATTCACGAGTGCACATTTGCCACCTATCGACCGCTGGTTCGGTTGAGATCGTCAGATGGGCAAAGGCACGTGGAATTAAGGTAACCGCAGAGGTTACTCCTCACCACCTTTTGTTGACCGACGAGTTGGTTCGTAGTTACAACGCCGTCTATAAGGTGAACCCGCCGCTCAGAACTCAAAAAGATGTTTTAGCACTCCGTGAGGCACTGATCGATGGCACCATCGACGTTATTGGGACGGACCACGCACCACACCCAATCGAGGCAAAAGACTGTGAGTGGAATGCAGCCGCATTTGGAATGCTCGGGCTTGAAACTGCAGCCTCGATTGCGCAAGAAGTACTGATTGAGAGTGGAAAGTCCAATTGGGCTCGTTTTGCCGAAGTGATGTCTACCAAGCCAGCCGAAATCGCCGGCGATGTTGAAGTAGGCCAGGAGCTTGAAATTGGTTCGGTTGCTAACATCGCCTTCATCGATCCAGCAGCGAAACGCACCATTGTTGCTGAATCAGCCTCAAAGTCGATAAATAACCCATATGTCGGAATGCAGCTGCCCGGCCGTGTTTTACACACTGTTTATCGAGGCTACCTGACCGTGCGAGATGGCGTGCTTGCCTCGAAGGGCCGCAACTAATGACTAAAGAAACTATGGCGCTTTACGCCGCCGCACTCTTTGCAACTCTGGTGACATTGGCTATTCTCGGCTGGCGTCGAAGGGTTGCAAGGCAATCAGCTAGTTTTAGCCAGCCGCTTGAGGCGCTTGAATTTTTCGGGGAACTAATCACCTCGGTTAAGGGGTATTACGTTGCCACGACAGAGGCAGCCAACCACCTTGAGCGTATTGCCGCCTACGGGCTTGGCATCCGTGGCGAGGCACAAATCATGGTGTTTGATGAAGGCGTTCTCATCGTTCGCAAGGGCGAACGCCCTTTGGCCCTAGACCGTGCGCAGATCAACTCAGCATCGACGAACCAGGCAGTGATTGACCGCGTGGTAGAGACTGGGGGACTGGTAACTATCAATTGGACCCAAGATTCCACTGAACTTTCAACCCACATTCGTGCCGTTGACTCAAACTCTCGAGGCACCTTGCTCGAAGCAATTTCTAAAATTTCCACCAGAGAGGTATCCAGATGAATCAAGCAGTATTAGTTCTCGAAGATGGGCGCGTTTTTCGCGGTCAACCGTATGGGGCAATCGGGACAACTCTGGGAGAGGCAGTCTTTGCCACCGGCATGACCGGTTATCAGGAAACCCTGACAGACCCTTCTTATGCTGGCCAGATTGTGGTTCAAACTGCACCGCACATTGGAAACACAGGGGTGAATGCGCGCGATGAAGAGTCAACAAAAATTTGGGTTTCCGGTTACGTGGTTCGTGACGCTAGTCGAATTGTCTCCAACTTCCGCTCAGAAAAATCTCTGCCAGCTGAGTTAGAGAAGTACAAGGTGGTTGGCATTGCTGGCATTGACACACGCGCGTTGACCCGCCACCTTCGCTCGCGCGGTTCCATGCGTGCTGGAATCTTCTCTGGTGACGCTGCCAAGACTCCAATCGATGACCTCGTTGCCCAAGTACGTGGTTCAGTCAAAATGCAGGGACTCTCGTTGAGCGATGTTGTCACAACAGACGAAAAATACACAGTTGCCGCAGAAGGCGAAATGGTCGGCCGGGTTGCAATTCTTGACCTTGGAATCAAGCGTTCAACCATCGAGCACATGTCTGCTCGTGGGCTCGAAGTTGTTGTGTTCCCTGCAAAGGTAGATTCCGCCACCCTGTTGGCCTGTGAGCCAGACGCCGTGTTTTACTCGAACGGCCCAGGCGACCCAGAGGCGGCTGCAGGACAGGTCGAGGTTTTGCGAGAAATTCTCAACAAGCGAATTCCATTCTTTGGCATCTGTTTTGGAAACCAATTGCTCGGCAGAGCGCTTGGATTCGAGACCTATAAGTTGCCTTTCGGACACCGCGGCATCAACCAGCCTGTTCTTGACCGAAAGACCGGAAGAGTCGAGGTCACCGCCCACAACCACGGCTTTGCCGTCAAAGTTGATGGGGGGCCTGAGGTCGAAAGCCCTGCTGGTTATGGCCGCGTCGCTGTAAGCCACGTTTCACTAAACGACGACTGTGTTGAGGGCCTTGAATGCCTGGACATTCCTGCTTTCTCAGTTCAGTATCACCCAGAGGCCGCTGCCGGCCCACACGATTCCAACTACCTGTTCGACCGTTTGGTCGAGCTAATTAAGACCAACAAGGTGGCCAAATAATGCCAAAGCGTTCAGACATCAACAGCGTTCTAGTAATTGGCTCAGGACCGATCGTCATTGGCCAGGCATGTGAGTTTGACTACTCTGGCACCCAGGCCTGCCGCGTATTGCGCGAAGAGGGCATTCGAGTGATCTTGGTCAACTCAAACCCAGCCACCATCATGACTGATCCGGATTTTGCCGATGCCACCTACATCGAGCCAATTACCCCCGAGGTAATTGAAGCGATCATTATCAAAGAGAAACCAGACGCAATCTTGCCTACTCTTGGCGGTCAGACTGCCCTGAACGCGGCTATGGCGTTGCACGAGCTAGGCATTCTAGAAAAGTACAACGTTGAGTTGATCGGTGCCAAAGTCGACGCAATCAAGAAGGGTGAAGACCGCCAGATCTTCAAGCAATTGGTGCTTGATGCCGGTGCTGATGTGGCCAAATCTGTCATTTGTTCGACGCTTGACCAGTGTCTCGAGGCTGCTGGCGAGCTTGGTTACCCACTTATGGTCCAGCCATCGTTCACCATGGGTGGCTTAGGCTCTGGCTTTGCACACGACGAAGAAGAACTTCGCCGGATTTGCGAATCTGGAATTCAGGCCAGCCCAGTCGGTCAGGTACTTCTTTCAGAATCAATCTTGGGCTGGAAAGAGTACGAGCTCGAGCTAATGCGCGACACCAACGACAACTGTGTTGTTGTTTGTTCTATTGAAAACGTTGACCCGGTTGGCGTTCACACTGGCGACTCAATTACCGTTGCACCAGCTCTGACACTTACCGACCGTGAGTACCAGAACCTTCGCGACATCTCGATTGACATCATTCGTGCGGTTGGTGTTGATACCGGTGGTTGCAACATTCAGTTTGCCGTCGACCCAGAAAATGGTCGAGTAGTCGTAATCGAGATGAACCCTCGTGTTTCACGATCTTCAGCTTTGGCATCAAAAGCTACCGGCTTTCCAATTGCCAAGATTGCCGCAAAGCTGGCTGTCGGCTACACCCTCGATGAAATTCCTAACGACATCACTCGGGTTACTCCGGCCAGCTTTGAACCAACCCTCGACTACATTGTGGTCAAGGTTCCGCGCTTTGCTTTTGAGAAGTTCCCGGCTGCAAACGCCACACTAACCACCACCATGAAATCTGTGGGTGAAGCAATGGCGATCGGTCGAAACTATTCGCAGGCCCTGCAGAAGGCCCTTCGTAGCCTAGAGCGTCGCGGCTCTTCATTCCACTGGGACGGCCCACTGGGCAGCGTTGCTGAACTACTAGAGGCAATCAAAACCCCAACCGATGGTCGCATTGTTCTGCTTCAGCAAGCATTGCGCGCGGGTGCGACAGCTCAGCAAGTTTTCGACTCAACCAAGATGGACCCTTGGTTCATTGACCAGATTGTGCTGATCAACGAAGTTGCCGATTCTATTGCTCAGGCTCCTAGCCTCGACGCAGAAGTTATCAAGTTTGGTAAAGAGCATGGCTTCAGCGATGCGCAGATTGCGTCACTTCGAGGTATTACCGAAGTTGAGGTTCGTAGCATGCGTCACAGCATGGGCCTCCGCCCAGTCTTCAAGACCGTGGACACCTGTGCTGGCGAATTCCCAGCGCTAACCCCTTACCACTACAGCACTTACGAAGAGGAGACTGAGGTTGTTCCGTCAGACCGCAAGAAGGTAGTGATTCTTGGCTCGGGACCAAACCGAATTGGCCAGGGCGTCGAGTTTGACTACTCTTGCGTTCACGCCTCATTTGCGTTGTCGGATGCCGGTTTTGAAACCATCATGATCAACTGCAACCCTGAGACCGTCTCTACTGACTACGACACCTCAGACCGACTCTATTTTGAGCCACTCACTTTAGAAGACGTGCTCGAAGTAATTCATGCTGAGCAGCAGAGCGGCGAGCTAGTTGGCGTTGTTGTGCAGCTCGGTGGACAAACCGCACTTGGCCTAGCCAAGGGTCTTGAAGAAGCCGGTATTCCAATTCTCGGCACGTCACCATCAGCGATTGATCTTGCCGAAGAACGAGGTTTGTTCTCAAAGATTCTTGAGGATGGAGACCTTCTAGCCCCGCCTAACGGAACCGCACTTAACCTTGCTGAGGCCGAAGAGATCGCGGCCCGCATTGGCTATCCAGTGCTGGTTCGTCCATCGTTCGTACTTGGCGGTCGCGGCATGGAGATCATCTACGACCAGGCCGGTGTGCGCGACTACTTTGAGCGCATCAAGGATCAGGCAATTGTGGGCCCTAACCACCCGCTACTAGTAGACCGATTCCTGGACTTTGCTATCGAAATCGACATCGATGCCCTGTATGACGGACACGAACTTTACGTTGGTGGTGTTATGGAGCACATCGAGGAGGCCGGCATTCACTCTGGTGACTCGAGCTGCACCCTGCCGCCGGTCACACTTAGTGACTCACAGATTGCTCGCGTTCGCGAGGCAACGCTGAAGATTGCTCAGGGAATCGGTGTTCGAGGCCTTCTTAATGTTCAGTTTGCGCTTGCCGCCGACGTTCTTTACGTGCTTGAGGCAAACCCACGAGCATCTCGCACCGTGCCTTTTGTATCGAAGGCTCTGGGAATCACCCTGGCCAAGGCAGCCTCTCTGGTTATGGTTGGCAAGACCATCAGCGAGCTTATTGCTGAAGGGCACCTCCCAGCGGCAGATGGAACCTACATTCCTGCCGGTGCTCCGATCTCGGTGAAAGAAGCTGTTCTTCCGTTCAAGCGCTTCGCCACCAAGGATGGCCGTTTCGTTGACTCGCTATTGGGCCCTGAAATGCGCTCAACCGGTGAGGTAATGGGTATTGACGTGGACTTCCCACGTGCATTTGCAAAGAGCCAAGCGGGTGCGGGAAGTGCGCTGCCAACCTCGGGAAGTATCTTCATTTCAGTTGCCGACCGTGACAAGCCTCAGGTCGTTCTTCCGGTTCGACGCTTGGAACAGCTTGGCTACAAGATTCTGGCCACCAGCGGTACAGCTGCAATTTTGGCCCGCCACGGTATTCACGTTCAGGTGGTTCGCAAGCACACCGATGACACCGATGTAGCTGCTGGGCCAACCATTGTTGAGCTGATTACCGCGGGAGAGGTTGACGTGGTTGTAAACACGCCGTCGGGATCCAGTGCGCGTAAGGATGGGTATGAGATTCGTGCTGCAACCACAGCTGCAGACAAGGCAATCTTCACGACTATTGCCCAGCTGAGTGCAGCAATCGGATCATTCGAGGCCGTTATTGCTGGACCGTTCAGTGTGAAGTCGCTACAAGACCACGCAGCAGACCGGGCGGTGGCGCTTGCCAACTAGTTTTGGAGGCAAACTCGAGAAAGCCTTTGACAAGTACGGTCAACTATGTGTGGGCATTGACCCACATGCGGCCCTGCTTGATGACTGGGGACTGTGTGACGACGTAGCTGGATTACGCGAATTCTCGCAGCGTTCGCTAGACGCTGCCGTGGGGAGGGTTGGCGTAATCAAGCCTCAGGTGTCATTCTTTGAGCGCCACGGTGCAGCCGGGTTCGGCGTTCTCGAGGAGTTGGCAGCGGCGGCATCGGCAACAGATCTGGTTGTCATAATGGATGCCAAACGTGGTGACATTGGGACCACAATGGATGCGTATTTCGATGCCTGGCTTGGCAAATCTGCACCTTTTGTTTGTGACGCCCTTACCGTCTCTCCATACCTGGGCCTCGATTCGTTGAAGCCAGGAATGGCCGAGTGCCTCGAGCGCGGCAAGGGTCTTATCGTGTTGTCTGCAACCTCAAATCCAGAGGGTGCGGCACTTCAAAGAGCTACCGTTGGCGGCCAGACAATCGCTGCAACAATCTGGAATGGCCTGACCAAAATTAATAGAGTAACCAGCGACGCTGGCAGCAGATTTGGTTCATTCGGTGCAGTGATTGGCGCGACTCTGAACCTGCAGAGCATGGGCTTAGGGCAGGTTCTTGATGGCCAAGTAATTGGAGCAACTCCAATCTTGGCGCCGGGATTCGGTGCTCAAGGTGCAGAACTCTCATCGAGCCGTCAACTATTCGGTGCTGCTGCCGATCAAGTCATTCACTCGGTTTCAAGAAGTGTGCTGTCAGCCGGACCCCAGGGAATGGCTAAGGCCATCGATTCGGCCCGCAAAGAGCTTGAGTTAGGTCTTGCCTAAATGAAAAACAAATTGACCGTGATTGCCGGGCCAACTGCCGTGGGCAAAGGCACCGTAGTCAAGCACATACTTGAGAACTACCCGAACATTCACCTGTCGGTCTCGGCAACCACTAGGGCGCCAAGACCCGGTGAAATCGACGGCAAGGACTACTATTTCTTGACTCACGAGGCCTTCGATGAGCTGATTGCAGCTGGGGAGATGCTCGAATGGGCAACCGTGCACGGTGTAAATAAATACGGCACACCAAAGGCACCGATCGTCGAGGCACTAGCTCGCGGGCAGCAAGTGATCCTTGAGATAGACATTCAGGGAGCCCGCCAGGTTAAAGCTGCCATGCCTTCTGCAAGTTTGGTGTTCATTGCTCCGCCAAGTTGGGATGAGCTGGTTCGCAGGCTCACCGGACGCGGAACAGAAACGCCCGAAGAGCAAGAGGTACGTTTGGCGACAGCCCGGCAGGAATTAGCCTCACAGTCTGAGTTTGATCACGTGGTAATCAACGAAGAGGTGGCCAGATGTGCCGCTGAAGTCGTAGACTTGATGCAGGCTTAGCGATTAATCAATCGCACACTCCACGCTAAAGACAAAAGAAAGATGAATCATGTCTGAAAAGCTAGAAGGTATCGTTTCTCCAGCAATTGACAACCTACTTAACAAGGTTGACTCGAAGTACGAATTGGTAATTTTTGCATCAAAGCGTGCACGCCAGATCAACGACTACTACTCTGCTTTGCACGAGGGTAGCCTGTTCAACAACGTTGGCCCACTTGTAGACGCAACCGTCGACGAGAAGCCGCTAACTATTGCCATGCACGAGATCGACCAAAACAAACTGGCAAAGCACACCGCCGAATAATTTCGTTAGCCGGCCACTATGCACGTAATCGTTGGTATCACCGGCGGTATCGCTGCGTACAAGGCCACCGCTATCATTCGGTTGCTCACCGAGGCTGGCCACAGCGTTAAGGTAATCCCAACCCAGAACGCATTGCGTTTTATTGGTGCAACCACCTTAGAAGCGCTGTCGCACAACTCCGTTGACGCTGATTTATACACCGATGTCGCTGACGTAAAGCATGTTGCATTGGCTCAGGAGGCCGACCTAGTTATTGTCGCGCCTGCCACTGCTGCCTTCTTAGCGAGATACGCCTCCGGCCTGGCCGATGATCTGCTCGGAAACACCCTCCTTGCTACGAAAGCCCCAGTGGCCATTGCACCGGCCATGCACACCGAGATGTGGCAACACCCGGCAACCGTGGACAACGTTCAGACTCTTAAAAGTCGAGGCGTGGCTGTCTTGGAACCAGCAGTCGGTAGGCTTACCGGAACTGACTCAGGGCCGGGCCGCCTGCCCGATCCTGAAGAGATTGTGTCTTTTGCCATAGCTCTAGTGGCAAAACAAGACCTTGCCGGTAAAAGGCTTCTGATTACAGCGGGAGGTACGCACGAACCGATTGACCCGGTGCGCTTTCTCGGCAACAGATCAAGCGGTAAGCAAGGGCTTGCTTTAGCTAGAGCTGCCCAAGCCAGGGGAGCGCAGGTTACTTTTATCGGTGCTAATTTGCCGATCGCTGCGGGTGAGTTCTCGAAAACAATCTTCGTGTCAACCGCCAACGAACTCCAGCAGGCAGTGTTCGCCGAATTAGCAAGCAACGACAGCCTGATTATGGCTGCTGCGGTAGCGGATTATTCGGTGGCCCAACCTCAAGCCAACAAAATTAAAAAGACCAACGCGGGGTCAAACCTAACTTTAGAACTCGTTGCTAACCCAGATATTCTCAAGCTCGCCGTCGAGGCACAGACCGGTGCCGTGATTGTTGGGTTTGCAGCCGAAACCGCTGCGGATCAGGCCGAGCTGACACGTTTGGCCGCAACGAAGCTTCAGGCCAAGGGCTGTGCAATTCTGGTAGCTAATAACGTCAGTGGCGGTAAGGTCTTTGGCAGCGACCAAAACGACGCGCTTATTCTTACTCGATCTGGCGCAGCAACCAGCGCATCTGGACCAAAGGAATTAGTAGCACAAGAGATCCTGGACGTACTAGTTTCAGCCCTGGGCTAATTCGCATCTAGTTGTCCTTGGCTCGAGATATACTTGAGCAATTATGAGCAAACTTCGCCTCTTCACTTCAGAATCAGTAACCGAGGGTCACCCAGACAAAATCTGCGACCAGATCAGTGACACAATCCTCGACGCAATGCTCAAGCAAGACCCAAATTCGCGCGTTGCCGTTGAGACCATGGTCACAACCGGTTTGGTGCATGTAGCTGGCGAAGTCACAACAGAGGGTTACGTAGAGATCCCAAAGTTGGTTCGTGAAAAGATTCGCGAAATTGGCTACACCTCCTCTGACATCGGTTTCGACGGCGACAGCTGTGGCGTTTCAATTTCAATTGGTCAGCAGTCACCTGACATTGCTCAAGGTGTTGATGACGGATTCGAAAGCCGTGTGGGCGCATCTGCCGACTCTTACGACAGCCAGGGTGCCGGCGATCAAGGAATCATGTTTGGTTACGCCACGAACGAAACCAAGACTCTGATTCCAACAGCCATCAACATTGCTCACCGTCTGAGTGAGCGCCTGGCTGCGGTTCGTAAAACCGGTCAGGTTGAATTCCTTCGCCCGGATGGCAAGACTCAGGTAACCATTGGCTACGACGGCACCATTCCAAGGAGCATTGAGGCTGTTGTGTTGTCTACCCAGCACAATCCGGGCATCACCCATGCGCAGATTGTCGAGGCAATGACCGAGACTGTCATCAACCCAATTTTGGCTGACACTGGGCTTGATTTCAGTAACGCTCAGTTGTTCATCAACCCAACCGGCAAGTTTGAGATTGGTGGACCAATGGGTGACGCCGGTCTTACCGGTCGCAAAATCATCGTTGACACCTATGGTGGCGCCAGCCGTCATGGTGGTGGCGCATTTTCGGGCAAAGACCCATCGAAGGTTGACCGCTCTGCAGCGTACGCCATGCGTTGGGTTGCTAAGAATGTTGTTGCCGCCGAATTGGCCGAACGAGTAGAAGTTCAGGTGGCCTACGCCATTGGTGTTGCCCGCCCGGTTGGTCTTTACGTAGAGACTTTCGGCACTGGCAATGTTTCCGACGAAAAGATCGTCGAAGCCATCAATCAAGTATTTGATCTTAGACCAAAGGCACTGATTGAGTCCTTGGACTTGCTGCGCCCAATCTACGCACAGACCGCTACTTATGGCCACTTTGGTCGTGAATTGCCTGACTTTACTTGGGAGGCCACCGACCGCGCGGCCGACCTTCGCTCTGCTGCTGGCATTTAAGCCTGAAATGACCAAGTTTGGTGTGGCTAGAGTCACGATTGACTCTCCATTGCCGCAACTTGATCGGCTATTTGACTACCAAATCCCCGAGGAGTTGGCAGACGCCATTGTGCCCGGCGTCAGAGTAAAAGTTCCTTTTGGTCGTTCCAAGTCGCTGCATGACGGCTTTGTGGTCTCCATTCAGCAAGCGCCGGAGTTTCAAGGAAAACTAGCTGAATTAGCCGAGGTTGTTTCTGAGGCCGTGGTTTTAGCGCCAGAAATCTACAGCCTGGTTCGTGCGGTTGCAGATCGGCAAGCGGCAACAGCATCTGATGTTTTGCGTTTAGCAGTGCCAACCAGGTCAGTTGCAGTAGAAAAGAAATGGCTTTCCGAGCTTAGCTCTGTCGGCACAATCCCGCCGGCAAAGTCGCCCGCCAAGCCGTTCCGAGCCACAATGCTGGTCAGCCCGGTCACGACCGAGGCTGGGCCTAACTGGGCGGTGGAATTAGTTGACCAGGCAATCAGGCAAGCAGAAAGTGGCTTTTCTAGCATTTTGATTGTCCCGGATTACCGGGACCAAGCAGTCCTGGCCGAAATGCTCACCCAAACACAATTCGCAAATTGCCTGCTCCAATACAGTTCGGATCAAAAGAACTCGGCCAAATACTCGCACTTTTTGAGGTGTCACTCTCAACCTGTTTCCATTGTCGTGGGCAGCCGTTCTGCTGTTTACGCTCCGGTGCGCAACCTAGGGCTTATCGCAATTTGGGATGATGGTGATCAAAGCCACCAAGAGCCCTCTTCACCATACTCACACAGTCGAGAGGTGGCGCTAATACGTCAAAGGCAAAGCGGTTGCAGTATTCTCTTTGCCGGTCACGCCCGATCAACTGAAATTCAACGTCTGGTTGAAATCGGCTATCTGACAGACCAAACATCGCAGTTGCAAACTCCCGAAATCAGCACAGCAGACCGCGATGTTCGGCTTGACGGTAGCGCCTGGGCAATTATTCGCGAGGCTCTAAAGCATGGGTCAGTCTTAGTTCAGGTCTCGAGTCGCGGCAACGCTGTGTCGGCTTACTGCTCAACTTGCGCCGAAAGGGCATGCTGCTTTTCTTGTAATGGTCCGCTCTGGCTTGATACAACCAACCAGGTTCGTTGCCGGTGGTGTAACCAGTCGAATCTGAATTTTCGATGCAAGATCTGCGGAGGTCAAAAGGTAAAGGCCGGAGGTGCTGGTTCAACCAGAACGGCTAGCGACTTTGGTAAAGCTTTTCCTGGAATTCCCATTATTGAATCGAACGCTGAACATCGCAAAGAGTCAATCAATGCGACCAGAAGCCTTGTCGTAGCAACTCCAGGAGCAGAACCTAGGGTTGCCGGCGGCTATCAAGCAGTCGTGGTTCTTGATGCTAATCATGCCTTGAACCGAGATTCACTCAAAGCCACCGAGGACGCCTTCAGAAGTTGGGCAAACGCAATTGCCATGGTGAAGCCTCAAGGCCAGGCGCTGGTGGTGGGGATTAAGGGGCAGCTCGCCAAATTTATAGCGTCTTGGCAACCAGCAAGTTTCGCCCATGTGGAGCTGGAATCTCGCCGCGAGTTGCGCTTTCCACCAGCCATCCGAATGGCCTCGATTTCGGCTGAGTCCGGTCTTCTGGACTCCCTGCTCGCTGAGTTGAGGGGTAAACCTGGGGTTGAGGTTCTGGGACCAATGGCCATCTACGACCGCAACGTTCTGGTGACCTGGCGAGCCTTAGTCAAATACGATTTCGCTCAAGGCGAGTGGTTGGCAAACCACCTAAAAGCGGCCGTGCTGGTTCACTCAGCTGGTGCGAGTGCAGTAAACGCCAAATCTGGCAGGGCAATGCGCCCAATCAGAGTCAAGATGGATGACTCCGAAGTAATCTAGTCCAGGAAGGCACGGTGTGGTTTGAAAGTTCTATTTGCGGGTACCCCGCTTAACGCAGCTGAGACGCTGACTGCCCTTCATAACAACGGCATTGAAATAGCTGGAGTGCTCACTCGTATTGATGCACCAGTTGGCCGCAAGAGAGTCGTTACCCCTTCGCCAGTTGCGATTGTGGCAGAACACCTTGGTATACCCGTCATCAAGGCAAATCGAGTTGATGAATTGGTGCTGGAACAGATCAAATCAGTTGACGCTGACCTAGGAATCGCAGTGGCCTATGGTGCCATTTTCAAAGCGCCTACCCTGGAGGCTCTTCCACTAGGGTGGATCAACGTTCACTTCAGCCTGTTGCCGGATTGGCGGGGCGCTGCACCTGTTCAGCATTCAATTTTGAACGGCGATAAAACTACTGGAATCACGATCTTTCAGCTCGACGAGGGCATGGATACAGGCCCAGTACACCTTCAGGTTCCCACCGAGATTTCCCCCGCAGAAACCTCGGGAGAGCTTCTTTCACGCTTGACCAAATTGGGCGTAAGCGGGTTACTCGAAGTTTTGCCACGAATAGCTGCAGGCCTGGCTTCCACAACTGCACAAACAAGTAACGGGCAGGCACGAATTGCTACCAAGCTAAGTCGTGAGTTGGCCCACATAGATTGGTCTGATTCAGCTTTTGCCATTGAACATAAAGTTTGTGCCATGAATCCAGAGCCCATGGCTTGGACCAGTCTTGACGGTGAGTCTTTTCGTATCATCTCGGCAAGAGCTTTGGGAGCCATTGATTGGGCAACCCTAGAAGGAACCGAGCTAGAGCCGGGCACCTTGCTGACTAAGGAAAAACGAGCCCTAGTCACCTGCGGTAAAGGCACATTGCTGGAACTTAAAGAGGTTCAGCCTTCAGGCAAACAAATTATGAATGCTGCCGATTGGCATCGCGGAATGCAGACAAACAAGAAAGTTCAGTTCAGTTAATGGCAAAACACGAACGCAAGGTGAGTTCCCGCGAGGTAGCAATTGACCTGCTCATGGCTGTTGAGAAAGAAGGCGCATACGCCAATCTGCTCTTGCCAAAGCTTCTAGAGCAGTCTCGTCTAGACTCCCGCGACGTTGCATTTGCCCAAGAGTTGGCTTTCGGCACACTTCGTTGGCAATTGTTTTATGACCGTGTTGTCGAAGAGTGCGCACACAGGTACAGCGACGAGATCGACATCTCGGCTCTGGTTTTTCTAAGGCTCGGCGCACACCAAATTCTTGGAATGCGAGTGCCATCTCACGCCGCCCTCAGCGAAACGGTTGAACTTGCCAAGCACTACTTGAGCCGTGGCGCGGTTGGTTTCATCAATGGGGTCCTGCGCAGAGTGTCAGAACGTACGCGCGATGAATGGCTGAGCATTGTCCTAAACGGTCTTGACAACCCACATGAGCGTCTGGCCGTGGAATTCAGCCACCCAATCTGGGTGGTTCGAGCTTTGGAGCAGGCTCTTGCGCTAGACAATCGAGCAAACGATCTTCGCGACCTGTTGTTTGCCGACAACATTCCACCTCTGGTGAGCTTGGTCGGCCTACCTGGAATCGCCAAGAAGCAGGACTTCGAGGATCTAGAGATTGGTCCAGCGAGCCCAATTGGTGCCCTATTAGACGGTGGCGACCCAAACAATCTCGCCGCCTTCCGTGAGGGCCGTATTCGAGTTCAAGACCAGGGGTCACAACTGGCAGCACTGGCCTTAGTAGAGGCCAAGCCAATCCAAAACTCAGAGAATTGGCTAGACATGTGTGCCGGCCCGGGTGGCAAGGCCGCTCTGCTCGCAGCCGAGGCCAAACTTTCCGACGCGCATCTGGTTTGTAATGAGGTTGCTCCTCACCGCGCAAAGTTGGTAAAGCAGGCTCTTAACCTGGTAGACAGCCGACTCGAAGTCATCGTCAATGATGGCCGTCAACTAGGGGCCAAATCGCCGCAGCACTTTGATCGCATTTTGCTTGATGCTCCATGCACCGGTTTAGGCGCGCTTCGACGTAGACCAGAGTCACGCTGGCGCAAGCAACAGTCAGATGTTGCTGAGTTGACCAAGTTGCAAGAAGAGCTTTTGACCAGCGCTTGGGCAGCTCTAAAGCCCGGGGGAGTGATCGCTTATGTGACGTGTTCACCGCACCTAGCCGAAACCAACGCAATCGTAGACTGGGCTCAAAAGAAGCTGGGTGCAACGCTGCTTGATGCAAATGCGGTTCTCGAAGAAATCAACCCAAATTTGCACCTTAATAAGCAGCGAAAAACCGCACAGCTGTGGCCACACATTCACGGCACTGATGCCATGTTCATTGCACTTCTAGAAAAATCCTTAGGTTAGAAACATGACTGCTCGCATAAATCCGTCCATTTTGTCCGCTGATTTCGTCAATTTTGAGCGAGACTTTGGTTCCATCGCCAATTCAGATTTGATTCACGTTGACGTAATGGACAACCACTTTGTTCCAAACCTAACTTTCGGCTTACCCATGGTGGCTCGTATGCAGCAGATAACACCAAAGCCACTAGACATTCACTTGATGATTGAGAACCCGGATAAATGGGCACCGGCCTACGCTGAAAGCGGCGCCTACTCGGTCACGTTTCATGCTGAAGCGGCTTCTGACGCAGTCAAGCTGGCCAGAACGCTTCGTTCAATCGGTGCCAGAGCTGGCATCGCTATCAAACCTGGCACCAACGTAGATCCGTACCTTGAGTTGCTTGCTGAATTTGACCAACTATTGGTAATGACCGTCGAGCCGGGATTCGGCGGGCAGTCATTGATTGAAGAAACGCTTAGCAAGGTATCTCAAGCGCGCCGAAAAATTGATGCCGAGAAACTGGACGTCTGGCTGCAGGTGGACGGCGGGATTGATGAAACCAACATCGAGCGAGTTGCGGAGCTAGGAGCCGACACCTTTGTGGCTGGTTCCGCTGTTTTCAAAGCAGATGACCGCCAGGCCCAGATTGATAACCTTCGCGGCCTGGCTCAAAGAGGCATTGGCCACCGCCACTAAACTAGAAGCATGAAGTCCTTTGAACAACTCCTCGCCGAAATTGGTGAAAAAGCCGCATCACGCCCAGCCGGTTCTGAAACCGTAAAGTGGCTTGACGCTGGCGTTCACACAATCGGTAAAAAAGTTGTTGAAGAGGCAGCCGAGGTTTGGATGGCCGCCGAGTACGAAGGCAATGAGCGAACCGCAGAAGAGATCTCTCAATTGATCTACCATCTGCAGGTGTTGATGACCGCTAAGGGAATCACCCTTCAAGATCTCGAAAAAAACTTCTAACCAAACCACTCACAAGAGAGACTCAATTGCTAAGAGTTGCAGTCCCGAATAAGGGCATCCTTTCAGAATCAGCCATCTTCATGTTGAAAGAGGCTGGTTACACCGTTCGCCGCGATCCAAAAGACCTGCACGTGGTCGATCAGGCACACGGAATCGAGTTCTTCTACCTACGTCCACGTGACATCGCCACCTACGTTGGTGCCGGCTCACTTGATGTCGGTTTCACCGGCTTAGACCTTTTGCTTGATAGCCGCTCCAAGGCAGTATCTGTTGCCGATCTTGGCTTTGGCGGTTCAACTTTCAGATTTGCTGGGCCGGTTGGTCAATTCAAGACCATTCAAGATCTTGCTGGAAAGCGGGTGGCTACTGCATACCCACACCTCGTTGAGGACTTCTTGAAAGAGCAAGGCATTGCGGTTGAATTGGTTCAGCTGGATGGTGCGGTTGAAGTTGCCGTGCGCCTAGGCGTTGCCGACGCTGTTGCTGACGTCGTATCAACCGGCAACACGCTTCGTCAGGCCGGGCTCGAGATTTTTGGCCCGGTAATTCTTGAGAGTTCAGCTCAACTAATCATTGCACCGGGTTCAGGCTCCGACCACGAACAGCTATTACGTCGCATGCACGGTGTCCTAGTAGCTCGAGAATACGTAATTTTCGATTACGACTGCCCAACCTCTCTGGTCGAGAAAGCCTCTGCAATCACACCAGGTATCGAGTCACCAACCGTTTCGCCATTGCGTGACAGCGAATGGGTTGCCGTTCGTGCGTTGGTAAAGTCGACCGAAATCAACGCAAAGATGGATGAACTTTACGAATTGGGCGCACGAGCAATTTTGGTTAGCGCAATTCACGCCGCGAGAATCTAATGTCTCTCTCGATTCGAGTAATTCCTTGTCTTGATGTCGCTGACGGCCGTGTTGTCAAAGGCGTCAATTTTTTGAACCTTCGCGACGCAGGCGACCCAATTGAGTTGGCTGCGCGCTACTACCAAGACGGTGCTGACGAACTTACTTTTCTTGACGTACACGCCACCGTCGACAACCGCTCAACCATGTATGACCTAGTAACCAGCTGCGCCGAGCAAGTCTTTATACCTTTGACTGTCGGTGGAGGTATTCGACAGGTCGATGATGTTGCCAGACTCCTTGGAGCGGGCGCAGACAAAGTTAGCGTCGGTTCGGCTGGCATTAGCAATCCCGACCTTCTCAATCAAATTGCCAATCGGTTCGGCAATCAGGTTCTAGTAATCTCTCTTGATCTCAAACGCTCAACTGAGACCGAGTCAGGCTTTGTGGTTACCACCCACGGAGGCCGCCAAGAGACCTCGCTCGATGCACTGCAGTGGGTTTCCGAGGCCATCGAACGTGGCGCTGGCGAGCTGCTAGTCAATAGCATCGATGCCGATGGCACCCGTGAGGGATTCGACTCAGAGATGTTGCGAGCCATTCGTGCAATTTCCAACATTCCGGTCATCGCAAGCGGTGGAGCGGGTAAGGCCGAAGATTTTCCAGATGCAGCTGCGGCTGGTGCTGATGCCATTCTGGCAGCCTCGATTTTCCACGAAGGCTCGGTAACCATCGGTGATGCAAAGCGGGCATTAAAGAACGCCGGATACGAAACGAGATAGTCATGCCAAAAGATGTTTCTGCGATCGACTCGGTTGTCTACAACAATGACGGCTTAGTGCCGGCAATCGTCCAAAGTGTTACCACCGGACGAGTGTTGATGATGGCCTGGATGTCACGCGAATCACTTCTGCAAAGCATAGAAATTGGTGAGACCGTCTTCTGGTCTCGTTCACGTCAAGAGTTGTGGCACAAGGGTGCAACCTCGGGGAACACGCAAGAGATTGCCTCAATTGAGGCTGACTGCGATGGCGACACCCTACTCATCAAGGTCAAAGAAAACGGCCCTGCCTGTCACACAGACTCCGAGTCTTGCTTTGACGTGTCAACTCTTTACATCGAGAAGGAGGACTAATGAGTCAGCCAGTCACTCTTGAGGTTCTTTCCGATTTAGCCACAAAGCATCGAGTGGTACCGGTCATTCAGACCTTGCCAATGGATGCGGAAACTCCACTCTCGGTTTTCGAAAAACTTGCCTCACACAAATCTGGCAGTTTCCTTCTGGAGTCTGCTGAGCAAGGCATTTGGTCACGCTTCAGTTTTATTGGAGTTAACAACCGTGGAAGCCTGGTTAAAAATTCGGACGGGGGAGTCCACTGGTTGTCAGAAACCGGCGAGTCTGCTCTGCCAAATTCGGCTGAGGCTCTAAGTGGTGAAGCGCTTGATGCACTCGGTCAATTACAAGCGGCCTGGACCTCAGAACCAATCGGCGATCTTCCACCACTAACCTCAGGTTTGGTGGGGGTGATGGCTTGGGACCTAATTCGCGAAATCGAGAACCTTCCTGAGGCTCCGGCAAAGGATTACCCAAGCCCAACTCTGGCACTGGCAATGTTCCGCGATCTAGTCATCGTCGACCATGAACAACTGTCACTTCAGTTAGTATCAAACGTGTTTGTGACCGATGACTGTGATCTTGCCGACCTTCACACCAAGGCTCTTGAACGAATCAGCCAAATGAAGAGTGACCTCAACAAGTCACACTCAGAGCCGCAATCGCTTTTCGATTTCACCGTTACCGATACGCCAGCATCACGGGTTGAAAAAGAAGATTTCATGGCTGCAATTGAAAAATCCAAGCATTACGTGCGCATTGGTGACGTCTTTCAAGTAGTTATTTCACAGCGCTTTGATTACCCGTGCCAGGCTTCACCGCTTGCGGTTTACCGCGTGCTGCGCGAGCTAAACCCAAGCCCGTACATGTATCTTCTAAATTTTGTCGACGAAGACGGACCCTACGCAGTAATTGGCTCATCTCCAGAAGCGCTGGTGAAGGTTCAACACGGTCGTGCAATCACACACCCTATTGCCGGTTCAAGACCACGTGGAGCCACCGACGGCGAAGACACCTCATTAGAAGAGAGCTTGATTGCCGATCACAAAGAAAAGGCAGAGCACTTGATGCTGGTTGACCTGGCTCGCAATGACCTACTTAAGGTTTGCGAACCATCATCGGTTACGGTCACCGAATTCATGCAGGTTCACCGATTCAGCCACATCATGCACCTGGTCTCCACCGTCGAAGGTGACGTAAGAAGCGGCCAAACCCCGGTTGATGTCTTCAAAGCGACTTTCCCAGCTGGCACATTGTCAGGCGCGCCAAAGCCAAGAGCCCTAGAAATTATCGACGAGCTTGAGGTAACTAACCGTGGCATTTATGGTGGCGTAGTCGGCTACTTTGACTTCGCCGGAAACGCTGACTTGGCAATCGCCATTCGAACTGCATTTATTCGCGATGGCATGGCACACGTTCAGGCTGGAGCGGGCCTAGTTTTGGACTCAGTGCCCGAGTCTGAATATCAGGAAACTATAAGCAAGGCTGGTGCGCCTCTGCGCGCTGTCATGGCGGCAAATCGGTTGGTTGTTCGTTGAAACTAACTAAAGGGCGCGCGTTTGCGCTTTGGGCGCTACTACTGCTCTTGGCCGTCATTGCCGGCGGGCGAACCTGGTACACACTAGAGATGACGCCTCAGGACACGGCAGTGATTCTGCAGGCTTTCGATGGCTTTACTACCTATGCCTACCTAACCCCGGTTCTGCTGCTTATTGCGAGCCAAAGCCTGTTCTTTTTCTTTTCAACCAAGAAAATTCAAATGGTGGTCGGGGCCCTTGGTGCCGCTACATCTTTTGCACTTTCCATGGCGGTTTTGCTAGAACTGCAGGCTCAGAACATCAGTTCATTAGGCAAAGCCGTTGAAACCGCTACCGGTATTGCCGCCACCCATGGAATCGATGGAGTCACCGTAATCACCGAAATTTCGGGATACCTGACTGTAGCTGCACTGCTATTTTTTGCCGGCGCACAGGTGGCCACCATTCTGGCCGTCAAATCTTGGCCAGTTCGAACTTCACGCACTGAGCGAAAGCCTGCAGAAGCGGGTGAACCTGAAGACACAATTTCGCTCTGGGACTCGCAGCGCTAATCACCCAGTACTTGTTAGAATTTGTAAAGATTCCACGAAAGGCAAACAAATGGCAGAGAACACTCACGAAGAGAGCCACGGCGACTCAGTAGCGTCTTGGACAGCAGTTTCAATCATCATGATTGCTTCTGTCATTGGAACTTTCGCGTTCTGGTTCGACCAGCCTGCCATTGTGGTTGCTTCAGCGGTTCTTGCGGTTGCTGGTATTCCAGTTGGCATGATCATGAAGAAAATGGGCTACGGCGTGGGTGGCTCAAAGTCTAAGAGCAAGCACTAGTGCTTGAGTCTCTTTATGCAGGCTCTCTAGAAGATTCCGAAAAGCGTCGCGAGCTTGTTTCTCTGTCGCAAGTCGAATCAGCTGCTCTAGCTGCACCGGCGGCGTTGGATGCCTTGGCATCACTTGCGCCAGCTGACGGAATAAAGGTATTGGCCGAGGTGAAACGCGCCTCTCCGTCTCGTGGCCAAATGGCCGAGATTCCAGATCCTGCTTTACTCGCCGAGATTTATGCAAATAACGGTGCCAGTGCCATCAGTGTTCTCACCGAGGAGCGAAAATTCAAAGGCTCTCTCGATGACCTTCGCGCAGTCAGAGCCCGTGTTGATGTCCCATTGCTTCGCAAAGACTTCACATCAAACGAGTATCAAATTCTTGAAGCACGGGCTGCAGGCGCGGACATCATTCTGCTTATCGTTGCCGGCCTTGCGCAAAGAGACATTGCCCGACTATTCAAGTTCACGCTTGAGCTGGGCATGACCCCGTTTGTCGAAACTCACGATCGAGCTGAACTTGAGCGCGCCTTTGAACTTGAGGCCAAGTTAGTAGGCGTAAACGCTCGAGACCTTTCAACGTTTGAGACAGACCGAAACCTTTTCGGCACCCTTGTAGATCTGTTTCCTGCAGACGTTATTAAGGTTGCAGAATCTGCCGTTCGGAACGCCGATGATGTTGCTCACTACCGCAAGGCTGGGGCAGACGTTGTTTTGGTCGGTGAAGCACTAGTTACCAATGATCCAGCGCAAATGCTTCAGTCTTTCTTGCTTGCTGGCAAGTCTTAGGATTAATCACATGTCGCAACTAAGAGACCAAGTAGGCCCATATTTCGGCGAATTTGGTGGCAGATTCGTCCCAGAATCACTGATTGCTGCTCTCGATGAGCTCGAAGCAACCTATGAAACTGCCAAGAATGATCCGACATTCGCGGCGGAGTTAGCCGAACTGCACAGAACCTACACTGGTCGGCCTTCAATCATCACCGAGGCTAAGCGTTTTGCTCAGCATGCCGGTACTGATGTGCGCATCTTCTTGAAGCGTGAAGACCTCAACCACACTGGCTCTCACAAAATCAACAATGTTCTGGGTCAGGCGCTACTGACAAAGCGAATGGGTAAAACTCGAATTATCGCTGAAACTGGAGCAGGGCAGCACGGAGTGGCCAGCGCCACTGCAGCTGCACTATTTGGCCTTGAGTGCGTGGTTTACATGGGTGAAGTTGACACTGAGCGTCAGGCGCTCAATGTGGCACGCATGGAGCTTTTGGGGGCAACCGTGGTGCCAGTCAAGACTGGCAGTCGCACCCTCAAAGATGCCATCAATGAAGCACTGCGCGACTGGGTAGCAAATGTTGAAAATACTCACTACCTGCTCGGCACCGTAGCCGGCCCACACCCGTTTCCAACTATGGTGCGCGACTTCCATTCGGTAATTGGCACTGAGGCACGTCAGCAAATGCTTGACGAGTTTGGTTTCTTGCCAACTGCGCTTGCCGCTTGTGTCGGTGGTGGATCGAACGCAATCGGCTTGTTCCACGCCTTCCTCGATGACCCTGAGGTTCAGATGTTTGGCTTTGAGGCCGCCGGTGACGGAATGGACACTCTTCGTCACGCAGCGACCCTCAACTACGGCCGTCCTGGTGTATTGCACGGCGCACGCAGCTATATGCTTCAAGACGAAGACGGCCAAACCCTGGAAAGCCACTCCATCTCTGCTGGCCTCGATTACCCGGGTGTAGGCCCAGAGCACGCTTGGCTAAAAGATCTTGGGCGCGCCAAGTACTGGGGCATCAGTGATCGCGAAGCAATGGATGCCCTGCGCCTATTGAGCCGCACCGAGGGCATCATTCCGGCCATCGAAACCTCGCACGCCCTTGCCGGAGCCTTGAAACTAGGCAAGGAGCTGCCGGCCGGCTCTTCGATCCTTGTCAACCTAAGCGGTCGTGGCGACAAAGACATGGTGACCGCTGCCAAGTATTTTGGTCTTCTAGACGGAGAAATTAATGTCTAAAACTGCTGATGTTCTTAAAGCCAACAAATCCAACGGGCATGGCTCACTAATCGGCTATTTTCCAGCTGGTTATCCAACCCTCGAGGGTTCAGTTGAAGCGGCAATCACCATGTGCCAAAACGGCGTAGACGTACTTGAGCTGGGTGTTCCTTACAGTGACCCGGTAATGGACGGTGTGGTTATTCAAGAGGCCACCATGGCGGCGCTAGATGCCGGCTTCAAGCTCAAGCAGACTTTCGAAGCAGTCAAAGCAATCACCTCGGTAGTTGACACTCCAGTGTTGGTCATGACCTACTGGAACCCGGTTCTGAGCTATGGCGTGGAAAACTTTGCTCGTGACTTGGCTGAGGCCGGGGGAGCAGGGCTGATTACACCCGACCTCATTCCCGATGAGGCCAAGGACTGGCTCGAACTGTCAGACAAGTACTCGCTGGACCGTGTGTTTTTGGCAGCTCCGTCATCGTCTGATGAGCGAATGAAGACTGCCTGTGACCTTAGCCGAGGCTTTGTCTACGCCGTGTCCACCATGGGCATCACCGGTGCACGCAACGAGGTTGATGCAAATGCCAAAAAGGTGGTTGCCAATGTTCGCAAGGCCTCAAGCACTCAAAACACAGCAGTAGGAATCGGAATTTCGACAGCCGACCAGGTCACAGAGGTAAACCAATACTCTGAGGGAGCCATCGTAGGTTCTGCCTTCGTCAAGGCATACCAACAGGGCGGCGTTGAAGCACTAAAAGATAAGGTCCGCGAGTTGTCCTCCGGGCTCAGAAAGTAAGCAGGTATCTCGTTGTTTCATCTGATCAGCAGCATTCCATCGCCTGACATCAGTTTTATTGAGCTTGGTCCATTCAAGATTCACTTCTATGCTCTTTTCATCTTGGCTGGCATTGCCCTAGCCATCCTGATCGCGGACCGCCGCCTAGCTAAGCGTGGCGCCGAGTCTGGTTTGGCCCTGGACATCGCTCTATGGACCGTGCCTTTGGCCATCGTTGGTGCTCGAATCTTCCACGTTATTACCCATACCGGTGACTATTTCTACCCGGGCGCTGACCTACTGGCCATCTTCAGAGTTTGGGAGGGCGGCATTGCCATCTATGGCGGCCTAATCGGTGGTGCGGCTGGTGCCTGGATTGGTGCCCGCCAGGCCGGTATCAAGTTCTGGTCCTTCGCAGACGCGGTGGCCCCAGGAATTTTGCTCGCTCAGGCAATTGGCCGTTGGGGAAACTACTTCAATCAAGAGCTTTTCGGAGTGCCAACCACACTGCCTTGGGGTCTTGAAATCGACGTAACAAATGCTGCCTACCCGGTGGGATTGCCTGCAGGTGAGCTATTCCACCCAACCTTCCTCTACGAATCTTTGTGGTCCCTGGTTGGCGTGGCGGTGCTGTTGATTCTTGACAAGAAGTTCGCGCTTCGCTGGGGCAAGCTATTCGGCCTTTACCTAGTCATTTACTCAATCGGCCGTGTTTGGATCGAATCAATTCGCATTGACCCGAGTGATGTCATTCTTGGCCTACGAACTAATGTTTGGTCTGCGGTGTTTGGCATCGTGGTTGGACTAGCGATTTTCTATGTTCAGGGCCGTAGACACCCAGGCTTGGAGCTAACCGTTGTCGATGAGACAGCGCCCAAAAAAGCAGCCGCAAAGCCTGTGGATGCGGTAGACTCAAAGGACTAACCGCGCCCACTAACAGGCGCCTGAAACAGCCAAAAGCGTGACGTTTCAAATCAACTTGCAATAGCGTATTCACCTTCGGGCCAATGTTGTCCCTCTAATAATTAGTGATTGGAGTGTGGCATGCCTGAAATGTCGCCGTTCGAACGATTCAGTACTGCACCTGCAGCTTCTGGTCTTTACGACCCATCTTTTGACCGCGACGCTTGTGGTCTTGCTATGGTGGCTACCCTTCGCGGTACGCCAGGACACGACATTGTTCAGACAGCTCTAACCGCTCTAACCAACCTCGAGCACCGTGGTGCCGTGGGTTCAGACGCAGGCACCGGTGACGGTGCCGGTATCCTTTCTCAAATTCCAGACGCATTCCTTCGTGCAGTTTCCGGTTTCGAACTACCTGCCAAGGGCACTTACGGCGCAGGTTTGGTTTTCATCGAACCAGGCAGCGAGCAGGCTATCGAAGTTGGTTTTGCCAACATCGCAGCCGAAGAGTCACTCTCAGTGCTGGGTTGGCGCGATGTACCGGTTAACCCAGCTGTTTTGGGTGACCTAGCTCGCGAAGCAATGCCTACCATTCGCCAGGTTTTTGTCACCTCAAACGACGGTGCCACCGATATGGCTCTAGAGCGTCGACTATTCCGCCTTCGCAAGCGGTCAGAGCGTCAGCTTGGCGCCTACCACCCATCGCTTTCAGCTAAGACCATCGTGTACAAGGGCATGGTTACCACCCTCCAGCTTGAGCCGTTCTACCCAGACCTAAGTGACGAGCGTTTTGAGTCAACCTTGGCATTGGTTCACTCACGCTTCTCAACCAACACTTTCCCGTCATGGCCATTGGCGCACCCATTCCGCATGATTGCACACAACGGTGAGATCAACACCGTCAAGGGAAACCGCAACTGGATGCGCTCACGCGAGGCCCAACTTGCCTCTGACCTAATCGGTGACTTTGAGCAGTTGCGACCAATTGTCACCCCAAGCGGCAGCGACTCGGCTTCATTTGACGAGGTCGTGGAGCTTCTTTACATGTCGGGCAGAAGCCTTCCACACGCAATGATGATGATGATCCCAGAGGCTTGGGAGAAGCAGTCAGACATCGAGGCTAACCGTAAGAATTTCTACGAGTACCACTCGATGCTGATGGAGCCATGGGATGGCCCTGCCGCGGTGGTCTTCACCGATGGCGCACTAGTTGGCGCAACCCTTGACCGCAACGGTTTGCGCCCGGGCCGCTACCTAATCACCGATGACGGCCTTGTAGTTTTGGCCTCTGAAATTGGCGTGGTCGACATTGATCCAAGCAAGGTTGTGCGCAAAGGTCGCCTGCAGCCTGGCCGCATGTTCTTGGCTGACACTGTCAATGGCCGCCTGATTGACGACGATGAAATCAAGGCCGAAATCGCAGCACTAGAGCCTTGGGGCGAGTGGGTTGAGCAGAACCGCATCAAGCTTTCAGAGCTTCCAGAGCGTGAGCACATTGCCCACACCGTGTCATCGGTAACCCGCCGCCAGCGCACATTCGGCTACACCGAGGAAGAGTTGCGCATCTTGGTTGCGCCTATGGCACGCACCGGCGCTGAGCCACTCGGCGCCATGGGTTCAGACACTCCAATCGCAGCGATTGCCCAGCGTCCTCGCGTTCTTTTTGACTACTTCGTGCAGCAGTTTGCGCAGGTTACCAACCCACCTCTTGATTCGATCCGTGAAGAAGTGGTTACCTCACTTAGCACCGGAATTGGTCCAGAGCTTAACCTGCTGACCGCCACCCCTAAGCACGCACAGCAGATCACCGTTGAGTTCCCAGTTCTTACCAACGACGAACTGGCCAAGATTCAGCACATTGATGAGCGCCCTGGCGTGGGCAAGGCCTTCACAGTTCAGGGAACCTACCGTGTGTCAGACGGCTCTGGTGCACTAGCAGCACGTGTTCGTGAAATCTGTGAAGAAGTTTCAGAGGCCATCAACGACGGCGCAACCTATCTGGTTATTTCTGACCGTGACAGCAACCGTGAAATGGCACCGATTCCTTCGCTGCTACTTACCTCAGCCGTTCACCACTACCTAATCCGCAAGGGTCAGCGCCCTAAGGTTGGTTTGGTTGTTGAAGCCGGGGATGTCCGTGAGGTACACCACGTTGCTGCATTGATCGGTTACGGCGCCGCTGCCGTAAACCCTTACCTTGCCCTCGAGTCAGTCGAGCAGATGGTCAAGAACGGCCAGATTGCTGGCCTAACCATTGAGAAGGCTCAGTACAACCTGGTTAAGGCACTCGGCAAGGGTGTTCTCAAGATTATGTCGAAGATGGGTATTTCTACCGTTTCTTCTTACTCGGGCGCCCAGTGCTTTGAAGCAATTGGTTTGAGCCAAGAGTTCGTAGACGCCTACTTCACCGGCACAGTTAGCCAGCTTGGTGGCATCGACATCGATGTGATTGCTGATGAAAACAGCAAGCGTCACGCTAGCGCCTACCCAATTGATGAGGCAGTAAACCCACATGTTTCTCTAGAGACTGGTGGCGAGTACCAGTGGCGCCGCGAGGGACCACCACACCTTTTCAACCCTGAAACTGTGTTCAAGCTTCAGCACTCGACGCGCAACAAGCGCTACGACATCTTCCGCGAATACACCAAAGCAGTAGACGACCAGGCTGAGGGCCTAATGACTCTGCGTGGTTTGTTCACTCTTCGAGAGGGCGTTCGTCCAGCTATCTCTATCGATGAAGTTGAGCCAATTTCTGAGATTGTAAAGCGATTCTCAACCGGTGCCATGTCATACGGTTCAATCTCTCCAGAGGCTCACGAAACTTTGGCAATTGCCATGAACCAACTTGGTGGCAAGTCAAACACCGGTGAGGGTGGGGAGGACGTTGAGCGTCTGCTTGACCCGACTCGACGTTCTGCAGTGAAGCAAGTTGCCTCAGGCCGTTTTGGTGTCACCAGCATGTACCTAACCCACGCTGACGACATCCAAATCAAGATGGCTCAGGGTGCTAAGCCAGGTGAGGGTGGCCAGTTGCCGCCTAACAAGGTTTACCCATGGATCGCGAAGACCCGCCACTCGACCCCGGGTGTTGGCCTGATTTCGCCTCCACCGCACCACGACATCTACTCGATCGAAGACCTAAAGCAGTTGATCTTCGACGTCAAGCGCGCGAACCGCGACGCTCGAGTACACGTCAAGTTGGTTTCACAGGTGGGAATCGGAACCGTTGCCGCCGGTGTGGCAAAGGCTAAGGCTGACGTGATCCTAGTTTCAGGACACGACGGTGGTACTGGCGCCAGCCCAATGAACTCGCTGAAGCATGCGGGAACCCCTTGGGAGCTTGGCTTAGCCGAAGCACAGCAGACCCTGTTGGTCAACGGCCTTCGTGACCGAGTTTCAGTGCAGGTTGACGGCCAAATGAAGACTGGCCGCGACGTTGTTATCGCAGCGCTCCTTGGCGCAGAAGAGTTTGGTTTTGCTACCGCACCGCTAGTGGTTGAGGGCTGCATCTTGATGCGCGTATGCCACCTTGACACCTGCCCAGTCGGTGTGGCAACTCAGAACCCAACCTTGCGTTCACGTTTCACCGGCAAGCCAGAGTTCGTGGTCAACTTCTTCGAATTCTTGGCTGAGGAAGTGCGCGAATACCTTGCTGCACTTGGTTTCCGTTCATTGGACGAGGCAATCGGTCACAGCGAGCTAATCGATGTCAACCGTGCAATTCAGCACTGGAAGACCGATGGTTTGGACCTGACCCCAATTCTTGCCACGCCGGTTTTGGCTGAGGGTGCAGCGCGCCGCCGCATCACTGTTCAAGATCACGAACTTGAAAAGCACTTTGACCACAAGCTGATCGCTGCTGCCACTGATGCGCTTGAAAATGCAAAGCCAGTGACCATTGAGCTTGACATCACCAACGTTGATCAGGCAGTGGGTACCATGCTGGGCAACGAGCTGACCAAGCGTTATGCAGCCGACGGTTTGCCAACCGCAACCATCGACATTCGCTTGAAGGGCTCTGCCGGCCAGTCGTTCGGTGCTTTCGTTCCAAAGGGCATCAAGCTAACCCTCGAAGGCGACTCAAACGACTACGTCGGGAAGGGGCTTTCAGGTGGCTCGATTGTGGTTCACCCAAGCAAGTCCAGCCTTTTCGCCGCTGAGCAAAACATTATTGCCGGTAACGTAATTGGCTATGGTGCAACCAGTGGTTCCATGTTCCTCAATGGAATTGTGGGAGAGCGCTTCTTGGTTCGTAACTCTGGTGTAACCGCTGTTGCCGAGGGTTGTGGTGACCACGCACTCGAATACATGACCGGTGGTGTGGCAGTAATCCTTGGGAAGACTGGCCGCAACCTGGGCGCTGGTATGTCAGGTGGTGTCGCGTACATCCACAAGTTGCGCGCCGACCACGTGAACCATGACGCACTTGCCGCTGGAGAGCTGACTCTTGAACCGCTTGAGGCAGCCGACAAAGCCAAGCTCAAGGGAATTCTCGAGCAGCACTTTGCCGAAACCTCTTCTAGTGTGGCCAAGGCCATTCTTGACAACTTTGACTTGGAGTCAGAGCACTTTACTCGTGTACTTCCACGTGACTACGCCAACGTGCTTTCAATTCGCGCCAAGGCAACTGCAAACGGCATTGACCCAGACAGCGAAACTGTTTGGAAAGAAATCTTGGAGGTCACAAATGGCTGATCCACGCGGATTCCTCAAGACAACTGAGCGCGAGACTGCGGTTCGTCGCCCAGTTGCTGTTCGTATCTTGGACTGGAAAGAAGTCTATGAAAAGCGCGATTCAGGCGTGGTTGCCCGTCAGGCTAGCCGTTGCATGGACTGCGGTGTACCTTTCTGCCACCAAGGATGCCCACTTGGCAACTTAATCCCCGAGTGGAACGACCTGACTTGGCGCGAAGACGGCAAGGGCGCAATCGAGCGCCTTCACGCCACCAACAACTTTCCGGAATTCACCGGGCGCCTATGCCCGGCTCCATGCGAGAGCGCCTGTGTGCTTGGTATCAACCAGCCTGCAGTGACCATTAAAGAGATCGAAGTTTCAATCATTGACCAGGCTTTCGAAGAGGGCTGGGTAACTGCCCACGCTCCAGAGCGTCTAACCGGCAAGACCGTTGCTGTTATCGGTTCTGGACCTGCCGGTCTGGCAGCCGCCCAGCAGCTCACCCGTGCAGGTCACACCGTGGCCGTGTATGAGCGCGACGACCGAATTGGTGGTTTGCTGCGCTACGGCATCCCTGACTTCAAGATGGAAAAGCACCACATCGATCGCAGAATTGCCCAGATGGAAGCCGAAGGAACCAGATTCCGCACCGGTGTGAACATCGGTGTTGACATCACCTGGGAAGAGATTCGCTCACGCTACGATGCAGTCTTAGTCGCGACCGGCGCTTCAAAGCCACGTGACCTGAACATTCCTGGCCGCGAGCTAGATGGCGTTCACTTTGCCATGGAATACCTGGTTCAGGCCAATCGCGTTGTTGCCGGCGACTCAGTGCCAGACCAGATTCTGGCCGGACACAAGAACGTTGTGATCTTGGGCGGCGGAGACACGGGTGCTGACTGCTTGGGTACTGCCACTCGCCAGGGAGCACTCTCAGTGACCACCCTGGCCATCGGCAAGCAGCCGCCCCTGGAACGCCCTGCCAGCCAGCCTTGGCCGATGATGCCTACTCTGTTTGAAATGGCATCAGCACACGAAGAGAACGGTGAGCGCACCTACTTGGCTTCAACCGTCGAGTTCGTTGGCGAGAACGGCAAGGTTACCGGCGTAAAGGTTGCCGAGACCGAGTTCGTCGACGGCAAGCGTTTGCCTAAGGCCGGCACCGAGCGAATCATTCCGGCTGACCTAGTGCTTTTGGCGCTTGGCTTTACCGGGGTTGAAGGCGACGACCTGCAGAGCCAGTCAGCAATTGAACTTGATGCTCGCGGAAACGTGGCACGCGCCGGAAACTGGGCAACCAATGCAGAAGATGTGTTTGTTGCCGGTGACGCAGGGCGAGGCCAGAGCCTAATTGTTTGGGCCATTGCCGAAGGCCGTGCGGCTGCAGCCTCAATCGATGCTTACCTTGTCGGTAAAACTGAGCTTCCAAGCCCAGTGAAGACCACCGACCGTCCACTTTCAATTAACTACTAGTAAAAACAAAAATAAGAAAAGGTACCCATGAGACGCGCAAAAATTGTTGCCACCCTCGGTCCAGCAACTTCAACCTATGAATCGATTCGCGCGATCATCGAAGCGGGTGTCGACGTTGCCCGCATGAACCTTAGCCACGGTAGCTACGACGTTCACGAAGAGATTTACCGCACCGTTCGCAAGGCGGCAGCTGACCTAGACAAGCCAGTCGGCGTATTCGTTGACCTACAGGGCCCAAAGATTCGTCTGGCCCGCTTTGTAGATGGCCCACACATGCTTGAGAAGGGCGACACCTTCAAGATCACCATTAATGAGGTTGAGGGCACCAAAGAGATCTGTGGCACCACCTTCAAGGGCCTATGCGGCGACGTAAAGCCTGGTGACCTACTTCTTATCGACGACGGTAAGGTTACTCTTCGCGCCACCGAGGTTACCGAAGACACCGTCACCACTGTGGTTGACGTGCCTGGCTTTGTTTCAAACAACAAGGGAATCAACCTTCCTGGTGTTGCCGTGAACGTGCCTGCACTATCTGACAAAGATGAAGAAGACCTTCGCTGGGCAATTCGTCTGGGCGTAGATATGATTGCGCTTTCTTTCGTTCGTAACGCCAGCGACATTGTTCGTGTCCACGAAATCATGACCGAAGAGGGCAAGTTCCTTCCAGTAATCGCCAAGATCGAGAAGCCACAGGCAGTTGACGCTCTCGAAGAGATCATCGATGCCTTTGACGGCATCATGGTTGCCCGCGGTGACCTTGGTGTTGAGCTTCCATTCGAAGACGTGCCACTAGTGCAGAAGCGTGCCGTTGAATTGGCCCGCCGTTGGGCAAAGCCGGTTATCGTGGCGACTCAAATGCTTGAGACCATGATCGAGAACTCAAGACCAACTCGCGCAGAGGCCTCAGACGTTGCCAACGCAATTCTTGACGGTGCCGACGCAGTAATGCTTTCTGGCGAGACCTCAGTTGGCAAGTGGCCGGTTGAAACCGTAGAGGCTATGGCTCGCATTATTGAGTCAACTGAAGAGAACGGCCTAGACCGCATTCCAGCCCTGGGCACCCGCCCACACACCCACTCAGGCGCTGTATCACTTGCAGCAATCGAGATTGCTGAGCTTTTGGGCTCGAAGTACGTTTGCGTTTTCACCGAGTCTGGTGACTCGCTACGCCGCGTCTCGCGCCTACGTTCATCAGTGCCAACCATCGCTTTCACTCCAAGTGAGACCGTGCGCAACCGCATGTCATTGGTTTGGGGTGCGCACACTTACCTTGTGTCACCGGTCAAGCACACCGATGAAATGATGCACCAGGTTGACGAGATTGTGATTGCCGAAAAGCTAGCCAAGGTTGGCGAGGAAGTTGTTGTAGTAGCTGGAACCCCACCAGGCATTCCAGGATCAACCAACTCGCTACGCGTTCACCGCGTAGGCGATGCTGTAAACGGTGCAGCACCGGGTTACCAGAGCAAGTAGTCCCGGCTAAAAAGACAAAAAGTAAATCCCTCAGGAAAACTCCTGAGGGATTTACTTTTTTGTGCCGAAGGCGGGACTTGAACCCGCACTCCTTTCGGAAAAGCATTTTGAGTGCTCCGCGTCTGCCATTTCGCCACTTCGGCCGGCAACAAAAGAAAATACTACCTGAAGAAATCGAAGTTCATGAAACTCAGAGTTTTCACATAGGGTAGTTGCCATGACAGACGCAGCAAAGAAGCGCACAGTAATCGTTGCCGAAGACGAGTCTTTGATTCGTATGGACATCGTTGAAACCCTGATCGAACACGGCTTTGAGGTGCTTGCCGAGGCCGGAGACGGTGCACAAGCTGTAGAACTTGTCAGAGAACACAAACCTGATCTTTTGGTTATGGACATCAAGATGCCGAACATGGACGGCATCACCGCGGCCGAGCAGTTGGCCGATGCAAAAGTGCCAATTGTTCTACTGACCGCTTTTAGCCAGAAAGAACTCGTTGACCGGGCCAGCGAGGCCGGTGCCATGGCCTACGTTGTGAAGCCTTTCACACCAAACGACCTACTGCCGGCGATTGAAATTGCACTGAGTCGCCACGCACAGATCACGGCTCTTGAGAGTGAAATTGCCGATCTGAACGAGAGATTTGAAACCCGAAAACTGGTTGATCGCGCCAAGGGTCTTCTCAACGAGAAAATGGGCCTGTCTGAGCCAGATGCTTTCCGTTGGATTCAAAAGGCCTCGATGGACCGCAGGTTGACGATGCAAGAGGTTGCCAGCACCGTTATCGAACAGCTAGGTGCCCCAAAGGCTGGAGCCTAGTTCTTCTCTTTCAAGTAGTTGGTGATTCGCACAGTCGAAAGACGGCGTCCCTGCTCGTCTGAAATGACTATTTCGTGAGTGGCTAGGGTTTTTCCCAAACTAACTGCAGTGCACACAGCTGTGACCAAACCGGTGGTTGCTGGGCGGCTATGGCTGGCATTTACCTCAATGCCCATGGCAACTTTATTTGGGTGAGCCCACACATTAGCTGCAAAGCTGCCAAGGCTTTCACCAAGTACCACGTGGGCACCTCCGTGTAGCACACCGAGCGGCTGGGTGTTACCTTCAACCGGCATAGTCGCTACGGCTCTTTCAGCAGACAACTCAAGCAACTGAATGCCCATCTTGTCGGCCAATGCACCTAATCCGCGTAGTTGGAGTAGCTCTTGCGCTGCTTGGCTAAAGTTTTCTGAATCCAATGACACGTGATGCTCCTTGGCTGGCTGAATTGGCAAAGTAGGCTTGCCTTATGAACGCTAATCCAAAGCCTACCCTTCTGCTTATCGATGGGCATTCATTGGCCTTCCGAGCTTTCTACGCTCTAAGCCCAGACAGCTTCAAGACCTCAGATGGGCAGCACACCAATGCTGTTCACGGGTTTATTTCAATGTTGCTGAACATTTTGCAGGCCGAGAAGCCAACCCACTTAGCCGTTGCCTTTGACCTGTCAAGAAGCTCTTTCCGAACAGAGGAATACCCGGAATACAAGGGCACCCGTGGTGAGACTCCGCCTGAATTTGTTGGCCAGACTGAGCTGCTTCAAGAAGCCCTTGCTGCGATGAACATTAGAACTATCACCAGGCCAAACTATGAAGCTGATGACATTCTGGCTAGCCTCGCGGATCAGTGTTCGGCAGAGGGTTTTGACGTATTTGTGGTCTCTGGTGACCGGGATACTTTTCAGCTAATCAGCGAAAGAACCACAATCTTGTACCCGGTGAAGGGCGTGCTAAATCTTGCCCGCATGGATGACGCTGCCGTGCTCGAAAAATACGGAATCCATGCCAGACAGTACCCAGATCTCGCGGCATTGGTTGGAGAGACTTCAGACAACCTGCCTGGCATCCCAGGCGTTGGACCAAAAACAGCGGCCAAGTGGTTGCAGGCTTACGGTGACTTGAACGGAGTCTTAGCAGCAGCTAATTCGATTACCGGCAAGGTCGGCGAGAGCCTTCGGGAACACCAGGGGTTGGCAGTAAGAAATCGTCGCCTGAACCACCTGGTGCGAGACCTGGATTTTGATTTCGCTCATGAAGACCTGGCTTTGGGTTCAGTTGACGAAACCCAGGTTCGCGAAGTTTTTGCCAAATTGCAGTTCAAGTCACTAACCGAACGAGTGCTCAAATTGCGCGGAGCAAACGGCACGCAAACCAACGGCCACACCAATTCCGCTGCCGGGGCAACCTCGAGCGCGGTCGAAGCATTCAACGATGCTTTTGCCGCTCCGGCAGATGTCTTCGACGAGGTCGAGACTCCAGATTCTGTAAAGCTTTCGGCCACTGAGCTCACTGATTGGTTGAAAGCTGAGCACGGCACCATTGGTGTTGCATTTGAATTCACGGCTGAAAGCATTTCTGCAATCGGTTTTGCGACCGAGGGGCAGCGGCGCTTTTGGCACCCGAGCAGTGTGGGCGAAATCAACGCTGTTTTGGGGGAGTGGCTCAACGATTCTTCGATTGCCAAGGCTCTCCACGGTGCCAAAGACATCAATAAACGTTTGCTAGACCTGGGCATTCCAGCGACCTGGATTGATTATGACCCATTGCTGATGGCCTACCTTCTGAACCCGGTGGCCAAGAACTTTAGCCTTGATGATTTGGCCCTCGAGTACTTAGGTATGGTCGTAAAACGCACCGATCCAAACCAGCTAATTGCCGAGGATGCTCCGGATGTGTCTTTGGACGCCTTTTTGACCAGTTTGCTAAGCCCAAAGCTTTTCAAACTTCTTGAAGAGCAAAACCAGTTGCGGGTTTACGCCGAGGTTGAGCTACCGACAGTGCGCTCATTGGCTCAGATGGAACACTTGGGTGTGGCCGTTGATAAGGCCAAGCTCGAGGCTCTATTCGAAAGATTGTCGTTGGAGGTAGCTGAGATTGCCAAGGCCGCCTATGCAATCATCGGTCGTGAGGTAAACCTGGCTTCACCAAAGCAATTGCAGACGATTTTGTTCGATGAGCTGGGCATGACCGGCACCAAGACCGTGAAGACCGGTTTCTCGACCAACGCTGCCGCACTGAACGAACTATTCGAGCAAACTCAGCACCCATTCCTGGAGCGCCTGCTCGAGCACCGCGAAGTCACGAAGATTCGCCAAATCGTGGAGACCATGCTCAAGTCGGTTGCAGCCGATGGTCGAATTCACACCAACTACGTGCAAACCGGAACCTCGACCGGTCGCCTCTCATCAGAGAACCCAAACCTGCAAAACATTCCAATCAAGAGCGAACGAGGCCGTGAGATTCGCGACGCGTTCGTTGTGGGTGAGGGGTTTGAGACCCTATTGACCGCCGACTATTCCCAGATTGAAATGCGAATTATGGCCCACCTGTCTGAGGATGAGGGCATCATCGAAGCCTTTAGAACCGGCGAGGACCTTCACCGATTTGTTGGCGCGCGCATTTTTGGCGTTGCACCTTCAGAGGTAACTTCGGCAATGCGTTCAAAAGTTAAAGCTATGAGCTACGGCTTGGTCTATGGCCTCAGCGAATACGGACTGGCTAAGCAGCTTCGCATTCCAAATGGTGAGGCTAAACAACTTATGGCTGACTATTTTGCCCGATTTGGGGGAGTACGCCGCTATTTGGCAGCTGTGGTTGACGAAGCTAAGACTCAAGGTTTCACTGTCACCACTTTTGGAAGGCGCCGACCATTCGAAGACTTGAACAGCAAATTGTTCCAAGTTCGAGAAAATGCCCGCCGCGCAGCCCTAAACGCACCAATTCAGGGCACAGCCGCTGACATCATGAAGTTGGCTATGAACCAAATTTCCGAAACCCTTGCCGCAGATGGATACCAAAGCCGAATGTTGCTTCAGGTTCACGACGAATTGGTCTTTGAGGTTGCCCCCGGTGAACTTGAGCGCCTCACAAGTATGGTCACCGACAAAATGTCGCACGTGGTTGAACTGTCAGTACCCCTCGAGGTGCAAATCGGTGTTGGTAAGAGCTGGGATCAAGCTGGTCACTAAGGGCTTTCTCCGCTAGGATTGAAGAGTATGTGTTTTGACGCATACCAATCCATTGTTGTAACAGACTCCTCGGAAAAGCCAAGGAAACTCTGCTGCGACCAGAGAAGTGCCCGTTAAGAGTAAAAATAAATATGACCACCAAAACCACCAAGCAGATTGCTGTAAATGACATCGGCTCTGCAGAAGACTTCCTAGCAGCTGTAGAAGCAACTCTGAAGTTCTTCAACGACGGCGACCTAATTACTGGAACCGTTGTAAAGATCGACCGCGACGAAGTTCTACTAGACGTCGGTTACAAGACTGAAGGTGTAATCCCTTCTCGTGAACTTTCAATCCGTCACGACGCAGATCCATCAGAGATCGTTAGCGTTGGCGACGCAGTTGAGGCCCTTGTTCTTCAGAAGGAAGACAAAGAAGGCCGCCTAATCCTTTCAAAGAAGCGTGCACAGTACGAGCGTGCATGGGGCGATGTTGAGAAGATCAAAGAAGCAGACGGCACTGTTAACGGTGTTGTTATCGAGGTTGTTAAGGGTGGTCTGATCGTAGACATCGGTCTTCGTGGCTTCCTTCCTGCATCTCTAATCGAGCTTCGCCGCGTTCGCGACCTAGGCCCATACCTTGGCCAGAAGGTTGAAGCCAAGATTCTTGAGCTAGACAAGAACCGCAACAACGTTGTGCTTTCACGTCGTGCTCTTCTCGAAGAGTCACAGTCTGCTTCACGCAGCACCTTCCTTGCAGACCTTGCTAAGGGCCAGATCCGTACCGGTGTGGTTTCATCGATCGTTAACTTCGGTGCGTTCATTGACCTTGGTGGCGTAGACGGTCTTGTTCACGTTTCAGAGCTTTCATGGAAGCACATCGAGCACGCTTCTGAGGTTGTTGAGATTGGTCAGGAAGTTACCGTAGAGGTTCTAGAGGTTGACCAGGAGCGCGAGCGCGTATCACTATCTCTAAAGGCAACACAGGAAGACCCATGGCAGGTATTCGCTCGTACCCACGCAATCGGACAGTACGCTCCAGGTAAGGTCACCAAGTTGGTTCCTTTCGGTGCATTCGTTCGCGTTGCAGACGGCATCGAGGGCCTAGTCCACATCTCAGAGCTATCTTCAAAGCACATCGAACTAGCCGAGCAGGTTGTTGCTGTGAACCAGGACGTTTTCGTCAAGGTAATCGACATCGACCTAGACCGTCGCCGCATTTCACTATCGCTAAAGCAGGCTAACGAAGAGGTTGACCCAGAGGGCACCGAATTCAACCCAGCTCTATACGGTATGGCTGCAGACTACGACGAGAACGGTACCTACAAGTACCCAGAGGGCTTCGACGCAACCACCAACGAGTGGAAGCCAGGCTTCGAAGAGGCTCGTAGCAAGTGGGAGAAGGAATACGCTGAAGCTCACGCCCGTTGGGAAGAGCACAAGAAGCAGGTTGCCGCCGCCAACGAGGCAGCAGCAAAGCTTCCTGAGGCTCCAGAGGCATCAGCAGCAGCTTCTTCAAGCAGCTACTCAAGCGAGTCAGCAGAGACCGGCACCTTGGCTTCTGACGAGTCACTTGCAGCTCTTCGCGACAAGCTAAAGAGCGCTGAGTAATCACAGCTATAAAAAGGAGGTCGGCCATTTGGTCGGCCTCCTTTTTGTTTAGGCTAGACACATGTATCTAGTTGGGTTAACCGGTGGAATCGCGGCCGGCAAGTCTACCGTTGCCGATTACTGGGCCCGTCACGGCGGCGTTGAAATCGATGCCGACCAACTTGCCCGCGAGGCGGTTGCACCTGGTTCAGCTGGTGCGTTAGCGGTGCTTCAAGAGTTTGGTGAATCGGTATTTGATGCTGAGGGAAACTTAGACCGCAAAGCCCTTGGCACGCTGGTTTTCGAGAATGCCGAAGCGCGAGCCAAACTCGAGAACATAATTCACCCAATAGTGCGTTCAATGGCTCAGCAAAAGTTAGCCGAACAATCACCTGACGCGATTGTCATCTACAACGTGCCTCTACTGGTTGAGGCAGCGGTATACCTACCGTTTGATTTAGTGGTGACAGTCGAGGCGCCACTCGAAAAGCAGGTTGATCGACTGGTTAAGTTGCGCGGAATGGCTAAAGCTGACGCCGAAGCCCGCATAGCCGCCCAGGCAACCCCAGCCCAGCGCGCTAACGCTGCCGACGTTATTCTCAACTCAAATCAAGACCTTATCCTGCTCCTCAAGGATGCTGAATCGCTTTGGGCTCGAATTCAACGGGAAGCACAAGCTAAGTTTTCTGCTTAGTACTAGAGACATGGAAGCCACCAGATCTTTTGCACCCTTTGAGGTAATCAGCGAGTACACACCTTCTGGTGACCAGCCCACCGCAATCGCTGAACTTGCAGCTCGCATAAACGCTGGCGAAAAAGATGTTGTGCTACTTGGTGCCACGGGTACCGGTAAGTCTGCCACCACAGCCTGGCTTATCGAGGCGGTTCAGCGGCCAACATTGGTCCTTGCGCACAACAAAACTCTTGCGGCTCAGTTGGTGAATGAGTTCAGATCACTGCTGCCGAACAACGCCGTTGAGTACTTCGTAAGTTACTACGACTATTACCAACCTGAGGCATACGTAGCCCAGACCGACACCTTCATTGAAAAGGACTCTTCAATCAATGAAGAGGTGGAGCGCTTGAGATATTCGGCGACCACCAGCCTGCTCAGCCGCCGCGATGTGGTGGTGGTCAGCACTGTTTCTTGCATTTACGGTCTCGGCGCTCCCGAGGAGTACCTAAATTCGCGCGTCTCCCTGCAGGTAGGAATGCAGATTGACCGCGATGACCTCATTCGCCGTTTTGTCGGCATGCAGTACGCACGCAATGACATCGACTTCTCGCGCGGTAACTTCCGTGTCAAAGGCGACACCATTGAAATCATCCCGGTCAACGAAGAAATGGCCATTCGGATTGAGTTCTTCGGCGATGAGATTGAGGCCCTTTATTCACTATTCCCACTAACCGGTGAGATAGCGCGCACTGAATCAGCCGTCTCAATATTCCCGGCGTCACTGTACATGGCCGGCCCAGATCGAATGGGTAAAGCTATTGAGGGCATTGAAGAAGAACTGGTCTGGCGCGTGAAGGAGTTGGAATCGCAGGGAAAACTTCTTGAGGCACAGCGCCTAAAGATGCGCACCACTTTTGATCTAGAAATGATTAACGAACTGGGTTTCTGTTCGGGTATCGAAAATTATTCGAGACACATCGACGGGCGCGAGCCTGGATCGGCACCAAGTTGCCTGCTGGACTATTTCCCAGAGGATTTTTTGACCGTTATTGACGAATCTCACGTAACCGTGCCGCAGATCGGTGCCATGTATGAAGGTGACTCAAGCCGTAAGCGTAATTTGGTTGAGTACGGTTTCCGACTTCCATCGGCCTTGGATAACCGCCCACTGAAATTTAGCGAGTTCCAAGAACGGGTCGGGCAGACCGTTTACCTTTCGGCAACCCCTGGTAAGTACGAGATGAACCTCGGCGCCGGAGTTGTCGAGCAAATTATTCGCCCAACCGGTTTGGTTGACCCAGAGATTGTCATCAAACCTAGCAAGGGCCAGATTGATGACTTGCTCGAAGAAATCAGAGTTCGCGCCAGCCGTGATGAGCGTGTTTTGGTAACCACACTCACCAAGAAAATGGCCGAAGAGCTGACCGACTTTTTGACCGAGGCAGGCGTTCGAGTGAGATACCTTCATTCAGACGTAGACACGCTTCGCCGCGTGGAATTATTGCGCGAGCTGCGCAGCGGTGTATTTGATGTGTTGATTGGAATTAATCTTTTGCGCGAAGGTTTGGATCTGCCAGAGGTTTCGTTGGTGAGCATTCTTGATGCAGACAAAGAGGGCTTCTTGCGCTCAACCACATCGCTTATTCAGACCATTGGCCGTGCTGCTCGAAACATCAATGGCCAAGTTCACATGTATGCCGATAACCTGACCGATTCAATGTCGCGGGCGATTGAGGAAACTAACCGCCGAAGAGCCAAGCAGGTTGCCTACAACAAAGCGCACGGTATTGATCCGCAGCCATTGCGCAAAAAGATTGCAGACATCACCGATCAGATTTTGCGCGAAGAGCAAGACACTGCAGAGCTGCTTGAGCAGGCCGGCAAGAAGAAAACGCGCGATGGAAAATCGGTTATTCCGGTTAAGGCTCGAAAGGGCATTGCATCAATGGCGCAAGAAGAGATTTTGGCGGTCATCGTGGATCTTGATGCCCAAATGAAAGAGGCCGCCGTCGAACTCAAATTTGAGCTGGCTGCAAGGCTTCGCGATGAGATTTCCGAACTCAAACACGAGTTGCGACAAATGGAAAAGGCCGGTCACGTCTAAACGCGGCCGCAGAATGCAAGGTTAAACTTCAAAGATGCCAATTACGCCAATTCACCACGAGAACAAGCTCATCATCAAGGGCGCCCGGGTTCACAACCTCAAGAATGTGAATCTTGAGGTACCTCGTGACTCGATGGTGGTCTTCACCGGGCTGAGTGGATCTGGAAAATCTTCATTGGCATTCGACACAATTTTTGCTGAGGGCCAACGCCGCTATGTGGAGTCTCTTTCGGCTTATGCACGACAGTTTCTCGGGCAGGTAGACCGCCCCGATGTTGATTTCATTGAGGGCCTAAGTCCCGCCGTATCGATTGACCAAAAGTCAACCAACCGAAACCCGCGTTCCACGGTGGGTACGATTACCGAAATTCACGATTACCTGCGATTGCTCTGGGCTCGAGTGGGTGTGCCTTACTGCGCCGAATGTGGCGAGAGGATCGTTAAACAGACACCCCAGCAGATTGTCGATCAAATTCTTGAACTGCCAGAGGGAACTCGTTTTCAGATTCTGGCCCAGGTGGTTGACCAAAAAAAGGGTGAGTTTGTTGACCTGTTCAAAGAACTCAACGCTCAGGGCTATGCCAGAGCGGTGGTCGACGGTGAGGTCATACAGCTTGCCGATGCCAAGCCTCTGAAAAAAACCTTCAAACATGACATCTCAGTGGTAATTGACCGATTGGTTGCCAAGCAGGAGATCATTGGTCGTTTGGCCGATTCTGTTGAGACTGGTCTCAAATTGGCAAATGGCCGAATATTGATTGACCTAGTTGATGAGCCTGCAGGTCCTGCCAAGACTCGGGTATTCAGCGAACGAATGTCTTGCCCCAACGAGCACGCTCTCAGCCTGACCGAGATTGAGCCACGCACCTTTTCGTTTAACGCACCCTTTGGAGCGTGCCCACAGTGCTCCGGCCTTGGCGTGAAGCAGGCCGTCGATGCCGAACTCGTGATTGGCGATACCGATGCCAGCATCAATGGGGGAGTTATCCTCCCTTGGTCAACCCAGGGCAAGGGTCTCTTCCACTACTTTTCCAGAATGCTCGAGGGCCTAGCTGACGACTTAGATTTCTCTCTGGATACCCCGTGGAATCAACTGCCAGATGAGGTTCAACAGGCCGTTCTGCACGGAAACAATTTTGACGTACAGGTTAAATGGAAGAACAAATACGGCCGTGAGCTGCGCTACACGACGGGCTTCGAAGGCGTACTCAGCTACATTGAACGCAAGTACCTCGAGTCAGAGAATGATTACGCGCGTGCCAAGTGGTCTGGCTTCCTAAGAGAAATTCCTTGTCCGGCCTGTAGCGGCCAAAGGTTGAAGCCAGAGGTACTGGCAGTCAAGGTTGCCGACCTAAGCATTGCTCAGGTAGCTGCCATGAGTCTGGGCGATGCCGTGAAGTTTTTCGAGAACCTAGTTCTAGCTGAACGCGATGTAAAGATCGCGGCTCAGGTTCTTCGCGAGATTCGTGCGCGACTGGACTTTCTCATCGCTGTGGGACTCGACTATCTTTCGCTTGAGCGCGCAGCTGGAAGCCTTTCCGGAGGGGAAGCCCAGCGCATTCGCTTGGCCACCCAGATTGGTTCAGGTCTAACCGGCGTGCTTTATGTTCTCGATGAGCCATCAATCGGTCTGCACCAGCGTGACAACCGCCGCCTAATTGACACCCTGATTAAGTTGCGCGATCTAGGAAACACGCTGATCGTAGTTGAGCATGATGAAGACACCATCAAGGCATCAGACTGGGTTGTCGACATTGGCCCTGGAGCTGGTGTCAACGGTGGTGAGGTGGTTCACAGCGGGCCATACGCTGACCTACTTAAGAACGACAAATCACTGACCGGCGCGTTTCTTTCTGGCCTCGAGGCGATTTCAACCCCTAAGTCCCGCCGCAAAATCGACCCAAAACGCAAGCTCAAGGTAGTTGGAGCGCGTGAAAATAACCTTCAAAATGTTGATGTTGAGTTTCCACTAGGTGTTTTGACCGCGGTCACTGGAGTTAGCGGCTCGGGAAAGTCATCACTGGTGAACGATGTGCTGTATGAGGTGCTGGCTAACAGCCTCAACGGCGCAAAGGGTGTGGCTGGTCGCCATACACGAGTCGAGGGAATCGACTTGCTAGATAAGGTCGTGCATGTTGACCAGAATCCAATTGGTCGCACACCGCGGTCTAACCCGGCAACCTACACCGGCGTTTTTGACCACATTCGTAAGTTATTTGCCGAAACTCAAGAGGCAAAGGCTCGCGGATACCAGCAGGGGCGCTTCTCGTTCAACGTAAAGGGTGGGCGCTGCGAGGCCTGCTCTGGTGATGGCACCCTCAAGATCGAGATGAATTTTTTGCCAGATGTCTACGTGGCTTGCGAGGTATGCCATGGTGCCCGCTATAACCGTGAGACTCTTCAGGTGCTTTATAAGGGAAAGAACATTGCCGAAGTTCTCGAAATGCCGATCGCGGAGGCGGCCGAGTTCTTTGCTGCAATCACTTCAATTTCACGCTACCTGGACACACTAGTTGAGGTTGGCCTAGGTTACGTGCGTCTTGGTCAGAGTGCCACGACATTGTCTGGTGGCGAGGCTCAGCGAGTAAAACTTGCTACGGAACTACAACGCCGCTCTAACGGCCGAAGCATTTATGTGCTGGACGAACCGACCACTGGATTGCACTTCGAGGACGTGCGCAAGTTGCTGTTGGTTTTGAACGGGCTAGTCGACAAGGGCAACACAGTGCTCGTGATTGAGCACAACCTTGATGTTATTAAGTGTGCCGACTGGATTATCGACATGGGTCCAGAGGGAGGGTCTCGCGGTGGTCAAGTAGTTGCGATTGGCACACCAGAGACTGTGGCCAAGAATGTTGATTCATTCACCGGTGGCTTCTTGAAAGAAATGCTTAGTTAATGGCTGATGCCCTCTCGTTTAGGCCCAAAACCGGCGAGATTCCTACTGAGCCGGGAGTCTATCGCTGGCTAGATGCTAGCGGGCGTGTGCTCTATGTTGGCAAGGCCAAAAATCTACGGGCCAGACTAAGTAGCTATTTTGGGCCGCTCGAGAGCCTGCATGAGCGCACCAGAAGAATGGTCACCTCGGCAGCTGATGTGCAGTGGACCATCGTTAAGACTGAATACGAGGCGCTTCAACTTGAGTTCACCTGGATCAAGGAGTACGACCCTCCTTTCAATGTTCGTTTCAAGGACGACAAAAGCTACCCGTATCTAGCGGTATCAATCTCGGACGAAGTACCCCGCGCATTCATCACGCGCAATCGTGAGGTTAAGGGCGTTAGGTATTTTGGCCCCTACACCCAAGCCTGGGCCGTGCGAGAAACCCTGGACACCTTACTCAAGGTCTACCCAGTGCGTTCATGCTCGAAAGGCGTGTATCAGCGTGCCAAGGCGGCCAACCGGGCTTGCCTTCTTGGTGACATTGGCAAGTGTGCGGCCCCGTGCGTGGATAGAGTAACCAAGGCCGAGCACAAAACAATTGCTAAGGAATTCATCGACTTCATGGCCGGGGGCGACACGGCCCACGTTGAAACCCTCAGAGCAAAAATGTATGAGGCTAGCGAAAATCAGCAGTATGAGTTAGCTGGGCGGCTTCGAGACAACGTTGAGGCTCTCGAGCGGGTGCTTGAGAAGAGCACTGTCGTATTCAGTGACCACACCGATGCCGACTTGTTTGGAATTGCAGATGATGAGCTGGCCGCAGCTGTCTCGCAATTCATCGTTCGCGGTGGTCGTATTCGTGGTGTTCGCGGCTGGGTAGTTGACAAAGAACTTGAACGGAGTCTTCCCGAGATAGTCGAATACGTGCTGCAGAACGTTTATGGCTCGAGCCAAGCGGCAGATATTCCGAAAGAGATTTTGGTACCGGCACTCCCAGATGATGCCAAGGAGATCAATCGTTGGCTCAGTGCCTTGCGGGGAACCAAGGTGGATGTCAGAGTTGCTCAGCGCGGTGACAAGGCAGCTTTGGCTGAAACTGCTCTAACCAACGCAAAGCACTCACTCATGCTCTATAAGACCCGCAGGAGTGCTGACTTCACCGCTCGTGCCGACGCTCTTGCTGGTATTCAGCGCGCCCTGCAGCTCGATAACGCACCGCTAAGAATCGAGTGCTTTGATGTTTCACACCTCGGTGGAACCGGCGTAGTGGCATCCATGGTGGTCTTTGAAGATGGCCTTCCCAAGAAAGATCACTACCGCAGGTTCTCGATTGAAAACACCTCCGATGACACTGATTCGATCTATCAGGTTCTTACTCGAAGACTGAAGTACCTAAAAGATCCTGAAACTGATACCTCGGCCGACAGCATTGAGTCCAGCAGCAGTAAGTTCAGCTACTTTCCCTCGCTACTAATAGTTGACGGTGGTTTGCCACAGGTAAATGCCGCTCAACGGGCCGTAAACGAGTCTGGGGTTACCGGGCTAACGGTAGTTGGTTTGGCCAAGCGCCTCGAAGAAATTTGGCGCCCCGGCGAGGATTACCCGGTGATTATGCCGAGAGCCACCGATGAGCTCTTTCTTCTACAACGAATTCGCGATGAGGCACACCGCTTTGCCATCACCTACCAGCGCCAGAAGCGCAAGAGCAGTATTGCATCGGAGCTATCAGAGATTCCAGGGCTGGGCGAGAAGCGAGTGTCAGCGCTTCTCAAACATTTTGGCTCGGCAAAGCGTCTGCGAATTGCCAACGCGGACGAAATTTCATCGGTGGCCGGAATCGGCCCAACTCTGGCTCTGGAGATTGTTAATCGGTTAGAAATCTAAAAAACCGCTTCGGCGTGTCGCACTTCGGTAGACTGTGAAGCACTCAGCTTATTCACGTCAAAGTCAACCGAGGGGAGGGTGTTTTGAACGCAGATAAGAAGCATGAACTTTTGATTGTTACCGGCATGTCTGGGGCTGGTCGATCAACCGTAGGTAACGCGCTCGAGGATCTTGGCTGGTACGTAGTCGATAACCTTCCGCCACAGATGCTGGACCCGATCGCCGATCTTTTCACCCTAACCAAGACGCCGTTACCAAGACTTGCGGTAGTGATTGACGTTCGTGGTGGCCAGTTTTTCTCAGAGCTGCAAACGCACCTGGCATCGCTTCGCAGTCGCAGCCTCAATCTTCGGTTGCTTTTTTTGGAGGCAACCGATGCAGCCTTGGTGAAGCGGTTTGAATCGGTGCGCCGCCCACACCCACTCCAGGGTAGTGGCACCATTCTCGACGGAATTGCCGAAGAGCGAAACCGCTTGCTGAGCCTTCGCGAGTCGGCAGATGTGGTTATCGATACCAGCGAACTCAACATTCACCAGCTTTCAAATAAAATCGCAGATGGTTTCACCTTGGAACAAACCTCCAAGTTGCAAATCAACGTCATGTCGTTTGGTTTTAAATACGGTTTGCCGTCAGATGCCGACTTGGTTGCCGATGCACGTTTTCTGCCAAACCCGTTCTGGCAAGAAACGCTCAGGCCGTTTACCGGCGAAGACCAGGCGGTTTCAGATTTTGTATTGAGCCAAGATGGTGCCCAAGAGTTTGTTGAGCACTACGTGGCAGCACTCCAGCCGGTCCTGCGTGGTTATCTCAACGAGAACAAGAGATATGCCACTATCGCAATCGGTTGCACGGGTGGCAAACACCGATCAGTGGCAATCTCCAAACGAATTGCTGCGGAACTGCAAAAGATTCAAGATGTATCAGTAACGGTCAAACACCGAGATTTAGGCAAGGAATAAACATGGCTCTAACCGCAGACCTCAAAGATGAGCTCGCGCGCCTCGAGGTTAACAAGAATGCTGTGCGAGTCGCTGAGTTGTCGACGATCCTAAGATTCTCAGGAGGTCTCCACCTGATTTCTGGACGCGTTGCAGTCGAGGTTGAGCTGGACACTGCCCAGATTGCCAGACGAGTTAGAAAAGACTTGACCGACCTGTTCGGAATTGACAGTGAGATGGCTGTAATCTCACCTTCCGGAATTCGCCGCAGCAGCAGATACCAGATTCGTGTTCTTCAGCAGGGCGATGTCCTAGCTCGCCAAACCGGTTTGCTAGACCAACGTGGGCGCCCGGTTCGCGGTTTGCCAGCCAACCTAGTATCAGGATCAATTCAAGAGGCTCAAGCGGTTTGGCGCGGTGCATTTCTTGCCCATGGTTCACTTACCGACCCTGGGCGGTCAGCGGCGCTAGAGATCACGGCACCGGGCAACGAAGCCGCCATGGCGCTTGTTGGTGTAGCTCGACGACTAGGAGTAACAGCCAAGGCACGCGAAGTTCGCGGTGTTTACCGGGTCACTGTGCGCGAGGGCGAGGCAATCGCCACCATGCTCACCCAAATGGGGGCGCACACACAGGTTTTGCGCTGGGAAGAAATGCGTTTGCGTCGTGAAGTGCGCGCGACAGCCAACCGTCTAGCAAACTTTGACGACGCCAACCTAAGGCGTTCGGCACAGGCCGCTGTTGCGGCGGGGGCGCGAGTTGAGCGGGCACTCGAGATCTTGGGCGAGGACATTCCCGAACACCTTAGGTATGCTGGCGAGTTGCGCCTAAAGCACAAGCAGGCAAGCCTCGATGAGCTTGGCCATCTGGCTGACCCAGCCATGACCAAAGATGCCATTGCCGGTCGCATCCGCCGCCTGCTTGCCATGGCCGACAAGCGAGCAGAAGACCTTGGCATTCCAGCCACAGATGCCTTTCTGCCAGACGATTTAGACGAATAAACCACCACAAATTGCCAATTATCTCGGAATAACCCCGAAGTAATTTTGGCTAGGATTTTTACCAACCCAACTAGGAGAATCAAATGACCAAGTATGTATTGCCGGAACTTACCTACGACTACGCCGCTCTTGAGCCAAGCATCTCGGCACGCATCATGGAACTGCACCACTCAAAGCACCACGCAGCGTATGTTGCCGGTGCCAACGCGACTCTTGAACTTCTAGAAGAGGCTCGAGCGAAAAACGACTTCACCTGGGTAAACAAGCTTCAGAAGGACCTGGCATTTCACCTTGGTGGCCACATTAACCACTCAATCTTCTGGAAGAACCTAACTGCAGCAAACACTGACCGCCCAGAGGGCGAGTTGGCTGCGGCTATCGATGAGTTCTTTGGCTCGTTCGAGGCATTCCAGGCGCACTTCAACGCATCTGCCATGGGCATCCAGGGCTCAGGCTGGTCATTCTTGGCCTGGGATCTAGTCGGCCAGCGCCTGATTATTGAGCAGCTTTACGACCAGCAGGGCAACGTGGTTCCTACCACCGTTCCACTATTGATGCTGGACATGTGGGAGCACGCTTTCTACCTTGACTACCAGAACGTCAAGGGTGACTATGTAAAGGCTTTCTGGAACATCATCAACTGGGCCGACATTCAGGCACGTTTCGAAGCAGCACGCACCAAAACAAGCGGTCTACTGCTATTCTGATAGAAGTTTTTCCACCCAATGACGCGTGGCAACTAGCTCCCAAAAAATCAATCAAAACACGCGTCAATTCTTGGCGCCTAAACTCCTTGGAGAACTTTCGTGGCTATTCGTGTTGGAATTAACGGCTTCGGTCGTATTGGACGTAACTACCTTCGTGCAGCTTTGGCAAAGGGCACCGAGCTTGAGATCGTTGCTGTAAACGACCTAAGCGACCCTAAGTCACTTGCTCACCTGTTGAAGTACGACTCAGTAACCGGTCGTTTGCCTCAGGATGTCTCAGTTGACGGCCAGAACATCATTGTTGGTGGACAGGTCATCAAGGTTCTCGCAGAGCGCAACCCAGCTGACCTTGGTTGGGGCGACCTAGGCGTTGACATCGTTATCGAGTCAACCGGCCGCTTCACCGATGCAGAGGCTGCAAAGGCTCACATTGCTGCTGGCGCCAAGAAGGTTCTTATCTCAGCACCGGCAACCGGTGAAGACGCAACCTTCGTTCTAGGTGTAAACGACCACCTATACGACCCAGAGAACCACCACATCATCTCAAACGCTTCTTGCACCACCAACTGCTTGGCTCCATTTGCCAAGGTCTTCAACGACAACTTTGGTATCGAGAACGGTCTGATGACCACTGTTCACGCTTACACTGCTGACCAGAACCTGCAGGATGGCCCTCACGGCGACCTTCGTCGCGCCCGTGCAGCAGCTATCAACATCGTTCCTTCATCAACCGGTGCAGCAAAGGCGATTGGCCTAGTTCTTCCTGAACTAAAGGGCAAGCTAGACGGTTACGCACTTCGCGTTCCAGTTCCAACTGGCTCGATCACCGACCTAACCTTGGTTTCTAAGACCGACGTGACTGTTGAGCAGATCAAGGCTGCCTACAAGGCTGCTTCAGAGTCTGGCCCAATGGTTGGCATCTTGAAGTACACCGAGGACGAGATCGTTTCAAGCGACATCGTCACCGATGCACACTCATCAATTGTTGACGCAGGCCTAATCAAGGTCATCGGTCGTACAGTAAAGATCAGCTCTTGGTACGACAACGAGTGGGGTTACTCAAACCGTTTGGTTGAGCTAACCGAGCTTGTAGCAAGCAAGCTCTAAACCCTAAAAACAAAACTGTGGCCTAGCAGTTTTAGGCCGTGAAAGATCAAAATGCGTAAACTCTCCGACCTGCCAAATCTTGACGGAAAGCGGGTAGTAATCCGCTGCGACTTGAACGTTCCACTAGATGGAACCCGCATCACTGATGACGGTCGCATCGTTGCCTCAGTTCCAACCATCAAGTACCTGGTCGATCAGGGCGCCAAGGTAGTGGTCATTTCACACCTTGGCCGCCCAGAGGGTGCGCCTGACGCCAAGTACTCACTCGAGCCAGCTGCAAAGCGCTTGGGTGAGCTACTTGGACAACCAGTCTTCTTTGCTTCTGACACTGTCGGAAGCGAGGCCAAGGGTGCCGTAAAGGCTCTGGCCCGCGGGGGAGTAGTGGTTCTTGAGAACCTTCGCTTCAACGCAGCAGAAACCAGCAAAGACTCAGCCGAGCGCGAGGCATTTGCTGCAAAACTTGCCGAATTCGGCGACTTCTTCATCAGCGATGGCTTTGGTGTGGTTCACCGCAAGCAGGCATCGGTGTATGAATTGGCCAAGGCACTACCAAGCGCTGCTGGCCACCTAATTGAGAAAGAACTCGACGTTCTAACTCGTCTAACCGCCACCCCAGAGCGCCCTTACACTGTGGTTCTTGGTGGTTCAAAAGTTTCAGACAAGCTGGGTGTAATTGACCACCTTTTGCCTACCGTAAACAAACTTCTTGTTGGTGGTGGAATGGTCTTCACCTTCTTGGCAGCCCAGGGTTACAAAGTAGGCTCAAGCCTTCTTGAAGAAAACCAGATTGACACCTGCAAAGAGTACCTAAGGCGTGCCGCCGAGCTAGGTGTCGAAGTTGTTCTTCCAACCGACATCGTGGTGGCATCTAAGTTTGGTGCCGACGCCGAGGTCGCCGTTAGCGCAGCTAATGACATTGAGTCTTCACCGTTCGGCGCCTCCGGCCTGGGTCTAGACATTGGCCCAGATTCAGCGGCCCTCTTTGCTGCTGAGATCTCGGCATCAAAGACTGTCTTTTGGAACGGCCCAATGGGCGTATTCGAGATTGACAAGTTTGCTGGGGGAACCCGTGCGGTTGCTAAGGCACTCACCGAGGTTCAGGGTCTGAGCGTGGTCGGTGGAGGGGACTCTGCTGCTGCCGTTCGCATTCTTGGATTCAACGACGACCAGTTCGGCCACATTTCAACCGGTGGTGGCGCTAGCCTTGAGTTCCTTGAGGGCAAAGAGCTTCCTGGTCTAGACGTTCTTAACTAATCTTTCAAACAATCACTGGAGAAAATTATGGCTAACCGCGTACCGCTTATTGCTGGAAACTGGAAAATGAACCTGGACCACCAGCAGGCTATTGCTCTGGTGCAGAAACTTTCTTGGACGCTGAACGACGCCGCACACGACTACAAGTCAGCAGAGGTAGTGGTGTTTCCTCCATTCACCGACATTCGCAGCGTTCAGACGCTGATGGATGCTGAGAAGATGGAACTTGGCCTTGGCGCACAAGACCTGTCAAAGTTTGACTCTGGCGCCTACACCGGCGAGATCTCAGGCGCCTTCCTGAGCAAGCTCGACGTGAAGTACGTTTTAATTGGCCACAGTGAACGACGCCAGTACCACGCCGAGAACGATGAAGTCGTTCACGCAAAGACTGCTGCCGCTTTCCGCCACGGCATCATCCCGGTTATCTGCGTTGGAGAAACCCTTGAGGAACTCGAGGCCGAAGGGCAGAGCGCTGTTCCGGTACGCCAGACTCTTGCAGCACTTGCGGGTCACGACAAGCTTGGCGAATTCGTAATTGCGTACGAGCCGGTTTGGGCTATCGGTACCGGAAAGGTGGCTACAGCTGAGGAGGCTGCAGCAGTTTGTGGCAAGATTCGCGAGGCAATTGCAGCCGAATTTGGTGCAGAACTGGCAGCAGCCACTCGCATTCTTTACGGTGGCTCAGTTAAGGCTGCCAACGTTGCCGGCTTCCTGCGCAGCACCGAAGTTGACGGTGTACTTGTCGGTGGCGCCAGCCTAGATGCCGAAGAGTTCAGCGGTATTGCTCGTTTCCAGAAGCACATCGCTCTATAATTTCTAAAAGTACTCAAACCAAAGGATTCCAATGCTCGCGCTTCAGATTGCACTTCAGGTGCTTCTAGCCATCACCAGCCTTTTGCTGACCCTAATGATCTTGCTTCACAAGGGCCGCGGTGGCGGATTGTCAGACATGTTCGGTGGCGGCGTGACCAGCAGCATGAACTCTTCTGGTGTTGCAGAACGAAACCTTAACCGCATCACCATCATTCTTGGTGTGGTCTGGGTTGTTGTAATCATCACTCTTGGCCTATTTACCCGCTTCAACCTCGTCGCCTAACTAAGCAAAATGTCTAACGGGGGATCATCAATCAGGGGATCACGCGTTGGGTCAGGCCCAATGGGTGAGGTTGAGCGCGGGCATCAAGTGCACCGCATCACAGTGAGTTTCTACTGTGCCAACGATCACGAGTACAACGCCAACTACATAGCAACGATTGCGCTAGAAGACATTCCTCAGCAGATCGACTGCCCAAAATGTGGTTTGCCTGCAGGCCACGACAAGGCCCACCCGCCACACCTAGCCAAGGTCGAGCCTTACCGCACCCACTTGGCATATGTAAAAGAGCGTCGCACTGAGGCCGAAGCTGAAGAGCTTCTAGCAGCCGCGGTAAATTCTGTTCGCGAGCGTAGACAGAGACTAGCCGAAGAAGAGTCAAAGAAGTAAAAAAAATGGACCCTACTCAGGGTCCATTTTTTATATGGAGGCTTCTAGCAGCCAAAAACCTTGGTTCCAGCGGTGGTGTCTAGATACCAACGAGTGCCAGTGATTCCGCGAACTCGACCAACCGGCAAAGATTCTGGTTCATCGCCAAAGGCAACAGCAACGGCATCTTGCTTATCTGCGCCGGATACAACAAACCAAATCTCATTGGCAGAGTTCAACGCCTCGTAGGTAAAACTAAGGCGCTGCGGTGGTGGCTTTGGTGAATCGGATTCAGCAATTACCTGAATACCTTCGGCCGGAAGAGGCTTGCCAGGAAACAGGCTGGCAATGTGCCCATCTGGGCCGATGCCTAAAAAGACCACGTCAAACTGCGGCTTCAGTTCATCAACAATCTTGGCAAACTGATCACAGGCATCGTCAAGCTGCAAAGCGTTGTCAGAGGACGGAAACTCGTGAACCTTGGTTTCGTCAATTTCGATCTTGTTTAGCAGGGCCTTGCGCGCTTGAAGAGAATTGCGGTCATCGCTGTCAGAGGCAACAAAGCGCTCGTCGCCCCACCAAAAGTGAACCTTGGTGAAATCAACAGAGGCTTTGTCTTCGTGGTTTCCAAGGGCTGCCAGAGTAGCAATTCCTACGGTGCCACCGGTCAGCATGATGTGCACCTCTGGTTTTACTGCCAAAAGCTCGGTGAGTCGGGCCAGAAGGTCAGTCGCAGCATTTCGCGCAACAGAATCTGCAGTCGGAAACCGCTGCACAAAAGGTCTAATTGTCATGCCGAACCTTAGTTTGCTACGGTGACTGATGGCTTGGCCACCGGGCCGCTAAAGCAGGTAGTAACTACCTTGCCAAAAATGTCGTCCGGGTCTAGTCGGCGCAGGTCTTCCATTAGGCAATCGCGAAGGCTACGGCGAGGTAGAGAGATGTTGCGAGTTGGCTGCGAAGGCTGCACCAAGGTGGCTACACCAGGTTCGTGACGAACAATCTCAATGTCGCCTGACTCTCGGGTTAGTCGCACACCAACCAGCCCGTGCTGCTGGTTGTCAGCAGGGGTACGAACCAGCTTGACTTCAACCTCCAGCTGAATCTGCAGCCAGGCTGCCAAAAGGTCAACACTTGGCGAGTCCACTGGGCCAGTCACTTCGACTGAAAGGACCTCGTCATAAGGTGGCTGATCCAAAATCGTTGCCAACTGCTCACGCCAAGGGGTCAATCGAGTCCAGGCAAAGTCGCTGTCACCTGGGGTGTATGACTTAGCTAGCTGCTGAAGGTAGGCGTGTGGGTCGGCCTGGCTGGCAGCATCGGTGATGCGGCGGGTGGCAATGCGGCCAATTGCTGAGTCCGCAGCCTTGGCTGGTGCCTCGTCTGGCCACCAGGCAACAACTGGGGCATCTGGCAACAACAGCCCCGTAACTAGGCTCTCAGGGTCACTGGCAGCCTCTCCAAAGGCGCGCAAGACAATGACCTCAGACGCACCGGCGTCGCCGCCAACACGAATCTGAGCATCTAGCTTGGCATCTTGTGGGCTAGCTGAGTTGTCGTCAGCTAGCACAATGATTCTACAAGGGTGCTCACGTGAGGCATCATTCGCAGCTTTGATAGCTGGCTCGATACCGGCAAAGTCCGTTTCAATGACCAGAGTCAGAACTCGGCCAAGGGCAACTACGCCGCCCTGTTCGCGAATCTGAATGATCTGCTTTGAAACCTTGCTGATGGTTGTGTTTGGAAGATCAATGATCACGGAATTCTCCACTCGCGCCCGTCTCGGGCAAGCATTTCGTCGGCAGATGATGGGCCCCAGGTACCAGGGCGGTACTGTTCTGGCTGGCCTTGAGTTGCCCAGTATTCCTCAATTGGGTCAAGAATCTTCCACGAGAGTTCAACCTCTTCGTGGCGTGGGAATAGGGGAGGGTCACCCAAAAGTACGTCAAGAATTAGTCGCTCGTAGGCCTCTGGGCTGGCCTCGGTAAAGGCGTGACCATAACCAAAGTCCATGGTGACATCGCGAACTTGCATACCCACACCCGGCACCTTAGAGCCAAAACGCATGGTTACGCCTTCGTCAGGCTGCACACGAATGACTAGGGCGTTCTGGCCAAGGGCGCTGGTCTGGCTGGCAGCAAATAGTTGCTGCGGTGCGCGCTTGAATACCACTGCGATCTCAGTAACTCGGCGACCTAGGCGCTTTCCAGCTCGAAGGTAAAACGGCACACCCGCCCAACGACGAGTGTTAATGTCAAGTCTCATTGCGGCATAGGTTTCAGAGACAGACTCAGGGTTCATGCCGTCTTCTTCTAAGAAACCGGTCACTTTCTCGCCACCCTGCCAGCCGCCAGAATACTGACCGCGGGCGGTGTGAAGACCAAGGTCTGCAGGAAGTCGAACAGCTGACAAAACCTTCTCTTTTTCAGCGCGCAAATCGGCAGCGTCAAAAGAAACTGGCTCTTCCATGGCAGTTAGGGCCAAAAGCTGCAGCAAGTGGTTCTGAATTACGTCACGGGCTGCACCAATGCCGTCGTAGTAACCGGCTCGTCCACCAACACCAATGTCTTCAGCCATGGTGATCTGAACGTGGTCAATGTAGTTAGCGTTCCAAAGCGGCTCGAACATTTGGTTAGCAAAACGCAACGCCAAAATGTTCTGAACTGTTTCTTTGCCAAGGTAGTGGTCGATACGGAACACGGCATCCGGCGGGAACACAGTCTCTACTACGTCGTTGAGCTCTCGAGAAGACTCAAGGTTGTGACCGAATGGCTTCTCAATTACCACGCGGCGGAACTGGTCTGGCTTTGGATCAGCCAGGCCACTGCGCTTAAGCTGCTGCGAAACCTGAGCAAAAGCCTTCGGTGGAATCGACAGATAGAACGCGTGGTTTCCGTTGGTTCCAGTCTTGGCGTCTAGCTCTTCGATGGTTTCCTTGAGGCGGTCAAAGGCTGCATCATCGTCAAACTCACCAGAAACAAAGCGAATACCGGTAGCCAGTTGGTTCCAGACATCTTCTGACCAAGGGGTACGAGCAAATTGCTTCACCGACTCCTTGACTACCTTTTCAAAGTCCTGGTTCTCCCAGTCGCGGCGCGCAAAACCAACCAGAGCAAAGCCCGGTGGCAACAAACCACGGTTGGCAAGGTCGTAGACCGCCGGCATAAGTTTCTTTCGAGAAAGGTCACCGGTTACACCAAATATCACAAGGCTGCTAGGCCCAGCAATCCGGTTTAGACGGCGATCACTCGGATCGCGTAGCGGGTTGTGTCCAGCTGAAAGCTTGGTCATGAAGCAATTTCTCCTTAGAGGACTGACTTGATCAATGCAACGCCTGCCTTGGCATCAGCCAAAGTTAGGGTTAGCACTGGGCGACCAAGTTGGCCTAGAACCTTGGCATCTCCGGCAGCCTGCGAGGCGATTAGCTCACCAAAGGTAAAGTCGCGGCCAGGAACCTGAATGTCCTGTGCTGCTTCTGAAACCAACTGCAGGTAGACGCCCTGACGCGGACCACCCTTGTGGTACTGGCCGGTTGAGTGCAAGAAACGTGGTGCCCAACCAAAAGTGACTGGTCGGCGGGTCTGATTGGCAAATAGGTCACGCAACTCTTCGGCTTCGGCCACCGAGGTGCGGTCTAGATAGGCGTGAATCGAAACGTAGCCTTCGTCATCGTCAAGTTGAGCCAATAGAGCCTCGATAGCCGCAGCCACCGAGGTGCCGGCCACATTTAGCTCGGTTGAACGAACGTCAACGCCGTTGTCAGTGAACAAAGCCGGGATAACTGCGTCGCGCTGCTCAAGCATGCCGCGTGCAGCAACCTTGGCAGATTCCACGTCTGGCTGGTCAAACGGATTGATACCAATTAGTCGGCTGGCAACAACGGTTGCGTATTCCCAAAGCAGGAACTGAGCACCCAATGAACCTGAAACAGAGACGGTGTCACCTGAAACTGGCTTAGCATCCGCCTGAACGTGAACTGCAACAAGGTCGGCTAGACCAGAGTGAAGTTCTTGGCTTTCTGGCGTCAAAACAACAGGCAAAATACCTTTGCCAAGCTTGCCGGTAGATTCAGCAATCAGTTGCTCGGCCCAGTCTCCAAAGCCTACGATTTGGGTGCCATCGGCAACAATTCCGATCTTGTCGCGGTTGCCCATCTCACCTGGAGTGCAAGCCAAAGCAGCACCCAGAATCAAACCTGGGTTTTCGGCAGAATCACTAGCCAAAAGCTCACTGACTGCAGTTGCCTCGGCAAGTAGTGCCGAGATGTCGGCACCGGCCAAACCAGAAGGAACTAGTCCAAAAGCGGTCAGTGCAGAATAGCGGCCGCCCACTGTTGGGTCAGCGTTGAACACCCGGTAGCCATCTGCCTTGGCGGCAGCTTCCATTGGTGAACCTGGGTCTGTGACGACAACCACGCGGTCTGTCTTGTCGATACCGGCGTCAGTAAATGCCTTCTCAAAAATGCGCTTCTGAGAGTCAGTTTCAACGGTTGAGCCAGACTTCGAAGACACAATAATCGCGGTGCGGTTAAGATCACCGGCAAGCGCAGCGCCAACCTGGTCGGCATTGGTTGAGTCCAACACCACTAGGTCAACACCCGCGGTGCGGGTAATAACCTCAGGGGCCAAAGAAGACCCACCCATGCCACAGAGCACAAAGCGGTCTACACCCTTGGCGTTGAACTCTGCCTTGAGGGCAAGGATTGAATCAACTAGTGGAGCAGAGTCAGCAGCTGAGTTAACCCAACCCAACCGAATTGATGATTCGGCCTCTGCGTCTTTGCCCCAAAGAGTGAAGTCCTTGGCTGCAATGCGGCTTGCTACCTTGTCAGCAACTAGTGCATCAATGTTGTTGGCAACGGCTGCTGCAGCGGTTCCGGCTACGACTACCTTTAGTGACATTAGTTGGCTGCCTTAAGTGCGTTGTCCACGGTCTCAACTAGTTCGTTCCAAGAAACGATGAACTTGTCAACGCCTTCGGTCTCTAGCACCTGGGTTGCGTCATCAAGCGAAACACCAGCAGCTGCAACCGCAGCCAATACTTCGCGAGCAGATTCGTAGTTGTTAGTGATTGAAGCAGCTGGGATTACTCCGTGATCGTAGACAGCCTCCATGGTCTTCTCTGGCATGGTGTTAACCAACTGAGGAGCCACTAGTTCAGTTACGTAAAGAGTGTCAAGCAGCGCAGGGTCCTTTACTCCGGTTGAGGCCATCAGCGGGCGCTGAACGTTTGCTCCGGCTGCGGCAAGTGCAGACCAAGCCTCGGTCGCAAACTCCTGCTCGAATACCTCGTAAGCCAAACGGGCGTTAGCCAAAGCGGCCTTGCTCTTTAGCTCTGGGTGACCAGCGGCAACCAAACGGTTGTCAACTTCAGTGTCCACGCGCGAAACAAAGAAAGATGCCACTGAGTGAATCTTTGAGATGTCGTGGCCATTGGCTTTAGCTTGCTCTACACCTGCAATGTAGGCAGCAATTACCTCACGGTAGCGCTGAAGCGAGAAGATTAGGGTCACGTTTACGCTGATACCCTCGGCAATAACGGCGGTAATCGCAGCAAGACCTGGCTTGGTTGCAGGAATCTTGATCATTACGTTCTCGCGGTTTACCTTGGCAAACAACTCTTTAGCCTGAGCTACGGTACCGTCAGTGTCGTTAGCAAGACCTGGCTCGACCTCAATGGAAACTCGGCCATCGAATCCGTTTGTCTCTGCGTAAACGCCAGCAAAAATGTCACAGGCATCAGACACGTCTTTAGTAGTGATCTCGAAGATGGCCTGCTCAGCAGTTGCACCAGCGGCTGCAAGCTCAGCAACCTGAGCCTGATAACCCTCGCCCTTAGCCAAAGCACCGGCAAAAATAGTTGGGTTGGTGGTAACACCAGAAACCGAGCGGTTAGTGATCAGATCGCGCAGACCACCTGAAACGATGCGTGAGCGTGATAGGTCGTCAAGCCAGATGCTGACACCGTTAGCGGCCAACTGAGCTAGAGGGCTGTTTCCCATGATTATTTCTCCGATTTTCTTGAAAAGTTTGAACTTAGTTATTTGCTACGCATGATTTGGCTGCTGAAACTACTGCTTCAGCAGTCATGCCAAATTCGCGGTAAAGAGTCTTAGGGTCAGCAGAGGCACCAAAGTGCTCAATAGATACGCTCTTGCCAAATGGGCCAACGTACTTGTTCCAACCTAGGCTGATGCCAGCCTCAACAGATACCTTGGCTGCAACTGCCGCTGGCAGAACCTGCTCACGGTATTCGGCAGGTTGCTCGTCGAACCACTCAAGACATGGTGCCGAAACCACGCGGGTAGCAACACCCTGAGCTTCAAGCTGCAGTCGGGCCGCAACGGCAATTTCAACCTCTGAACCGGTGGCAATCAAGATGACCTCAGGCTTGCCATTAGCTGCCTCTAGCAAGGTGTAAGCGCCCTTAGAAGTGTTCTCGGCACCGGCATAAACCGCACCGGTCTCGTCTGCCTCTCCACGAGCGTAAACCGGCAGGTTCTGACGGCTCAGAGCAAGACCGGCAGGTCCCTGGCGGCGCTCAAGTACGGTCTTCCAGGCGTAAGCGGTTTCGTTTCCGTCTGCTGGGCGAACCATGTCTAGGTTTGGGATGGCGCGAAGGGTAGCCAACTGTTCGATTGGCTGGTGAGTTGGGCCGTCCTCGCCAAGAGCCACTGAGTCGTGAGTCCAAACGAAGATAGACGGAATACCCATCAAAGCTGCTAGACGCACGGCTGGTCGCATGTAGTCGCTGAAGATCAAGAAGGTTCCACCGAATGCACGAGTGTTTCCGTGCAAAACGATTCCATTCAAGATTGAGCCCATTGCGTGCTCACGGATACCAAAGTGCAACACGCGACCATACTGGTCGCCAGTCCACTCGTGAGTTGACCACTCGGTTGGAACAAATGACTTGGCTCCGGCGATAGTGGTCATGTTGGAGTCAGCTAGGTCGGCAGAACCACCCCAGAACTCTGGCATAACGCCTGCGATGGCGTTAATGACCTTGCCCGAAGCAACGCGGGTAGAGACAGAGCTACCGTTCTCGAACACTGGAAGGGCTGCTTCTAGACCCTCAGGAGTCTCTCCGGCAACAATGCGGTCAAGCATGTGCTTCTTGTCAGCGTTCTCTGACGCCCAAGCGTCGAATGATGCTTCCCAAGCTGAACGCTCGCGGTCAAAACGCTCGGTGTTGCGAGTGTGAGCGATGACCTCTGGTGCAACCTCAAAGGTTTTCTCTGGGTCGAAGCCCAAAACGGTCTTCAGACCGGCAAGCTCGTCGGCACCCAAAGCTGATCCGTGAATCTTGCCCGAGTTTTGTTTCTTTGGAGACGGCCAACCAATGATGGTGCGCAGGGTGATTAGAGACGGCTTGTCAGTCACTGACTTGGCCTTCTGAATCGCGTTGTACAGCTCTTCGATGTCTTCTACGTAGTTGCCAGTCTTCTTCCAGTCAACAGTCTGGGTGTGCCAACCGTATGACTCGTAGCGAGCATTTACATTCTCGGTAAATGAAATGTTGGTGTCGTCTTCGATTGAAATCTGGTTTGAGTCGTAAATGACCACCAAGTTGCCAAGTTTTTGGTGACCAGCAAGCGATGCAGCCTCAGAGGTAACACCCTCTTGCATGTCGCCGTCGCCAGCAATTACATAAACAAAGTGGTCGAACGGTGACTGCCCCTCGGCAGCCTGCGGGTCAAACAAGCCACGCTCAAAACGCGATGCGTAGGCAAAGCCAGTTGCCGAAGCAAGACCCTGACCCAAAGGACCGGTGGTGATTTCTACACCCTTGGTGTGACCATACTCAGGGTGACCAGGTGTTGCTGAGCCCCAGGTGCGCAGCGCCTTAATGTCATCAAGCTCAAGACCGTAACCGTGCAGGTAAAGCTGGTTGTAGATAGTCAGCGAGCTGTGACCAACGCTCAAAATGAAGCGGTCGCGGCCAAGCCAGCGGTCATCCTTTGGATCGTGACGCATTACCTTGTTGAAAAGCAAGTAGGCAACCGGAGCCAGGCTAATTGCGGTTCCAGGGTGGCCGTTACCCACTTTTTCAACTGCATCGGCGGCAAGCACACGTGCGGTGTCCACTGCCTTGGTGTCGAGTTCGGTCCATTGGAATGCTGACAAGAGCAGCTCCTTTTCTAGTGTTTATTGAGAGCGGGATGAAGAAATGGCTCGGCGTCATTGCCAAAGGGGGTAAATCAGGCACGAAAACGTGCAGAAACCCGATGAAGTTCAAGCAAAAGTCTACTACCTAAGGGTTTTTCAACTCGAAGGAATAACGAAGTATGTCGTTGATTTACACTTATTAGAAATGCTAAAAAAAACCAAGGCCTACATTGCGCTGACCAAGCCCCGTGTAATTGAGCTTTTGCTGATCACCACGTTGCCAACCATGGTGCTTGCCGAAGGCGGAATGCCCGACCTGTGGCTGGTTTTGGCAACCCTAATTGGTGGCGCCCTCAGCGCGGGGTCGGCAAACTCTTTCAATTGCTACTACGACACCGACATTGACAAAATCATGGGCCGCACCAAGAGCCGCCCACTGGTCACGGGTGAACTTACGCAAAAAGAAGCTTTGGCGTTTTCTTGGCTCATCGGGATTGCATCGGTGCTTTGGCTTGGCTTCTTCGTAAACTGGCTAGCCTCTCTGATTTCTTTGGCCGCAGTGCTGTTTTACGTATTGCTGTACACCATGGTGCTCAAGCGTTGGACTCCGCAAAACATTGTTTGGGGAGGTGCAGCAGGTGCAGCCCCAGTGCTGATTGGTTGGGCCGCTGTGACCGGCGACCTTTCGCTTACACCTTGGGTGCTCTTTTTGATTATCTTCCTCTGGACCCCGCCACACTACTGGCCACTAGCCGTCAAGTACCGGGACGACTACGCGCGTGCCGGTGTTCCGATGTTGCCCGTGGTTCGCGGACCAAAGACTGTTGGCACCCAGATTGTCCTTTACGCCTGGGCTGTTGCAGTCTCGACTTTGGTCCTTATTCCGGTTGCCGGCTTGAGTTGGATCTACGGCGTTACCGCTTTTGCCGGGGGAGTCTGGTTCATTTGGGCAGCCACTCGTCTTTTCAAACAGTCACTCACCGGTGAGATCAGCAAGCCAATGCCACTGTTCCACATTTCCAACATCTACCTGACGCTGCTTTTCGTGGCTATCGCTGTAGATCCTCTGGTGTTTGCTTAATCTCTTTTAGTCGAGCGAGCGATTCGTCTCGTTCAGTCCCGTGGTCGACAATTCGTGCTGGGTATCCGTGGTTCAAACCATCAAGACGCAACCAAGGCTCGTGAACATCGGGTCCATAGATGTGAGCTAATTCAGGCACGTACTTGCGAACGTAATCGCCGCGCGGGTCGAACTTGTACCCCTGAAGTACAGGGTTGAAAACTCGGTAATACGGTGATGCGTCAGTGCCACAGCCGGCAGTCCATTGCCAACCATGTGCATTTGACGCGGGGTCGAAGTCGCTTAGATTCTGCTCAAACCACTCGGCACCCAATTGCCACTCAAGGTGCAAATCTTTAATTAGGAATGACGCCACGATCATTCGAACTCGGTTGTGCATCCAACCGGTAGTCAGCAGTTGCCGCATTCCAGCATCCACCATTGGATAGCCGGTCTTGCCGAGCTTCCAGGCGGTAAATTTGGCTTCAGCTTCAGGCCCTTGGTCATAACGCATTTTGGCGAATCTAGGCTCGTAGTAGTCCCGGTTTGTGTGCTGATTATGAAATAACACGTCTGCGTAAAACTCGCGCCAGGCTATCTCTTTTCTAAATACGTCATGGCCTGGTGATTCCTGCAAATCAGCCAAAATTGTGCGCGGGTGAATTTCGCCAAAGGCAAGCGCATGGCTTAGGTGCGAAGTACCCGAAAGATCTGCTCGATTGCGGGCTTCGTCATAGTTGTTCAGCGCACGCAGTTTGAAGCGCTCAAATGTGCGCTCAGCAAATTTCTCACCAGCCCGAACTGGGATTGGAGATGTCTTAGTGGGTTCGGGCAATCCCGTATTTTCGGCAAAAGAAAGCCACTTTGCGCCTTCGGCGAGCGCAACCGGCTGAGCCCAACCCAGCTGAAACCAGTTCTTGAAAAACGGGGTGTAGACCCGATAAGGGCTGCCGTCTGGTTTGATTACCGATCCCGGCGAGACCGCGTAGTAGCTGTCATCGAGCTGCAAAAATACTCCTGCATCACGAAGCGCCAGACCAACAGCGTTTTGTTCAGCGATACCCACTGTGTCGAAGGCTCTGGTGGCATGCACAACAGTGGCACCTACTTTCAGGGCCGCCCCAACCAGTGACTGTGCTTGTTCTCCTTGAAGCACCGATAGGTTGCCGCCCAAAGACGCCTGCAAAGAGCGCAGCGACTCGACCAGTGACCATTGGCGGATTCCCTCAAGTGCCTTGAAGTCCTGAATATTTAGCGCATACACTGGCGCCACTCTGGCGTCACCCTCGGCGATGGCAGAATTTATGGCCTGATTTAGTGCAACGTTGTCCTGTAGGCGCAAATCACGGCGAAACCAGAAGACCCTAGCCATTAGTTTTCACGAGCGTTTTTACCGCGAATGGCAAGCCATTGGAAAGTTAGGAGAGCACAAATCACCGACGCACCGAGCATGTGCAATGCAACCAATAGCGGTGGAACACCAAGCCTTGCCTGAGCAACCCCAATTACAGCTTGTAGCACCAGGGCAACAAACAGCCACACGACCGAACGGGTTTGGAAATTTGATGCCAAACGATCACGACGGTAGAGAATTACGAGCTGCCACAGGACCAACACAATGAGCAAATAGGCCGGGTAACTGTGGATGTGCTGCCAGATCTCCAGGTCCAGCCCATTTCTAATGCTGTTTGCGTCACCGGAGTGCGGTCCGGCACCAGTTACCAGCACGCCAACCAGAACAGAAATTGCACCGATTACTGCCACAGGCGTGGCTAATAACTTCAGAGATTTTGGCACCGCCACCTGCTTAGGCGGCAGAGCGCGAAACACTAGGACTGCTGCAATTGCAATCATGATTCCACTCAACACAAAGTGCGCGCCAACAAACCATGGGTTGAGCTGGGTAAGCACGGTAAATCCACCTAGCACGGCCTGCGCGGGAATACCCAAGCCAAGCAGCAATGCAGGTACGAATAGACCTTTGCGTAGCTGCTTTCCCAGCCGAACTACGACAATGAATGTCAGTAGGGCAATCAGTGCAAGGACAAAGGTAAGTAAACGGTTTGCAAACTCAATGACGCCGTGAATTCCCATTTCTGGCACGGTGGTAAACGACTCCTCGGTGCACTTTGGCCAGGTTGGGCAACCTAAACCCGAGCCGGTCAGGCGAACGATTCCACCGGTTACAACAATCAGAATCTGACTAACCAGAGAAAGCCACACGTAAAGGGGTAACCTTGCCGCCGAAAACAGGGGAGTATTCGCAATATTTTTGAACAACTTGGTAATCAAAGGAAATACTGCCTTTCACTGCAATTTTTGGCTTTATAAAACAGGCCCTTGGAAGTAAACTTGCGGATAGTTTCAACTATTTCCAGGGCGTAAAGACGCGCTCCAGAGAACTTTCCTAATTCCATCTTTACACAGCGCAAGTTGTTGTTTTACAGGGAATAGTTCCAAGCATTTGCCTAGTTGACACTCACAGACTCTGTAGGGCCAAGATAACCACTTGGTTTCAACATTCACATAGGAGGCCGGCTTGTCCGACATCATCATTGACCGACCAGAACTCGACAGCCTTGGGGTTTACGAGTTTGGCTGGGCCGACAAAGATACCGCCGGTGCAACTGCCCAGCGCGGCATCAACGAGGGCGTAGTTCGCAACATTTCGAATCTGAAAAGCGAGCCAGAGTGGATGTTGGAACGCCGACTAAAGGGTTTTGATTTCTTCGGTAAAAAACCAATGCCAAGCTGGGGATCAGACCTAAGCGGCATCGACTTTGACAACATCAAGTACTTTGTGAGGTCAACCGAGCGCCAGGCCAGCTCATGGGAAGAGCTTCCAGAAGACATTCGCAACACCTACGAGCGCTTGGGTATTCCAGAGGCCGAGCGCAACCGATTGGTTGCCGGCGTTGCAGCTCAATACGAGTCAGAAGTGGTGTACCACCAGATTCGTGAGGACCTCGAGGCTCAGGGCGTCATTTTCTTAGACACCGATACGGCCCTCAAAGAACACCCAGAGATCTTCAAAGAACACTTCGGCACTGTGATTCCCGCCGGCGACAACAAGTTTGCTGCCCTCAACACCGCGGTTTGGTCGGGCGGTTCATTTGTTTATGTTCCAAAGGGTGTTCACGTAGAAATTCCACTTCAGGCTTATTTCCGAATTAACACCGAGAACATGGGTCAGTTTGAACGAACCCTGATCATCGCTGATGAGGACTCTTACGTTCACTACATCGAGGGCTGCACCGCACCGATCTACCAATCCGATTCCCTGCACTCAGCTGTGGTTGAAATCATTGTTAAAAAGGGTGCCCGCGTTCGCTACACGACTATTCAGAACTGGTCTAACAACGTCTACAACCTAGTTACCAAGCGAGCTATCTGCCATGAAGGCGCAACAATGGAGTGGATCGATGGCAACATCGGCTCGAAGGTAACCATGAAGTACCCAGCAGTAATCCTGGCTGGCGAATACGCTCGAGGCGAGACCCTTTCTGTTGCATTCGCAGGTGAAGGTCAGCACCAAGATGCTGGTGCCAAGATGATTCACCTTGCTCCAAACACCAGCTCTTCGATTGTTTCTAAATCAATCGCTCGTGGCGGTGGCCGCACTTCATACCGCGGCGAGATTCGCGTGATGCCTGGTGCACACCACTCTGCCAACACTGTGCGTTGCGATGCCCTTTTGGTTGACACCATCTCACGCTCTGACACCTACCCCGCTGTAGACGTTCGAGAAGATGACGTTTCAATGGGACACGAGGCCACCGTTTCGCGCGTGAGCGAAGAGCAACTCTTTTACCTACAGTCTCGAGGAATGCCGGAAGACGAGGCCATGGCCATGATTGTTCGTGGCTTCATCGAACCAATTGCTAAGGAACTACCGATGGAATACGCCCTTGAGCTGAACAAGCTCATCGAAATGCAGATGGAAGGGGCCGTCGGCTAGTGACAACCTCAACCCCAACCGCGACGAGCGGTTCAGTTCAGCACGGCCTCGAGGCACACAGCCACGGTGCCGGTGCTCCTATTCAGACTCGCTACGAACGCCTGCGTTCGACCAACGTTGCTGACTTTCCTGCCATTTCTGCTCGTGAAGAGCAGTGGCGTTATTTGCCTGCCGCTCGACTAAAAGGTCTAGACGCAGACGCCCTTGCCGAGTACGTTGGCGATCTTGAGATCAAGCACACCGATGGTGTTCAAACAGCATGGGTTGGCGCAGAAAACCCAGCATTCGGTGCCGCTGGAATTCCTGAAGAGCGCCCTAGCGCGGCCGCCTGGAGCTCCGCACAGCAGGCGTACCTAGTGACTCTGCCGAGCAATACCAAGTCAGAGGTACAGCTGACCCTAAAGTCTGAATCAACTGAGCCAAGCGCGCTTCACCTAATTGTTGAGGCCAAGAAGTTTGCGCAAGCAACCGTAATCCTGGACCACAAAGGTGACGCCATTTTGAGCGAAAACCTCGAGATTGTCGTCGAAGATGAGGCCGAACTCACCCTGATTTCGATTCAGGATTGGAACGCTGAAGCGGTACATGCCTCCACTCAAATGGCCAGGCTAGGGCGCAACTCAAGGTTGAAGCATCTGGTAGTCAGCCTGGGCGGAGAAACCGTTCGTGTAAGCACCTCTGCAGAATTTACCCAGCCTGGCGGTGACGTAAACCTTCTCGGCATGTACTTTGCCGATGAAGACCAGCACCTTGAGCACCGCTTGTATGTTGACCATGCAGTTCCAAACTGCAAATCTCGTGTCACCTATAAAGGTGCGCTCCAGGGCGATGGCGCTCACACCGTCTGGGTTGGTGACGTCTTGATTCGCATGGCCGCCGAAGGCACTGACACCTACGAGTTGAACCGCAACCTACTGCTAACCGATGGCGCACGTGCTGACTCAGTGCCAAACCTTGAGATTGAAACTGGTCAAATTGCCGGCGCCGGGCACGCTTCGGCGAGCGGCCGCTTTGACGATGAACAGTTGTTCTACCTACAGGCTCGAGGAATTCCTGAGATTGAGGCCCGCCGCCTGGTCGTTCGTGGATTCTTGAACGAAATCATTCAACAAATTGGAAACGATGAGATTGAGTCTCGTCTGACCGACGCCATCGAGGCCGAACTAGCAAGGAGCGATTCATAATGGCAGTACGTATCTGCAAAGTCGACGAAATCAAAGCTGGTAAGGCCATCAAGGTAACCATCGGTGAGCTTGTTATCGCGATTTTCAAGACCAAAGACGGCGACTTTTATGCACTTGACGACAAGTGCTCACACGGCGAGATTTCGCTGAGTGAAGGCTTCATCGGAAAAGATAAGACCGTTGAGTGCTGGGCGCATGGTGCTAAGTTCTCGCTTGAGACCGGCGAGGCCCTTACTCTGCCTGCATACGAACCCGTGGCCGCCTACGAGGTAATCGTCGAGAACGACGAAATATTCCTTGAAATCGATGCCGAATAACGAAGACCTCCAGAGAAGAAGAAAATAATGTCAATTCTTGAAATAAAAAACCTCCACGTAACCGTTGAGACCGATCAGGGCACCAAAGAGATCCTGAAGGGCGTCGACCTGGTCATTCGCTCTGGTGAGAGCCACGCAATCATGGGCCCTAACGGTTCGGGTAAGTCAACCTTGGCTTACACCATTGCCGGACACCCAAAATACGAGGTCACCGAGGGTGAAATCCTGCTCGATGGCGAAAACGTGCTCGAGATGAGCGTGGACGAGCGCGCTCGCGCTGGTCTCTTCTTGGCCATGCAGTACCCAGTCGAGATCCCGGGTGTATCGGTTTCTAACTTTCTACGCACTGCCAAGACCGCAATTGATGGCGAAGCACCAGCTCTGCGTAACTGGATCAAGGAAGTGCGCGGCGCCATGGATGCTCTGAACATGGACGCCTCTTTCACTGAGCGCAACGTAAACGAGGGCTTCTCTGGTGGTGAGAAGAAGCGTCACGAAATTCTTCAGCTAGAGCTTCTAAAGCCAAAATTTGCCGTCCTAGATGAGACCGACTCTGGCCTTGACGTTGACGCGCTCAAGATTGTTTCAGAGGGCGTAAACCGCGCCAAGAGCGCCAACGACTTCGGTCTGCTTCTGATCACTCACTACACCCGAATTCTTCGCTACATCAAGCCTGACTTCGTTCACGTTTTTGTTGCCGGAAAGATCGCCGAGCAGGGCGGACCTGAACTTGCAGACCGTCTTGAAGCCGAGGGCTACGACAGATACGTTAAGGCCTAAATATGTCGGAAACCGAACTAGACCCGACTCTTTACGACAACGTAATTGAGGCTCTAAAAGACGTTATTGACCCAGAAATTGGCGTCAATATTGTTGACCTCGGCCTAATTTATGGGCTGCAAAAGTCTGAAGATGGCAACCTGCTAATCAACATGACACTCACCTCAGCCGGCTGCCCACTCACCGATGTTCTTGAAGAGCAGACCGCCGAGGCCCTGGATGGCGTTGTCGAGGCTTTCAGAATCAACTGGGTATGGATGCCGCCTTGGGGTCCAGAGAAAATCACTGAAGATGGTCGCGAACAAATGCGCGCGATTGGCTTCTCGATCTAAAACTTAAAAGCAATAGCCCAAGTCACAACTTGTAGACTTGGGCTTTTGTGTGTTTCGCCATCCCGGCAAAACTAGAAACTACGGAGATTCAAAATGATTAGCGTTAGCAACCTAGAGATCCGCATTGGGGCTCGCGTGCTAATGTCCAACGTGAATTTTCGAGTCGACAAAGGCGACAAGGTTGGCTTGGTCGGTCGAAACGGTGCTGGTAAAACCACGCTGACCAAAATTCTTGCCGGTGACGGGCAGCCGTCACAAGGAAACGTTCAACGCGGGGGAGAGATTGGCTATCTGCCCCAGGACCCAAGGTCCGGTGACCCTGAAGAGCTTGCCCGCACAAGAATTCTCAACGCCAGAGGTCTGGGTGACATTGCAGCCGAAATGGCACAGTGCACCGAAGACATGGGCAGCATCGATGAAGCTGTTTACGATCGTGCAATGAGCCGCTACTCCGAACTCGAAGAGCGCTTTCAGGCAGCTGGTGGATACGCTGCCGAAGCCGAAGCAGCAACAATTGCCAGCAATCTCAACCTCAAGGATCACATTCTTGACCAACCACTGAAAACCCTTTCAGGTGGTCAGCGTCGCCGCATTGAGCTAGCTCGAATTCTGTTTTCAAACGCCGAGACCATGATTCTCGATGAGCCTACTAATCACCTCGATGCCGACTCTGTGGTCTGGTTGCGCGAATTTTTAAAGAGCTATCAGGGTGGCCTGATTGTAATCAGCCACGATGTTGATCTGGTCGAAGAGACCGTCAACCGCGTTTTCTATCTAGATGCCATTCGCTGTGTGATTGACATTTACAACATGGGCTGGAAGCAGTATCAAAAGGCTCGTGAGACCGATGAGGAGCGTCGTAAGCGCGAGCGTGCGATTGCTGAAAAGAAGGCAAACACCCTACAGATTCAAGCCGCCAAGTTCGGCGCCAAGGCGTCAAAAGCGGTTGCCGCCAAGCAAATGGTGCGTCGAGCTGAGTCGCTCTTGAATCAACTTGATGAAGTTCGTGAAGTTGACCGCGTAGCCAAGATTAAGTTTCCTGATCCAGCACCATGTGGCCGCACCCCGCTCATGGCAAATAACTTGAGCAAGAGCTACGGATCTCTCGAAATCTTCACCGCGGTTGATTTGGCCATCGACAAGGGTTCTAAGGTGGTCATTATCGGCATGAACGGTGCCGGTAAAACCACAATGTTGCGAATGTTGGCGGGGCTCGACAAACCTGATACCGGCGAAATCGTTCCCGGTCATGGCCTAAAGATTGGGTATTTCGCACAGGAACACGAAACCCTGGATGTCTCGAAATCGGTGCTTGAAAACATGCAACGGGCTGCGCCTCAGTTGGCCGATACCGATGCCCGCAAAGTATTGGGTTCATTCCTTTTCACCGGCGACGATGTAAACAAGCCTGCCGGTGTTCTGAGTGGTGGCGAGAAGACGCGTTTGGCACTGGCTTCACTCGTGGTGTCATCGGCCAATGTGCTTTTGCTCGACGAACCAACCAACAACCTTGACCCAGCCAGCCGTGAAGAAATTCTTCGCGCACTGAGCACCTTCACCGGCGCGGTGGTCCTAGTCAGCCACGACGTTGGTGCTGTGTTGGCACTAAACCCCGAGCGTGTCTTGATTTTGCCTGATGGCGATGAAGACCACTGGAACGACGGCTACGCCGACCTGATCGCTCTCAGCTAGTTCATGCCGGCATTTGGGCAACAGAGAAGGCCCCTTTTGGTTTGTCTCTAACCTAGAAGAGCGTCTTCTGCCGCTTTATCGGCATCACCGATCTTCTTGCGTGTCTTTGGCCTATAGGTCTCGTCGGTTGCCATGCGCTTGAATCTGACCTCCTGTCTGATTCCCCAAATCAAGGCGGTAAAGGCCATCAAGGCAAAGAGAATCCACTGGAGTGCATAGCTCAGGTGGTTTCCTTCGGTCAGCTCTGGTTTAGCTAAAACCTTTGGCCACGGCTTGGTGCTGTCGTAGGAGGTGGCAAGGCGCAAATACGCAGAGGTCAGCACATTACCCTGCAAATTAACCTTTGACACCAGTTTCTCCACGTTTAGTGTGCCTAATTGCCCAGCTGGTGCATTGCGATTCAAGGTCGGCTCGGATGGTCTTAGCCTGGCAATAATCTGCAGTACGTCACTCGAAGGAAGCGGAACAACATCCGGCGAGTCCTGCTTTGAACCAGTTGGCAACCATCCTGTTTCAATTGCCACAATCACACCATTGGTGGTCTCAAATGGAACCACCTGCAGGAAACCTGGTTGGCCGTTGTAGGGCCGGTTTCTCACCAAGACGGCTTTGTCTGGCATGAAACTGCCCTCGAGTAAGACCGGGCGCCATTCGTTTGCCGGGTCAAACTGGCCATCTTTGACTAAATCGGCCAATTCGGCTGGGCTCTGGTCGTAGTTTGCCGAAACCAATTGGATTTTGTTTACTGCCTCTTGGCGGCGATCAAATTGCCAATCCGAAAGAAAGACACAACCAACTGCAAACACCGATGCAGCCACCAGCCAGGCTAGCCAACGCTTCCAGCTGTCGGCTAAGGCATTAGTTTTCTTGGTGGTCATTAGATCAATTCAGTTGATTGCAGAAATCCGCGGGTTTCTAGATATTCAATCAGAAACTGCAGATGCTCGTTACAAGCGAGCCAGGTTTTGGTCCTGCCATCGGTGTGAATTTTAGGGTTTGCCCAAATTAACTTGTCGGTTGCATCAGCACTGCAACCGGCGCGAGAGCACTGAACATTCGGGGGAGCGAGACCTAGCAAAGGTTAGTTTTCCTCAGGCTTGCTTGCTGTTGAGAATTGATCTGCTGAAATAACCAGTTTGGGTGCAACGGCGGTAGCTAACTTGGGTTTGTCGTTGGTAACCACTGCGTTTGCCAAAACCACGGCAAAGTAAGGCAACAGAACTGCACCGGCCGCAAAAACCCATGCCAACCAACCCTGCACAACCAGAGCCAACACTAGGCAAACCATGCGAACGATCATGGCAATGAGGTACTTGACCATTCGAGCTTTACGCTCGGCCTCAGGGGATTGACCGATCGAGGTCACACTCTGAGTCTCACTCAAAATCGATCACCACTCTCAAATACCTAAAGATACCGACTCAGATTACTGCAAAAGGTAGACTTCACTTGTCCCAAGAGCGACAACCTCGGTTGTATTCCCTGAAAGAGAATAGTCAATGACAACTCCAAGAACAGTTCTAGTAACCGGCGGCAACCGAGGCATTGGTCGTTCAATCGCCGAAGAATTCATTCGCCAGGGCCACCGTGTGGCTGTCACCGTTCGCAGCGGTTCGGGCCCAGAAGGTTCGCTCTGCGTTATTGCTGATGTAACTAAGCCTCAGACTCTTGATGCAGCTTTCGCCGAGGTAGAAGAAAAGCTTGGTGCTATTGAAATTTTGGTCGCTAATGCCGGCATCACTCGCGACACCCTGCTAATGCGCATGACCGATGAAGAGTTCGAAGAAGTCATCGACACCAACTTGAATGGCGTATTCCGTGTTGTGCGCCGCGCGACCAAAGGCATGATCAAAGCTCGATTCGGGCGCGTAATTCTCATCGGAAGCGTGGTTGGACTTCTAGGTTCGGCTGGCCAAGTGAACTACTCGGCGGCTAAATCCGCTTTGGTGGGCATGGCGCGTTCAATTACTCGCGAGCTAGGCAGCCGCGGAATCACAGCAAACGTAGTAGCACCGGGTTTTATTGACACAGACATGACAGCCGAATTGCCAGAAGCGCAGCAAGACGAATACAAAAAGAAGATTCCAGCTGGCCGTTTTGCTCAGCCAGACGAAGTTGCCCGCGTTGTGTCCTGGTTAGCCAGCGAAGACGCCAGTTACATCTCGGGCGCCGTAATTCCTGTTGATGGCGGATTAGGCATGGGCCACTAGTTCTTAAAACAGAAAAAACCGCACCTATGGTGCGGTTTTTTCTTTACAAATCTTGCTAGAGCTTAAGCACTGGGATCAGGGCTGAGAGATCGTGCCCCTCGAGAACGTAGTCAGCGTTCTCGCGCACAATTGGCTTGCAATTGAAACCAACGCCCAAACCGGCAGCAGCCAGCATATCCAAGTCATTGGCTCCATCGCCAACCGCAACCGTCTGCTCTAGATCAAAACCTGCAGCCGCTGCCCATTCAATTAGAGCTTCAGCCTTGGCTGCCCGATCAATGATCTTGCCCTGCACTTTTCCGGTCAATAGACCGTCAACAACCTCAAGATCGTTTGCACGAGCAAAATCCAGACCCAGATTTTGGGCCAAAGGTGCCAATACCTGGGTAAACCCGCCTGAGACCGCACCTACCAGGCCGCCCGCCGCATGAACAGCATCGATGAGCTCCTGCGCGCCGGCAGTGATTCGGATTCTTTGGAAAACCTCGGCAAACACCGATTCCGGGAGTCCGGCGAGCGCACGAACGCGCTCCACCAAACTTTCGGCAAAATCTAGTTCACCTGCCATGGCGCGCTCGGTAACAGCGGCTACCTCAGCACGTTTGCCAGCCACATCAGCCAATAATTCAATTACTTCGTCTTCGATGAGAGTTGAATCAACATCAAAAACCACTAAAAACTTGGTCACGGTGTAACCAGAACGCCCTTTCCAACAACGGTGATTCCCGAGTCGGTGACAAAAAAGCCGCGATCAAGATCTCTTTGCTTATCGACACCAATCGAGGCGCCATCGGCAACGACAACGCTCTTGTCGAGGATAGCCTTTCGAACGGTGCAATCGCGGCCAACTTGGACGCCATCTAGCAAAATCGAGTCAGTAATTAGTGCTCGTGAGTGAACCCGAACATTCGGAGACAATACCGAACGCTCTACGATGCCACCGGAAACCACGGTTCCCAACGAAACAATCGAGTCTGTGGTTCTACCTTGGTTGCCTTCTCCATCGTGGACGAACTTTGCCGGTGGCAAGTTGATCTGCTGGGTGTGGACTGGCCATTCAGAATTGTAGAGGTTGAATACCGGCATCACAGAGATTAGGTCCATGTGAGCTTCGTAGTAGGAGTCCATGGTTCCCACGTCGCGCCAGTAAGAGTGGTCGCGCTCGGTTGAACCGGGAATCTCGTTGTAGGTGAAGTCATAAACTCCCGCATCATCGCGAGCAACCATATAAGGCACGATGTCGCCACCCATGTCGTGGGACGAATCCTCTAGAGTACCGTCGTGCTCAATGGCATCAATTAGCGCCTGCGCACTGAAAACATAGTTACCCATCGATGCCAGAACTTCACCTGGGCTGTCAGGTAGACCCTTTGGATCACTCGGCTTCTCGCGGAAGGCTGCGATTTTGGTGTTGTCTTTTTCATCGACTTCAATGACACCAAATTGGTTAGCCAGAGATAGCGGTTGACGAATGGCAGCTACTGTAACGCCGCGGCCGGATTTGATGTGCGCATCAATCATCTGATCGAAGTCCATGCGATAAACGTGGTCCGCGCCAACTACAACCACAATGTCAGGGCGTTCGTCACTGAGCAGGTTCATGCTCTGCAAGATTGCGTCAGCACTGCCCGAGAACCAACGCTTTCCCAAACGCTGCTGTGCCGGCACAGAAGCCACGTACGCGCCCAAAAGTGGTGACATGCGCCAGGTCTGCGAGATGTGGCGGTCAAGGCTGTGTGACTTGTACTGAGTCAAAACAACAATGCGTCGCAACCCCGAATTGATCAGGTTTGACAACGCAAAATCGATTAGACGATAACTTCCCCCAAAAGGCACTGCAGGTTTCGCGCGGTCTGCCGTTAGAGGCATCAAGCGCTTTCCTTCACCGCCGGCAAGGACCATTCCGAAGATACGTGGAGTGCTCATACCGAAATGTTATTAGTCCTTTATGAAGGGCAGATAACATGGCGCTATGAGAATCGATCTGATCACTAAGGAATATCCACCGTTCATTTACGGCGGTGCGGGCGTACATGTCGCTGAATTAGTGAGAGTTTTGCGAAAACAGATCGATGTTAAGGTGCACTGTTTTGGTGAAGACCGTAATGAAAACGATACATTTGCATACCGTCACAGTGCCGAGTTTGATGCGGTAAACGGCGCTTTGCAGACCATGGCCACCGATTTGAGCATGGTGTCGGCAATTGCCGGCGCAGATTTAGTGCACTCCCACACCTGGTACGCAAACTTTGCCGGTCAGGTTGCCGGAACCCTCCACGGAATTCCTCATTTGATTACTGCCCACAGTCTTGAACCCTTGCGCCCATGGAAAGAGCAGCAACTCGGTGGGGGATACCGACTCTCATCTTGGGTGGAAAGAACCGCCTACGAGGGTGCTACCGGAATCATTGCTGTGTCTGATGGAATGAGAAAAGACATTCTTCGCGCGTACCCACAACTTGACCCGCAAAAAGTTGCTGTGGTTCACAATGGAATCGACCTAGATGCATTTCAGGCAGCTGACAACCCAGACTTGGTGAGAGCGAATGGGGTGGATCCAGAGAAGCGCTCAGTGGTCTTTGTTGGTCGCATCACCATGCAAAAGGGATTGCCTTACCTTCTAAAGGCGGCGCGGGAACTTCCTAGCGATGTGCAGCTGGTTCTTTGCGCTGGAGCGCCAGACACCCCACAGATTTTGCAAGAGGTCACCGATCTTGTGGCAGAACTACGCAAGGTTCGAGACAACGTTATTTGGGTTGAAAAGCACTTGAGCCGCGCAGAGCTAATCGCCATGCTTTCGGCCGCCACGGTGTTTGCCTGCCCATCAATTTATGAACCGCTTGGAATCGTGAACCTTGAGGCCATGGCTTGTGGAACACCAGTGGTAGCAACTGCCACCGGCGGTATTCCTGAGGTAGTTGCCCACGGCGAAACTGGCCTACTCGTTCAGATTGAACAACTCATGGACGGCAGCGGTAAGCCGCTGGATGAGGCCAAGTTTGTGTCTGATTTTGCCGCTGCTCTGAATGAAATGCTCGCGAGTCCAAATATCGACGAATTCGGTGCGGCTGGCCGCAGACGAGTTGAGCAACACTTCAGCTGGGACAGCATTGCCGCGGAAACAATTGGTGTCTATGAGAAGGCAATCAACGGCAAGCACATAGGCTAAAGGGCATGTCTCGCGTCATTGATCTAAACAACGTAACGGTGGTCCGTGAGGGCCGCAACATTTTGAACAATGTTGATTGGCAGGTAGAGCCAAATCAGCGCTGGGTGATTGTGGGCCCAAATGGCGCAGGTAAAACCACCTTGCTACGCGTTGCAGCAGCCCAAATTCACCCGAGTCTCGGCCAAGCCACCATTCTTGGTGAGCGCATGGGGGAGATCAACGTGTTTGAGCTGCGCACCCGAATCGGCTTTGCCTCAACCTCTTTGGCGGCTCATATTCCAAATTCTGAGTCGGTGCTCAACGCAGTAATGACCGCCAGTTACGGTGTGACCGGCCGTTGGAACGAGAAATACGAAGACATCGATGAACGCCGTGCCCGCCGAGTTCTTGCGGAGTGGCAGTTATCTGATTTTGCAGATCGCGCTTTCGGAACTCTTAGCGATGGCGAACGCAAGCGCACCCAAATTGCTCGTGCCGTCATGCCAGACCCTGAGGTTCTGTTGCTCGATGAACCTGTAGCGAGTCTTGACCTGGCTGCCCGGGAACAAACCATCAACATAATTGGCGAGTATGCATCGCACCCTCTGGCTCCGGCCATGGTTATGGTGACCCATCACCTCGAGGAGATCCCTGAGGGCTTCACTCACGCCTTGCTGATTCGCGAGGGTCAGATCTTTGCCGCCGGCGACATCCACGCCACGCTTACCTCTGAAAAAATCTCCGAAGTTTTTGGGTTCAGCCTCAAGGTTGACTTCGAAGAGGGTCGCTTCAGAGTTCGGGCCAACAAACACTAGAGGTAGTTGCCGGACAAGCCTGAAAACTGGTATGCTTGTCCTTTAGTGCCTTATGGCGCAATCCCAAAAGTTTTCGATTATTACGGAGTTTTCCCATGAAGGCAGACATTCACCCAAAGTACGAAGCAGTCGTATTCCGCGACTTGGCATCGGGTGTAGCGTTCCTTACTCGCTCAACCGTTGGCAGCAGCAAGACCATCGAGTGGGAAGACGGAAACACCTACCCGGTTTTCGACGTTGAAATCTCATCTGAGTCACACCCTTTCTACACCGGTAAGCAGCGCATCATGGATGCTGCTGGTCGTGTAGAGCGCTTCAACGCACGCTACAAGGGCTTCGGCGCGTAATTTCAGCCACTGCTGTTTTAGCCAAGTCCGTCTCGGCGGCAAAAACAAAACCAAACTTCGGAGCCTATGGCTCCGCGAGATCGCAGATTGTCCACACAGTCTGCAGGTTGAGACCAATAAAAAACCCGGCCTAGGCCGGGTTTTTTGTTTTAACAGCCAGCTAGCCTTCCAGCTTTAGCGGCCAGCCTCGCTTGACCGTAAAATCTGGATTTACGCCGCGGCGCATGTAGTTTTCAAAATCTGAATCTAGATACTCACTCCAGGTGACCTGCACGGCATGAAGGTCGGCCGGGCTGGACGGCAGCTCGTATGCCCACCGCCTTGCGATGGCTTGAGCTACGCGCCCTGCTGCAACTGCGTCAGCTGTGGCATTGTGAGCATCATCGAGGTCTACCTTGTAAAACTCGGCCGCATTCTCGAGGCGGCGTTTGCCCTTGCGGAACTTGTCTTTGAACTTATCAATCACCAAAGGGTCAATAACGCTACCAAGTTTCAGAGGTTCTAACCCATGCCTCAAGGCCTCAAAGTGCAGAATCGTAAAGTCGTACGGGGCGTTGTAGGCAACTACGGGTAATCCACGAGCAAAAAACCCGTGCAGAGTCTCGATAATCTCAGCAACCACCTCGACTGCTGGTCTTCCGTCTCGCTGAGCTAGTTCGGTGGTGACCCCGTGAACGTCACTTGCGGCGGTAGGAATGGCGATTCCTGGATTTGCTAGCCATTCAACGTTCTTGCCAACAATTTGACCGTTTTCATCGAGCTCCACCGCACAGGCGGTGACAATACGGGCTTCGGTTAGATCAAGACCAGTCGTCTCAAGGTCAAAAACTGCAATTTGCCTTGCCCAATCGGGAAGGCTCGGCGAGAAGTCAAATGAAAGCTGTTGTTCGTTCACATTTTCAGACTAGACGGGGCTAGCGACAAAGGCCGGCACCACGCGCCAGTTCAATGGCTGCAGCATGCTGGTTAAGGCTAAAGATGTGTAGCCCAGGTGCCCCGGCGGCTATTAGATCCACTGATAGTTGCTTGGAGAATTCCATACCCAATTTGCTAGCTGCCTCTTCATCGAGACCCTCCAGTTTCTCGACTAGTTCAGCTGGCATAGCTGCTCCACTCATGGCGGCCATGCGAATTACCTGTTTAGCGTTAGCGATTGGCATAACGCCCGGCACAATCGGCATGGTAACGCCAGCAGCTTGAGCGCTGGAGACAAGGTCGGTGTAGGCCTTGACGCTGAAAAACAACTGAGTTACAGCAAACCTGGCTCCAGCAGCCTGTTTCAGGGCTAAGACCTTCGAATCGTGGGCCATGTCTGGTGACTCAGGGTGAACCTCTGGAAAAGCAGCAACCCCAATTTCCAGGTCAGAGTTTGCCTCTGCCACTTCAATTAGTTCTAGGGCGGTCTTTAGCTCGCCTTTAACCAGTGCATCGGGGTCATCTTTTGGTGCATCTCCGCGCAGAGCCAAGATTGCCGCCACATTGGCTTCTTCAAATTGGCGAATGATGTCGATAGTGCTTTGCGTAGTTGCTCCAACGCAAGTTAGGTGGCCGATCGTTGGAACACTCTTGGCCATGCGCTGAACTACTGAGAGGGAACGGTCTTGACTCGAACCGCCGGCTCCATAGGTCACAGAAACGTAATCAGGTTTTACCGCGAGTAGTTTTTCGAATGCCGACCAAAGACGTTCCTCGCCAACTTCGTCTTTTGGCGGGAAGAATTCAAAGGACAAAGTTGGTTCACCAATGTCAGAGCGTGCCTGCATAACCTCAGTGATCGTTGAAAAAGATTTGAGTTCAAGTTCAGTCTTGCGAAGCAAAGGGAAATCAGGCATTCAATAAGTATATTCCCCTGCCACGCCAACCCGTCTCAGTTAGACTTGAAACCTATGTTTGCACCCCGCTCAGAAGCCCTGATTAATGCCGTCCGATCCCGCGTAGTCGTTGCCGACGGCGCAATGGGAACCATGATTCAAGAGGCCAATCCAACCCTCGATGAATTCCAGGGTTATGAGGGATGCAACGAGATCCTCAACGTCACCCGCCCAGACATCATCATGGGAATCCATGCCCAGTACCTGAAGGCCGGCGCAGAGGCAATTGAGACCAATACTTTTGGTGCCAATTTTGCAAACTTGGCCGAATACGACATTCAGGATCGAATCGAAGAGTTGGCATTCGCTGGAGCTAAGGTTGCTCGCGAAGTGGCGGATGACTTTAGTACAGACGAAAAACCGCGTTGGGTGCTGGGTTCGATGGGCCCAGGAACCAAGCTTCCAAGCCTCGGCCATGAAAAGTTTTCGGTCCTTCGTGACGCCTACCAGCTAAGCGCTAGGGGGCTAATTCGCGGTGGCGCAGACGCAATCCTGATCGAGACGGCTCAAGACCTTTTGCAGGCCAAGAGCGCTGTCATTGGCTCAAAGCGCGCCATGACCGAACTGGGGGTTCAGCTTCCAATCCTGGTATCGGTAACGATTGAAACCACAGGCACCATGCTCCTGGGCTCTGAGATCGGTGCCGCACTCACTGCGCTCAGCGCGCTGGGCATTGACGCTATTGGCCTGAACTGTGCTACTGGCCCGACCGAAATGAGCGAGCACCTAAGATACCTGGCTAAGTTCTCTGACCTGCCGGTAGTAGTTATGCCGAACGCCGGCCTGCCAATTCTTGGCCCTCATGGCGCTCACTACCCACTAACCCCTAGTGAGTTGGCCACCGCCCAACTTCAGTTTGTCAACGACTATGGTGCTGGCCTGGTTGGCGGTTGCTGTGGCACTACGCCAGCACACATCGCTGAAGTTGCTGCCGCGGTCGCAGGTAAAAACCCTAGCCGCCCAGCTTTGACTGACGAACCTGGTCTTTCAAGTTTGTATCAGCACCAGCCTTTTGACCAGACCATGACCTACTTGTCAATTGGTGAACGGACCAATGCCAACGGCTCTAAGGCCTTCCGCGATGCGATGCTTGCCGAAAACTGGGATGAGTGCATTGAAATTGCTCGTTCGCAGACTCGTGAAGGTGCTCACCTTCTAGACGTCTGCGTGGACTACGTTGGTCGAGATGGTGCCAAGGATGCCCGAGAACTAGTTAGCCGTTTGGCAACTTCAACCATACTTCCTTTGGTGCTCGACTCAACGGAGCCTGCAGTTCTCGAAGCTGGTTTGGAATGCATGGGTGGCCGCGCCATGATCAACTCGGTCAACTACGAGGATGGCGACGGCCCAACATCTCGTTTTGCCCGCATCATGCCACTTGTGAAAGAGCACGGTGCCGCAGTCGTAGCTTTGACGATTGATGAAGAGGGTCAGGCTCGCACAGCGGATACCAAGTTCGCGATTGCCAAGCGTCTGATCGAAGACCTAACCCAAAACTGGGGAATGCGACTGGTCGACATCACTGTCGACACTCTCACTTTCCCGATTGCTACCGGCCAGGATGAAACCCGCCGAGACGGCATTGAGACCATTGAAGCAATCCGGCGCTTGAACGAGGCATTCCCAGGCGTGCAGAGCACATTGGGCATCTCAAACATCTCTTTTGGTTTGAGTCCTGCCGCTCGTCACGTACTCAACTCGGTATTCCTTCACGAATGTGTCAAGGTCGGTTTGACCTCAGCCATCGTTCACGCAGCTCGAATCATGCCGCTCAGCCAGATTCCTGCTGAACAACTTGAAGCTGCCATGGACCTCATCTATGACAAGCGCACCTACGACGACGAGGGCAACACGACTTTTGACCCGCTGACCCGTTTCTTGGACGTCTTCAGCGGTGTTGACTCGGCAGCAAACCGCCAGTCACGCGCCGAAGAGCTGGCTGCCATGCCGCTTGACCAGCGTCTCGAACGCCGTATTATTGACGGCGAGAAGAAGGGCTTGGAGCCTGATCTTGAAGAGGCCCTGGCCAGCGGTATGACCGCGCTAGGCATCATCAACGACCACCTTCTAAAGGGAATGCAAGTGGTTGGTGAACTGTTTGGCAAGGGTGAGATGCAGTTGCCTTTCGTGCTTCAATCAGCAGAGGTCATGAAGGCAGCAGTGGCCCACCTAGAGCCTTTCATTGAGAAGACTGACGACTCCGGTAAGGGCCGGATTTTGCTTGCAACAGTGCGCGGAGACGTTCACGACATTGGCAAGAACCTAGTTGACATCATTCTCAGCAACAACGGTTTCGAAACCGTCAACATCGGTATCAAGCAGCCGATCAATGAGATTCTGCGCGCTGCTGAAGAGCATGATGTAGACGTGATTGGTATGAGTGGTCTTTTGGTGAAATCCACTCAAATCATGCGTGAAAACTTGGAAGAGATGAACCTCAGAGGTGTGGCTGGGCGCTGGCCAGTGATTTTGGGTGGGGCAGCCCTTACCCGCAGCTTTGTCGAACAAGATCTTGCCGAGATTTTTGATGGCGAGGTGCGTTACGCACGCGACGCCTTCGAGGGACTCAGACTCATGGACACCCTCATCAAAATCAAGCGTGGCGACACCACGGCTAAGCTTCCAGAGCTTAAAAAGCGTGTGGTTCAGCCTAAGAATCTTCTGGTGCGCACAGTACCTGACATGATGCCGGATCGTTCAGATGTAGCCTCGGACAACGATATTCCAAACCCACCGTTCTGGGGTACCAGAATCATAAAGGGTGTTCCACTACGCGATTACGCCTCATTCTTGGATGAACGTGCCACCTTTATGGGCCAGTGGGGCTTGAAACCGTCACGAGCAGATGACGGCGCAAGTTACGAGGAACTAGTCGAGACCGAGGGGCGCCCTCGACTTCGAGCCTGGCTAGAAAAGATCCAGACCGAAGGCCTTTTGGAGGCTGCGGTTGTCTACGGATACTTCCCAGCTGTCTCTGACGGTAATGACCTGGTTATCCTGCACCACGGCCCTGAGGGAGCCACCGATGGTGGCTCAGGGGGTGTTCCGGGAACCGAGCGGATGCGTTTCACTTTCCCACGCCAGGCTCGTGACCGCCACCTATGCTTGAGCGACTACGTGGCTTCAAAAGAGAGTGGCAAGATCGACGTCGTTCCATTCCAGTTGGTGACCATGGGAAACCGGGTTTCTGAGGCGGCAAATGAACTGTATGCGGCCAATGACTACCGCAATTACCTGGAGCTGCACGGACTTTCAGTTCAGCTGACAGAGGCATTGGCAGAATTCTGGCATGCCAGAGTGCGTGAAGAACTAGGGTTCAGCAACGAAGATCCAAAAGAAATCGAAGGCCACTTCCGCCTGGATTATCGTGGAGCGCGCTACTCATTTGGATACCCGGCTTGCCCTGAGCTTGAAGACCGCGTGAAGTTGGTGGAACTACTGAAGCCTGAGGCAATCGGAGTGACTCTTTCTGAGGAGCTGCAACTGCACCCAGAACAGTCGACCGACGCCATGGTTCTGCACCACCCAGAGGCTAAGTACTTCTCGGTCTAACATGGCGCTGCAATCAGCATTACTAGCCCAGAAAGCCTTGGTTCGCTCGCAGCCAGCCAGCATAGAGGTGCTCGACACGGTCACCCGTTTCTGGAGGTATCCAGCAACCAGTGCAGGCGCACGAACCATTGTGTTTGTGCACGGTTACCGCGGGAATCACCACGGGCTGGAGGCAATTGCAGGCGCGCTGGAGGATTTCAACTTAGTGATTCCAGATCTGCCGGGCTTCGGTCAGTCAACGGAATTTGCCGCTAGTCACACCATCGACAACTATGTCTCTTGGCTTGAAGCATTTATCAAACAGCTCAATTTGCCTCAGAAACCCGTTTTGTTGGGGCACAGTTTCGGCAGCATTGTCTGTTCAGCTTTCGCAGCGACGAATAGCAGCATGATTGAGGCCCTGGTGCTTGAGAACCCGGTCTCTGCTCCAGCGCTCAAGGGGCCAAACGCACCGTTAACCAAGGTGGCTCAGGGCTTCTTTGCCATGGCCGGAAAACTCCCGCTGCGACAGGCAGAATGGCTACTCAAGAGTTGGCCGATGGTTCGCGGCATGAGCATCATCATGACTAAGTCGCTGAACCGCGAATTACGTAGTTGGATTCACGCGCAGCATGATGCAAATTTCAACGATTTTTCGAGTCGACGAGTAGCCATTGAGGGTTACAACGCCTCAATCTCTCACGACGTATCTGAGTATGCCAGCCAATTCAAGGTACCGACTTTGCTGATCATCGGATCCCGTGATGACATCACCTCGCCAAAGCAGCAATATGCCATGGCCAATCAAATTTCAGCTCCCCACCGTGTCGTCGAACACAGGGGAGTGGGGCATCTAACCCACTATGAAATTCCTGATTTGGTTGCCCACGACATTCGCGAGTTCATTGGTTCAACACTTTGAAAGCCAACACAATATTTTTCGATGCCCGGTACATCCGGGTTGACCACCATGACGGCATAAGCCGATTCTCAGCTGGGCTGTTTGAGGCTCTGAGCAGGCGTGTAAATGTTGTTGCCATCATCTCGGATGAGCGCCAGCTCGCAAAGTTGCCACCCTGTGAGCATGTCGTGGTGCCAGCTCCAACTTCAGTACTCGAGCCACTAGCCGCGTTGAAACTGAATCGCTATAAACCGCAGGTGGTCTTTTCGCCTATGCAAACCATGGGCACTCTGGGCAGAAAATACAAACTGATCTTGACTCTCCATGATTTGATTTACTACCGTCACCCAGCACCCCCGCCTAGTTTTAGCCTCCCGATTCGGGTCTTGTGGCGCCTGTACCACCTGTTTTACTGGCCCCAACGATTGCTGTTGAACCGCGCAGACGCCGTAGCCACAGTTTCAGAGACCACCAAACGTCTAATCAAACAGCACAAACTCACTCGCAGACCGGTATCAGTTGTCTATAACGCTGCAGAGAAGGCACCAAGGCCTCTTGCCATGCCAAGCGCTCCAAAGAGCCGCAAGTTACTGTACATGGGCAGTTTTATGGACTACAAGAATGTCGAGACGCTTATTCGCGCCATGAAATTCCTGCCGGATTTCGAGCTCGTATTGCTCAGCCGCATTAGCCCAGAACGCAAGAGCCAACTCCAACAGCTGGTGGGGGCCAGCAATGTGACTTTTGCCAATGGGGTTTCCGAAACCGAGTATCTAGACCACATTGATTCAGCATTTGCCTTGGTCTCTGCTTCCCGCGACGAGGGGTTTGGTATTCCTCTGGTGGAGGCTATGTCTCGGGCTATTCCCGTGGTTGTCTCAGACATAGAAATTTTCCGTGAAATTGGCGGTGCGGCGGCAATCTATTTTGAACCAAACGCCGCTGAAGCCCTAGCAGAGCGAGTAATTGCTCTCAATAACCAAGATTCGTGGTCGGCAGCCTCTAAGTCTGCCCTGATTCAAGCATCAAAGTTCAGTTGGGATTCATCGGCAGAGTCCCTATTGAAGATGATTGAGAAACTCTAGAAAGGTTACCTATCGGTTCTTTGGCTGTAGCATTCCGGGTTCGTAACTTTGAATTTGCCAGCCTGAGGAATCGTGTACAAAAACACTGAGAGAGGCATTTGACAACCGCTCACCCTCTCGAGGAAACTCGCCAAGGCTGACCATTCCCAGAAGTTTTCTTATCAGTGCACCATGCGAAACAGTCAATATTCGTCTGCCGGCATGGTTCTTCAAAATCTCATCAAGCAATTGCCAAGCCCTGATTTCAAGGGCTTCAATGGTTTCGCCTCCTGGCACTTCATTTGTGTTTGGGTATGTGGCCCGCCACTCATCATGCTTTAACCCCTCAGCATCGCCAAAGGAGCGCTCGAGCAGCAACGGTTCAACCAGTGCCTCGGGCAACCCAGCGCGGCTAATTACAATTGCCGCGGTGTCTCTTGCTCGCGATAGGGGAGAGGTCAAGACAACGTCCCAATCCTCGCCATTCAGAGCTTGTGCCGCAACGTGAGCCTGCTGAATACCAGTTTCATTCAGCGGAATATCGGTTACGCCCTGAAGTCGGAAATCAATATTCCAGTCGGTCTGGCCGTGGCGCAAAAGCCCCAAAATAGTTTTAGTCAATTAGCAGGCTTTCTAGAACTTGAGATGTGTTGCCTTGAATTTTGACAGACGCTAGCTCATCACCTCGGGTGGGTCCCACGTTCACGATGACTACCGGTTTGCCTGCCCGAGCAGCACGACGCACAAACCTGAGGCCAGAATTCACCGACAGCGAGGTTCCGGCTACCAGAAGAGCATCTGATTGGTCCAGAGCGGTCATGGCATGTTCTACGCGGTCAGAAGGCACCGACTCACCGAAGAACACCACATCGGGCTTCAGAATGCCACGGCAGTTAGGGCAACTTGGAATCTGAAAGTTTTCGGCAGCTTCAACTTCTGCATCGCCATCAGGGGTGAATTCGAAATCCGCGTCTTTGTTGACGCTAGGGTTTAGTTTTTGTAGCAGCTTATCCATGTCGCTGCGGTGCATTGACTCACCACAGTTTAGGCAAGTGACTCGGTCAAGTCGACCGTGCAAGTCAATGACCCTTTTGGCTCCAGCCTTTTGGTGCAAGCCATCAACATTTTGAGTAATGGTCTGATTGATGCGGCCCAGATTCTCTGCATGGGCCAGGGCAAAATGCCCCAGATTTGGCACGGCGGTCGCTATGCGATCCCAACCGATAAAACTGCGGGCCCAGTAGCGCACCTGGGCTTGGTGCGAGCCCACAAAGGAGTCATAAGTCATCGGGTGCTTCACCACACGACCTTGCCCACGATAGTCAGGAATCCCCGAGTCCGTGCTTATTCCAGCTCCAGTCAAAACTGCCAGAGACTTACCTTGAATCCGCTCGCGCGCAAAATCCACGCTGTAGCTGACAGCTGCGCTAAGTGGTTCTCTCTCTACCATCTACTCCAGTCTAACTTTCTGCCGTCTATTCAGCTGATGCGCATTACGAGATAACAACGGTTGTGGGAAACCAGTGATCTGCCCCACCAGCCACACCTAGAATTTGGACGGACAAAGGAGTTGGCGTGGCCACCAAACAGACTGATTTCGAAAAGGCAAAAGCAGCATTAGCTAAGCAGCTTGACTTAACTAATCGCGGAGATGCTGATCTACTGGATCGTTTCGATAGATGGGGCCAAGACCTTATCGATGGGCTGCAAGCAACATACTCGGTAAGTGAAATCATCAAGCCGCTGCTCCAAATCATGGTGCAGCAGCACCAAAACCGTAGCGAAGACCTCAGGCAAAGGGACCGCGAGCGCGTGCTGAACCCAGATTGGTTCCAGCGCCCCCAGACCATTGGGTACGTCTGTTACGCAGATTTGTTCGATAAGAACTTAGCTGGGCTAGCTAATCGAGTTGAGTACTTAAGGAACCTTAAAGTTTCCTACCTACACTTGCTTCCGATACTTGAGCCTCGACCAGGCGCCAGTGACGGTGGATACGCGGTGAAAAACTACCGTGCCCTGCGCGAAGATTTGGGCACAATGCAAGAGTTGGCCGAGGTAGCTAAGCAATTGCACGACTCAGGAATCTCTTTGACCTTGGACTTAGTGCTCAACCACGTGGCCAAAGAGCACGAGTGGGCTGAGCGGGCCAAGGCTGGCGAGCAAAAATACCGAGAATACTTCTATGCATTTGCCGATCGCGAGATTCCTGACAATTTTGAAAAGTCACTTCCTGAGGTATTTCCAGATTTTGCCCCTGGCAATTTCACCTGGGACGAAGACCTCAAGGCTTGGGTCTGGACAACCTTCAATTCCTACCAATGGGACGTCAATTGGTCTAATCCCGATGTATTTTGCGAGTTTGCCGACATTATCGCCAACCTAGCCAACCACGGTGTGGACTGTCTTCGACTTGATGCTATTGCCTTCATCTGGAAGCGCACGGGAACGAGTTGCCAGGGGGAGCCAGAGGTTCACACCATCACTCAGGCACTTCGCGCATTTTCGAAAATCTTGAGCCCATCTCTCATTTTCAAGGCCGAGGCAATTGTTGGACCAGCGCAAGTTGGAGCCTATCTAGGCGAAGGTCAGCACGCAGGCAAGGTGTCTGACATGGCCTACCACAACAGTTTGATGGTCCAAATTTGGTCAGCAATTGCCGCCAAAGACGCCAAATTACTAGAACTTGTCATGTCTCGTTTTGGCTCGATGCCGGCAAGCACTGCCTGGGGCGTCTACCTCCGCTGTCACGACGACATTGGCTGGGCAATTGACGACACCGATGCCCACCGCGTGGGAATCAATGGACATGATCACCGCATGTTTCTTGCTGACTATTACACGGGCAAGTTTTATGGCTCAGAGGCCAGGGGAGTGGACTTTCAGGTCGAGAAACACTCGGGAGAACGAAGGACCTCGGGCACCGCTGCTGCACTGACCGGCATTCAGGGCGCATTGGAACGCAAAGACAGCGCTGCAGTTGATTTGGCCATCAAGCGTTATTTGTGTGCCTACGCGATGGTTTTCGGGTTCGGCGGAATTCCACTGCTTTACATGGGCGATGAAATTGCGTTGTTCAATGACGACGACTTCGTTAAAGATAAAACCAAACGGGATGACAACCGTTGGATCCACCGCCCAGCTATGCCTTGGGATGTCGCGGAGAGCGCTGCTGCCGGAAAGAAGCCAGCTTCGACAGCTACCCGAGTTCGCAAGGGCATCGACAACCTAATTTCGGCGCGACTGCAGCTGCCATCGCTTCACGCAGCCGTAGCAACCAAGGTCAAGGCAGGGCAAGGCCATGGCGTGGCTATTTTTGAGCGAATTCACCCAGCCGGAAATGTGATTCAGGTTTATAACCTGGCTGAAACCCGAAGGTGGGTGTCTCGTGATGAGTTGCAGGCACTGGGTAACCAGGTAACCGATTACTTGAGCGGAAGATCGATTGAGCTAAATTCTGGAATTGAGCTAGAGCCGTATGACGTGCTTTGGCTGGGCTAAGGCTTAAGTGAAAAAGCCCTGGTCGTGGAGGACCAGGGCTTTAGTGTCCAAGAGGGGACTTGAACCCCCACCCTCATAAGAGGACTAGCACCTCAAGCTAGCGCGTCTGCCATTCCGCCACCCGGACAGGTGATTGTCTCAGAAACCCGCGACAACAAACTCAAACTTTACCAGATAACTGAAGAATCTAAATAGCCACCCTAAGTACTACCCTCAAAGCGAAATTGCAGGTAGTTTGGGCTTATGGCTCAAGACGCAAGACTCGCACTTCAACAGTTCATCGCATCGTTAGAACGGCACTTTGAGGCCGTGTCGGCAAGGCGGGGGCAGGACGACCCAACAGTCGAACAGGCTTACTTTCAACTTGAGGATGCGTTCTTGAACTACGAAGAGGCGCTTGGCGAAGCTTTTGAAGAGTACCTACCAATCGGCCTCGCTGAAGAAGAATCTGAGTGAACCCATTTGACGCGGTAGTTCTTGGAATCATTCAAGGACTCACTGAATTCTTGCCTATTTCTTCAAGCGCCCACGTGCAAATTGCACAGCAGGTCATGGGGCTTGGCTCTATGTCTAAGCCCCAACTTACTGCGTTCATCGCGACCATTCAGTTGGGCACAGAATTAGCCGTTCTACTTTATTTTTGGAAAGACATTGTGCGCATTCTGCGTGCGTTCTTTGGTTCCTTTTTCAAGAATCGCGCCCAGACAGAAGAAAACAGCAAAGACGCAAAAATGGGCTGGCTCATTATCCTGGGTAGCCTTCCAGTGATTGGCATCGGTCTTGTTTTCAAAGACCTGATTGAAAACCAACTCAGAAGCCTTTGGGTGATCGGCGTAACCCTGATTGTGTTCGGTATTCTCCTTGGCCTAGCCGACAAATTCGGTTCAAGGCAAAAAGGCATTGAGAGGCTCAACACCAGAGACGGCTTGCTTTTTGGCCTCGGCCAAGCGCTGGCGGTAATCCCCGGAGTATCCAGGTCTGGCGGAACGATTTCAGTGGGCCTGGCAATGGGGTACTCCCGCCAAGCGGCAGCTAGGTACAGTTTCTTATTGGCTATTCCAGCGGTTATCTCCAGCGGAACCTACCAATTCGCCAAAACCTATCAAGACCTGGCAGTTGAACACCTTGCAGCGACCTTGATTGCCACTGCGGTTTCATTCGCCGTGGGATTTAGCGTGATTGTAGGGCTACTCAAGTACCTAAACCGCGGGTCCTTTATGCCATTTGTCATCTGGCGAGTGGCACTTGGTGCAACTCTGCTAATTCTGCTAGGTGCCGGCGTATTGAACGACTAAGGCTGATCCTGATCTGATTCGCCCGGCTTCTTTTCTGATTCCCGCAGGAATTTTTCAAATTCAATGGCTAATGCATCGCCAGATGCCGCTGGAGATTCAACCTCGTCGCGGGTCTTCTCCAGTTGAGCAATGTAGCCGGCCATGTCTTCATCGGCTTCAGCAGCTTCATCGATACCGCGCTCCCAATCAAAAGCTTCCTGTGCCAATTGACCGTGATCAAACTGAATTCCTAGGTACTTCTCAACTTCGGTAAGCAGGGCCAAGGTTGCCTTTGGTGCCGGTGTGTTGTGAACGTAGTGAGGCACCGATGCCCATAGCGCAATCGATGGAATACCAGCCTTCTCGAGGGCTACACCAAGCACACTCAAAATACCGACTGGCCCTTCATAGTGGCTGCGCTCTAGAGCAAATGCCGCACGGGCCGCCTCATTCTGACTCGTGGCAGTTATACCAATAGGCCTAGAGTGCGGAACATCGGCCAGCATTGCGCCCAGAAAAATAACGGCATCGATCTCGCGGTCTTCAACCATTTCCATGATTTCTGCCGTGAAGGTTTGCCAACGGCGTGAGGGCTCAGTACCAAGCAAAATGTGTACCCTCCCAAACTCGGGAGTTTCAGCAACTACCTCAATGCCTGGGGCGCACATTTCAGTGCTTGGCCAAGAAATCTGGCGTTGCCCATTCTCGTCATAAGCCACTGTTGGCCGGGTAAAGATGAAGTCATAATAATCTTCAGGGTCAATCGCGCCCACAACATCGCAGTTCAATTGCTTTGCTAGAAATTTGGCGGCATTGCTTGCCGATTCTCCAGCATCATTCCAGCCTTCAAAAGCCACGATGAGTGTGCGGCCGGCAAATATGCGATTCGTCAATTTGTTCCCCTGAACCTTTGGATGTATCAAGTAAAACTCTAAGCCAACCTAAGCCGGGTAAAATTGAAGAATTATGTTGAGAAACCAGCCCCCTGCCGCCGTTCTGTGGGACATGGATGGAACCCTCATCGACTCAGAACATTACTGGATGAAAAGCGAACGGTCCTTGGCCGAGGCTCACTCCTCCGAGTGGACTGAGAAGGATGGCTTTGACCTAATTGGCCTAAGCCTTTTTGAATCTTCAAAAATTATCAAAAACAAGCTAAACAGCGATCTGCACCCTCACGAAATAATCGCAAAACTCACCGAGGGTGTGCGTGAACAATTGGCCGATGAAGTTCCATGGCGTCCGGGCGCAAAAGAACTTTTGAAGCTTCTAAAAGAGTCAGGAATCAAAACGGCCCTGGTGACTATGTCTTTGCACCACATGGCTCAAGAAGTGGTTAATCAGATTCCTTTCGATGCCTTTGATGTGGTTGTCGGTGGAGACGATGTCAAACTGGGCAAGCCTTTTCCAGAGCCTTATCTAAAAGCTTGCGAACTGCTGGGTGTGAACCCAGCGGATTGCGTTGCATTCGAAGACTCAAACACCGGTTTACGTAGTGCCGAAGCTGCCGGTACCAAGGCAATTGGAATTCCAAACTTTGTGGAAATTCCACAGATTCCAGGTCGAATCATCTGGCCAACCCTAGTTGGTGTCACGATCAACGACCTGCAAGAACTTTTCAGATAGGAAAATCATGAGCAAACTGAGCGATGCTGGCCTGCCGACCGGCCCATTTAGAGCGGGCGACCGCGTGCAGTTAACTGGCCCAAAGGGTCGCCTAAACACCATTACTCTGGTGGCCGGCGCACGCTACGGAACTCACCGAGGTGATCTCATGCACGATGACATCATCGGTCAACCAGAGGGCTCCATCATTGCCAATCAAACCGGGGTTGAGTACCTAGCTTTCCGTCCACTGTTGAGCGACTTCGTTTTGTCTATGCCTCGCGGTGCCAACATCATTTACCCAAAGGATTCAGGCCAGATTGTTGTCATGGGTGACATTTACCCAGGTGCCCGTGTGGTCGAGGCAGGTGTTGGCTCTGGCGGTCTCAGCATGTACCTGCTGCGCGCCATCGGAGATCACGGAACCCTAGATTCCTTTGAGCGCCGCTCGGAATTTGCCGAAATCGCTAAAGCGAACGTAGCCACGAATCTTGGCCTGGTTCCAGATAACTGGAATATCCACCTGGGCGACTTGCAGGATGAGCTGCCGAAGAAAACTCAACCGGGTTCGATTGACCGCATCATCTTGGACATGCTGGCACCTTGGGAATGTGTCCAGGAATGTGCCGATGCGTTGGTTCCTGGCGGAATGATCATTGGCTACGTTGCCACGGTCACCCAGCTTTCACGATTCACAGAAGCTCTGCGTAAGAGCCAGCTTTTCGCAGAGCCTGAAGCATGGGAGTCTATGGTTCGAGGATGGCACCTTCAGGGGTTGGCCGTGCGCCCAGAGCACCGCATGATTGGCCACACCGGTTTCTTGGTCACTGCCAGAAGACTTGCACCCGGAGCTGTTTTGCCAGATTTCAAGACCACCAAGGCCAAGCCAGAATTCAGCGACGAAGACCTTTCTGTTTGGAACCCAGATCACATGGGGGAGCGCAAAGTTTCAGACAAAAAATTGCGTAAAACAATTCGAAGCGCCACCGCTTCCGCCGAAGCCAAGAGCCAGCAGTAAATTCCCAGCACCGCTGAGTAAACTATTCACATCCGACTGGAAAGACTTAATTTTGCGCAAAATAATTGCTGTTGCTGCTGCAGCCTCACTTTCACTAACCCTGGCGGGTTGCTCTTCGACAAACCCGGCAGATGAGCTTTTTGCCGGGGTCAAGCAAACCTGCGAAACCTTTGCTACAGGCGATAATGCCGAACAAATTAGGGTCACTGGCGCCGATGGCGAGGTTCCTCAGGTTGATTTTCCAACTCCATTAACCTCAGACAAAATTGAGACCAAGGTAATTACTGAAGGTGCTGGACCCAAATTCACCGGTGATGAGAGCCTGAAACTCGAGTTTGTCGCACTGAATGGCGGCACTGGTGAGGCTTTCCAATCGACCAAGTTTGACGGTACTGACTCAATTACTCAGATCATCGCAAGTGGTCAATACCCGGACTTCTGCCACGCACTCTCAGGCGTTCGTGCAGGTTCACGCGTAGCCGTACTGTTCCCCGCTAAATTTGCACACCAGGGTGAGGGGGCAGCAGACCTAGGCATCAGCGCGACTGATTCTTTGGTTTACGTGCTCGACGTTCTGGCAGTGACTTTGCCATACGCAACCGGTGCTGAACAGCCAGCAGAAGCCGGCTTCCCAGCAGTAGTTAGGTCAGCCAAGGGTGTTCCAGGAATCACTATGCCTACCGGCGATGCACCGGCAGATTTCAAGGTTTCAACCCTGCTGAAAGGCGTTGGTGAGACCGTCAAGTTGAACGATGAAATTACCGTGCACTACAGCGGATTCCTTTGGGGTGGCGACAAATTTGAGTCAACTTGGGACTCTGGAACACCAACCCAATTCGAACTTGCTGAAGGCCAGCTCATTCCGGGATTCATCAAAGCATTGGTTGGGCAGACCGTTGGTTCCCAGGTGATCGCAATTATTCCGCCTGAAGACGGCTATGGTTCCACCGCGACCGGCAGTATTCCAGCTGACTCGACGCTGATTTTCGTAATCGACATTCTTGCAACCAGCACCCCAGGCAATTAGAACTCTTCGGGGGCGTAGTGGCTAGCGTTTCAGAGGCCTGGCGGCCTAAAAAGACCGACAAATCCGAACGTTTGTTGCAGCTCACCTGTGCGCTAATTTTTGCCGAACGGGGGCTGACTAAGGCAGAACTCTTTCGAGCCATCAGCACCTATGCTGAAGCACCCAAGGGTAATGATGATGAATCTCTCAACCGAATGTTCGAGCGCGATAAGGCGGACCTTCGAGCGAGTGGAATCAAGATTGAGATTGCGGACCAACTTGCCGATAGCGACGACATTCGCTACGTAATTTCAAATGACAGTTTTGTTTGGCCCCAGAAGGTTGAGCTAACCCCAAAACAGTTGCAGTTGCTTAGTCTGGCAGCCCAGGTCTGGGCAAAGGCATCGATAAAGTCTGAAGCTAGTCAGGCACTAGTCAGGCTTCGTGCTCTTGGAATTGCGCCATCAGCAGAGGACCTGATCGGGTTTGCCCCAAGAATTCAGACTCACGAACCTAGTTTTAGCCCACTCAATTTGGCGATTGATGAACAAACCGAGGTAGCTTTCACTTATCGCAAGCCCGACGGAACACTGAGTGAACGTCACGTTCAACCATGGGCGCTAAGAAACATCGATGGCCAATGGCTGCTGCAATGCTTTGACCTGCAAGTTGGTGAAGCGAGGAATTTTCTTCTCAAACGAATCGTCTCGAAAGTGAAAACAATTAAGGTCGACGACCAGGTTGCTACTTTTGAGGCTCCTGATTCCGAATTGGTAGCAGCAGCTAACGCAGACCTCGATGCTTTCGTTGCCGGCAACATCGCTGAAATTGCAGTCAAGCAAGATAGTCAGGCATGGTTTCACTTTCACCTAGATGAGACCTCAGCACCTGGAGGAATCCTTCAGTTGCAGTACCTAGATCTACATCTGCTTGCCGAGGAGCTTAGAAACTTCGCTCTCGATGTCTCTGTGGTTAGACCCAGAGAGCTCGATGATGCGATCAAGGCAGGTTTTGCCAGGGTGGTGGCAGATCATGCCTAAATTGAACAGTTTCAACAGCGAAGATCGCCTCAATTTTTTGCTGTCACTGGTTGGTTATTTACAATCCAGAGGTCCTGTAGACCTAGCTGAGGCTGCCGCGCACTTTGAGCTAACTCCTGAGTACATTCGTAGAGCCGTAACCTCCATTAACGAAGCCAGGGCTGACATCAATGGATTTGAAGAGTGGTTCTTTTTCATCGATGTCGATGCTCTTGAGGAGCAGGGAATCTTGACATTGGTGGACAACCTAGTGCTAGACGGCGTTCCGCAACTTTCTACTAGGCAAACATCTGCAATTGCGGCTGGGTTGAATTACCTGACAAACATGCCGGAGTTCTCCAATGATCCAGACCTTGCCTACCTGATTGAATTGCTCGGCTCTGGGCAGGTTCGCAGCGCAGGGGCCAAGCTTGAGGTCAAGCCAGGCACGGCTGAAGAAGGCGTAATGGTCCTGCGCTCGGCCATCATCTCAGGCAAGCAGATTTCATGCGAATACTTCAATCAAAAGGGTGAGCGCACAAATCGAATTATCGAACCACTGCGACTCGATCCAAGACTCGATGGAACCTATCTCCGCGGTTACTGTCCAATCAATGAAGAGGTTCGAAACTTCCGACTAGATCGAATGCGTTCAATTCAGGTCTTAGACGCTGACCTTTCGGACCAGGCTAAATCAGTTGGCGAGATCGAGGATTCGGTGTACGTTGCCGGCAACACCGACACCCAGGTTGTCGTGGAGGTAGAGCCCGAAGCCTACGGCCTAATTTCTGAGTTTCAGCAGATAACTGAGCCAACCGAGGTTTCCAAATCTAGAATTCGAGCAACCATTAGCATCGGGCATCTGCCAAACATTGGACGCCTGGTCGCTCGCTATGGGGGAGCAGCCAAGGTCATCGAACCTGCTCAGGCTAGATATTTTGTTCGCGAATATGCCTTGAAAGCTATCGGCAGTAATGAGCCAATCACTATCGAAAACGAGGGTTAGCGTGGGGTTCTGGGCTTGGTTTTGGATCTGGTTGGGTTTAGCGATCGCAGCACTGGTGGTGCTAGCTATCATCGGCAAATCTCTATTCAACCGGTTTCTTGAGGTGATGCACCAACTCGATAGGTTGACTCAGCGGACCGAACCGCTAATACAAGCATTGAACACCCCGAGCGAATACGAGGGCCCCAGGGACAGTTTGCTCGAGGATCCAGAAGTTTTGCTGGCTCAGCGCGAGGCCACGCTTCGTGCGAAAGCCAAGAAACAGCAAGCCAGACAGCGTAGGCTTATAGGGTCGCTAAAGAACTTCAACCCCGATGAAAGCAGGTTCCACTGATGCGCCTACAAGGCTGGGAATGGATCATCATCCTCGTTATTGTCATGTTGCTCTGGGGTGGGCCTAAACTTCCGGGATTGGCCAAGAGCTTGGCTCAGTCGCTTCGCATTTTCAAAAAGGAAATCAAGAGCGACGACAGTTCCTCTTCAAATGGTTCTTCAGGAGCTACCGAAGAGGGCAACAAGCCTGAAGCCAAGTAGCCACCGCATTCGATAGCCGTGGCAAAGAAACGCAACCCCGAGAGGAAAATGAATCTCGGCGGTCACCTAAAGGAACTGCGAAAAAGGCTATTTTGGTCAGCCGCCTTCATTCTCGTCGGCACAGTAGTTGGCTGGTTAATTTTTGAGCCAGTGTTCCAAATCCTGCAAAAACCTATTGTCGATTTGGCCAAAGACCGTGGTGTTAATGCCACTTTGAACATCGGCACGGTAGCCGGAGCATTTGACCTTCAACTGCAGGTTTCAATCTTTCTTGGCATCTTGATGACCAGCCCAATTTGGCTCTACAACTTGTGGGCATTCATCACGCCAGGACTCAAGCAAAAAGAACGTCGATACACGTTGGGCTTTCTTTTCAGCGCAATTCCGCTCTTTGCAGTGGGTTGTTGGTTGGCCTGGTCCTCGTTACCAAGTTTTGTGGCCACCCTGATCGGTTTCACGCCAACAGGCGCCGCCAACGTAATCAATGCCAACGAATACATTCTTTTCACGATTCGAATCCTGCTGGTTTTCGGTCTCGCTTTTGTCTTGCCCGTGGTTCTGGTGCTGCTCAACTTTGCAAGTTTGCTCACCACTAAAAACATTTTGAATTCATGGCGCCTAGCTGTTTTTGTGATTGCTCTGATTGCGGCGCTTGCTACCCCAACCGCCGATCCAATGTCAATGTTCTTGGTGATGATTCCGCTAATTGCCCTTTATTTCTTGGCTGCTGCCGTAACCGCGGTAAACGACAAACGGCGCGCGAAACGGGCCCAAAAATATTCTGAAGAATTGACGGAAACCATTTGACCCAGCATGAGCTAAGCGCTGCAGAGAGATTCGCTCTGGCCAAAAAGAAAAGCAAGGCTCCTTCGCTTGAGAGCTTTCTGAGACTGCTTGATTTTCCGCTCGATGAATTTCAAGAGAAATCCTGCCTGGCCCTGGCCTCAGGTAAGGGCGTGCTGGTCGCCGCTCCAACCGGTGCCGGAAAAACTATTGTTGGCGAGTTTGCCATTCACCTTGCCATCGAGAAAAACCTCAAAGTGTTCTACACAACACCGATCAAGGCTCTCAGTAATCAAAAGTATGCGGAGCTAGTAAAGCGCTACGGCACTGATCGAGTCGGTCTGCTAACGGGTGACACGAATCAAAATTCAGACGCTCAGATTGTGGTTATGACCACGGAAGTACTGAGAAACATGATTTATGCGAACTCCAATTCGCTAATCAGTCTTGGGTTCGTAGTCATGGATGAGGTTCACTATCTTGCCGACCGGTTTAGAGGTGCGGTTTGGGAAGAAGTAATTCTGCACCTACCGAAAGACGTGAAGATTGTTTCGCTAAGCGCTACCGTTTCCAACGCCGAGGAATTTGGAGCTTGGCTTGATGAAGTTCGCGGCGACACCGAAATCATCGTTTCTGAGATTAGACCGGTGCCCCTAAACCAGCACGTGCTGTTCGGTGACGAGCTTATCGAGCTCTTTGATGACGATGATAAAGATGTTCGGGTAAACCCTGAACTTGCCCAAATGCATGCCTCGAAAATGCGTCAGCCACTTAACCGGCCTCAGCGGGGAAAGAAGGTTTCGTATCACGAGGCTAGGGCACAGCAAGCTCGAATTCCGCGAATCTCTAAGCCAGAAATAGTGGATATTCTCGATGAGGCAGACCTTCTGCCGGCAATTTTTTTCATTTTTTCACGCGTGGGCTGTGAAGCCGCGGTCAAGGCGTGCCAGAGCAGTTCAATTCGGCTAACCACTACAGAAGAAAAGCAAGAGATTCGCCGGGTAGTTGAAGAAAAGTGCTACAACATTGCCGATGAAGACCTGTCGACCCTTGGCTATTTTGAATGGTTGAGTGGCCTTGAACGAGGTGTAGCAGCCCATCACGCCGGAATGCTTCCAGCCTTTAAAGAGGTAGTCGAGGAGCTATTCCTGCGCAAGTTAGTGAAGGTGGTTTTTGCCACTGAGACGCTTGCCCTAGGCATCAACATGCCGGCCAGAACTGTGGTTTTGGAACGCCTCGATAAGTTCAATGGCGAGGGTCGAGTTCAAATTACCCCAGGGGAGTACACCCAGTTGACCGGTCGCGCTGGTCGCAGAGGCATTGACACCCAGGGCCATTCGGTAATCCAGTGGAGTGCGAACATGGATCCGAACAACGTGGCTGGTCTTGCTAGTAAACGCACGTACCCTTTGGTCAGCCCGTTTAGACCCACCTACAACATGGCAGTAAACCTCATCGAGGCATTTGGCCGGGAGCGTGCGCGAGAAGTTCTAGAAACCTCATTTGCACAATTCCAGGCAGACCGTTCGGTAGTCGGTTTGGCCCGCGGAATACGTGAAAAACAGGTTTCACTCGATGGCTATGCCAAGGCCATGGAGTGCCACAAGGGCGACTTTGTTGAATACGCGACAATGCGCCGAGAGATTAGCGATCTAGAGCGGGCACTTGCGGCAAGTCGAGTACGCGCTGACCGCGGCAAGGACATTCGCCAAAGCAAAGGCCGCCATTTGCAAGAGCAGCGCCTAAACCAGCTAAAGCGCGACATGCGATCTCACGCCTGCCATTCGTGCCCAGACCGCGAAGCGCATGCCCGATGGGGTGAACGCTGGTTTAAATTGCAACGCGAACTCGAGAGCATTTTGGCTCAAATTGAGGGCAGAACAAATCAGGTGGCTAAGACGTTCGACAAGATTTGCGGAATGCTAAGTGACTTGAACTACATCACCCCGGGCGTTGATGGCGACTACGAGGTTTTGGAAGCTGGCAAGACATTGGCCCGCATTTACGGTGAGCGCGACTTGCTCATCTCTGAGTGCCTTCGTGAGGGTATTTGGAAGAATCTTGATGCGCCAAGTTTGGCCGCTGTGGCTGCCTCACTGGTCTATGAGGCCAGACGTGACGAAGAGTGGGAGCCTCGAATTCCTAAGGGTAATTTTGGGCAGGTGATTGAAACCACGCAAGACATCTGGCACGAGTTAGAAGAGTTGGCTCGCCACCACAAATTGCGCCAGACACCTCCTATCGACCTAAGTTTGGCGTTGCCAATCCATCGATGGGCTAGTGGGGCGCGTCTTGACACTGTTCTGGATAGTGCAGATCTATTGGCCGGTGATTTTATTCGTTGGACCAAACAGATTATCGATCTTCTCGACCAGATTGCCCAGACGGCTGACGAGTCTCTGGCCAAAACCGCAAAGTTGGCCGTAGATCAGGTCAAACGTGGAATCGTCGCCTACTCTTACTACGGCTAACTATGAAACACAGACTGGTATTTCTACGATTGCCAATCATTTGGCGGGTTTTGGCTGCGATTTCTGGCGGCGTTCTATCTAGCTTGGCGATGCCCCGAGAGGGAATCTGGCCGCTAATTTTTGGTTCAGTAATCCTTCTCATTTTGTCGGTACACAACCTCAAGTTTTTGCCGGCCAGCGCAATAGGGTTTCTGGGTGGCCTGGCCTACTACCTAAGCCAGATTGAGTGGCTCAGCCTTTACCTCGGCCCGATTCCTTGGCTTGCACTATCAGTTCTGGAAGCAGCCATCTTTGCTGTGGGCATGGCCTTTTTAGCCTTGGTTTGGCGCATGCTAGAGGCAAGCCTCAAGAACCGAAGCCTGAAACCCGCCGCGATTGCCGTGGCCCTGGCCCTGATCTGGACTGCGCGCGAATGGGTTGCTATCTCTTTGCCTTATGGCGGATTTCCTTGGAGCAGGCTGGCGCAAACCCAAGCTGATTCAGTTCTGTCCAAGTGGGTCTACCTTGGTGGCTTGGGCTGGTTGACCTTCGTGATTGCTTTGGTGTCGGCAGCAATAGCAATATTTGTGGCCACCAAATTTCAGGGCAGCTCTGAAAAGAACAACTGGATCACACCGCTGATGGCCAGCGTTTTGGTTTTTGCCATCCCTGCGGCCATTACCCTGCCCAAAGAACCTGAGAATGGAACTCTCGTCGTGGGAAGCGTGCAGGGAAACGCTAATGCTGGTTTGTTTTCGAACACCGAGCGTGGAACTATTCTCGAGAACCACCTTGAGGCCACAGAACTACTCAAAACCGACCCGCAGGCCCCTGAATTGGACGTGGTGGTTTGGCCTGAAAACGCTTCTGATCTCAGCCCGTTTAGCGATGTTTCCGCCAGCCAAAAGATTGGTCGCTTAGTTGAAGAGGATCTCCAAGTGCCCCTCATCTTTGGCGCTATCACTGCACGTGGCGACAACCTCTATAACAGTTCGATTCTTTGGGAACCTGGTGTCGGGCCAACCGATTTCTATGACAAGCAAAGGCCAGTCCCTTTTGCCGAGTATGTTCCGGATCGAGACTTTTGGTATCAGCTGGCTCCAGACCTGATAGGCCTGATTTCACGCGGTTACGCGTTCGGTGAGCGCGATGGCATCTACGAACTGGCCAAGGGAAAAGTTGGAACCTTGATTTGTTTCGAGATTGCCGTGGACGACATTGGTAGAAATCTTGCAAACCAAGGCGCTCGGGTTATTTTCTCTCAATCCAATAATGCCGACTTTGGCCGGAGCGACGAGACCTTTCAACAGGCGGCATTAGCAAAGTTGCGCGCTATTGAAACTGGTCGCGCGGTGGTTAACGTTTCTACTGTTGGGGTTTCTGCCGTTTATGGCCCTGATGGCACCACATTAGACCAGTTGGAGACATTTACCGCAGGGGCCATGGTTACTGAGGTGCCGCTACGAACATCGATGACACCGGGAGTTCTTATGGGCGGAATCGTTGATTTATTGGTTAATGCTGCCGCCGCGATCTTGGCAGCGATTGCTGTTGCCTATGCTTATCGCAGGCGTTTGGGCAATCAAAATCAAAAGGAGCAAGCATGAAGACTCTCGTGATCATGCCTACTTTTAATGAGATTGAGAGTCTTGCCAACGCTGCCTCTGAACTTAGAGAGTTCTGCCCCGATGTAGACCTGTTGATTGTTGACGATAATAGCCCCGACGGTACCGGCCATCTCGCTGACAGGTTGGCCACCAAAGATCCTCAAATCTTTGTTTTGCACCGGGAAGAAAAGGGTGGGCTTGGAGCTGCATATCTTGCCGGCTTTGCTTGGGCCTTTGAACGGGATTACCAAACAGTCGTTGAGATGGACGCAGATGGCTCCCACCGAGCCATCGATTTGCCGAGACTTCTAGAAAAAGCCAGCCAAGCCGATCTTGTGATTGGTTCTCGCTGGGTTTCTGGGGGAGCAGTGGTCAACTGGCCGGCCTACAGAAAGGCTATCTCGAGGATCGGCAACCTGTATGCCAACCTAATGCTGCGCACCGGCATCAAAGACATGACGGCCGGTTTCAGAGCGTTCAACGTGCAGTTTCTAAAAAGCTTGGATTTGCAGGGTGTTGCAGCACGAGGTTACGCATTTCAAGTTGAGATGGCGCTCAGAACTGCAAAGGCAGGGGGAGTAGTGGTTGAGGTGCCAATTACTTTTGTCGAGCGAACCCTTGGTGCTTCAAAAATGACAACAGCCATAGTGCTCGAGGCACTATGGCTGGTCACCAAATGGGGTTTTTACAGGTCCGCTTGACCACCGGCACGGCGGGCACGAATGTAGTCGAGACGCTCCTGAAGAATTTCTTCGAGCTCTTCACGAGTGCGGCGCTCAAGCAGCATTTCCCAGTGTGAGCGTGGAGTCTTGTCATCTGAGGCGTCAAGAACAATCATTTTGCCGTCTTCTAGCAGGGTGGCCTGCTCAGGGCACTGCTTGCACTGCCAAGTCTGTGGAATTTCTGCATCTGCAGAGAAAACCATCTCGGAAACGTGGTTATTTACACACTGGTATGAGTGGTTTGAACGAGCTGAGTAATTAACTCCGCGTTCGCTTTCGAGGCTCTGAGTGCCTAGGCGCATTCCGCGCATGGTCTGCTGTGCCATTTATCCTCCAAATAATTGCGGCCTTGTGGGCCTTTCGTCGAGGATTAACTCGGCGGGAACAGTCAATCATCCCAAAGTTAGTGACGTAACAGCAAACTCACAGCCTGTTTTTGGCGATATTCACAGCCAAATCACACCTATCGGTGACCAGACCATCAGCGCCAAGGCCAATAAGCTCCCGCATTTCCGCAGGGGAGTTGATGGTCCAGTAGTGAACCTCAAGACCAGCAAGCTTGGCTGATTCGATGAATCGGGGAGTATCAAACCTTAAGCGACCCTGTCTACGAGGAATCTGAAGCGAATCGATTTGCCTGGTAACCAGCGAGATTCCCTTCAACCAACCAATCTGGGCCGACAAGTAAACCAACAGCAATAGAAAAGCGCTGGCAGAGCTGGCCACCCGACCATCGATTGACCTGACGGCCCTGCGACGCCTGGTTTCGCTGAATGAGGTGACTCGAACCCGATCTTGCACCTTCAACCGGTTTATAACCGCCGCACTCGGCACTGCGGCAGCTCGAGTCTTAATGTCCAGATTGAAGAATGCTTTAGGTAGTGCTGTGAGCGCCTGCTCGAGGCTACATATTTGACCTTCGAGCAGAAGTTGAATCTCTGCCCAGGTAAGTTGACTGACTCGACGATCCACTCCAGCGATGCGTTTCAGGCTGGCATCATGAAACAAGACCGGCACGCCATCTCGGGTGACCTGAACATCGGTTTCAAGCACATTGGCGCCCGTTTCTAGCGCCAGAGAAAAAGCCGCGATGCTGTTTTCAAGCAGACCGCGGGTTTCTGACAAGCCACGGTGTGCCAAAACCAAAACGCCTGAGTGGGATTCTGTGCCTGCCATACAGCGAGCATATTGCAAAAGTCGGCAAGAATAACCACATGAGACCAGGACAACATCGCGAAACTGCCCGAGTGATTTTACACAATGACGCTGGGCAAGTATTTCTGCTACTAACCCATTTTGACCCTGAGGTTGGATTACCGCCTCGATGGATCACACCCGGCGGTGGAATTGACGTGGGTGAGACACCGATGGAGGCTGCCGTCCGCGAGCTTTTTGAAGAAACCGGGCTTCGAGTAGATTCGTACAGTCTTGGAGAACAGATTTGGCAAACCTCTGGTCGCTGGGACTGGTCAGATGGAAACTTTCATACCTACGTGGATTATTTCTTCAAACTCCGAGTTGAGCATTTCGAACTAGACACATCAGGCTGGACCAAAGACGAACAGCGAGATGTTTTGGAATACCGCTGGTGGAGCATCGCAGAGCTAATTTCAAGCACAGAGCAAATCGGACCGCACGGGCTATCGGACTACTTGAAAGACCACTTCTCAAATCATCACTAATCGCCGATAATGTACATTATGTCAAGTAGTTTTTATCAGCGACTACCCCAGCCACAGTTCTATTTCTTGAGCGCTCTACGCTCCCATTTCAGTGCTGGCAGATACCCACTCAGCTAATTTCGTGGCGGTTGCACCTGATTCCAGCGCGCTAGTCACTTTTTGAAGCGCATCTGCAAATCTGAGCTCCAAATCCACATCAGCTTTGGACGCGTCCTTGGCCAGCTCGTAGGACACAACTCCACCCGCTGCGTTTAGCAAGACGATGTCTTTTACCGCACCCAGGTTTCCTGTGGTTTTTCCGGCAAACAAATTAGTGGCAACTGCCGCGTTTTCAACGGCATCACCACCGATTAGCTCTTCAATCTGACGCAATTGAACGCCAAGTTTTCGTGGATCAAAGCCAAATTCGCGAACCTCTCCCCCAGAAACCTGCCAGATTTTGCTGTCGGTGACAGTTGTGAGCTCATCTAACCCATCGTTTCCGCGGAAAACCAGTCCAGAGCGGCCTCGAGCCGCGAGTTCACTAGCCAATAACGGTGCCATTTGGGCATTGGAAACACCCAATGAGGTGGCAATTGGCTGGACCGGGTTTGCCAATGGGCCCAAAAAGTTGAAGGTGGTTGGCACTCCAAGTTGCTTACGGACAGGACCCACAAATCGCATCGCTGGGTGAAAAACTGGGGCAAAGAAGAAAGTGATTCCGGTCTTGTCAAACACTTGGGCTACCGCCTGCGGGGTCAAATCCAAACGAATTCCTAGAGCTTCAAGCATCTCTGACGAGCCAGTTTTACCTGAGGCCGATCTTGAGCCGTGCTTCAGAACTGGGATTCCAGCACTTGCGGTCACAACCGAAGCCATGCTCGATACATTCACCGTTCCAACTAGGTCTCCCCCAGTACCAACGATGTCAAGTGCGTTGGAACCGGTTTCCAACTTCACCGAATTGGCCAACATGGCGTCAACTAGACCGGAAAGTTCGGCTACGGTTTCACCCTTGGCACGCATGGCGGTCATAAACCCAGCCATGATTACCTCAGGGGTGTCGCCCCCTAGGAACTCCCCCATAACCCAACTTGCTTCAGCACGGGTCAAGTCAGTGCGAGCGATCAATTTGGTAAGAATTTGTGGCCAGGACAATGCTGAGGTCATAACCGAAAGTTTATTGCCGAAAAACTCGACATAGTGCCCAAAAAATGCCGATTTCAGGCACTTCTCAGGGTTAGACTTGAGACATGACGACCTTAAGCGCACCTGTCATTAATCGCCCAAGTTCAACCTCGGTTGGAACCATTGTTTGGCTTGGAAGCGAGGTGATGTTCTTTGCTGGCCTATTCGCGATCTACTTCAGCCTTCGCGCCAACTCCCCTGAGATTTGGTCCCACGACACTGCAATTTTGAACGTGCCGTTCGCACTGATCAACACCATCATCTTGGTGGCCTCATCTTTCACCGCACAGTTCGGTGTTTTCGCCGCTGAGCGTCTTCAGCCACGTGCCACCGGTTGGTCGCCTGCCAAGTGGGGTGTGGCCGAGTGGTTCATGCTCAGCTATTTCCTGGGCGCCATCTTCGTTGCCGGCCAGGTGTGGGAGTACGCAACGCTTATATCTGAGGGTGTTGCTCTCAACTCAAACTCATACGGCAGTGCCTTCTACATCACTACCGGTTTCCACGCCCTGCACGTAACCGGTGGTCTGGTTGCGTTCCTTCTAATCATCGGCCGCACCTTTGCTGCCAAGAAGTACGGCCACTACGAGGCAACTAGCGCAATTGTGGTTTCTTACTACTGGCACTTCGTTGACGTAGTGTGGATCGGCCTTTTCCTAATCGTTTACGTTTTGAAGTAAAGAGGGACTACATAAATGGCTTTCATGAAGAACAAGGGCTCTCGACGTAGCCCATTTGCAGCAGTACTAGTCATGGCTGCCGGCCTAGCCCTTACCGGTGGGGGCTACGCAGCTGCAACCGCAGCTGTTGACCAGGTCAAGCCAGTTTCTGCAGCAGCCAGTGCAGCTCAGATCGAGGAAGGTCGCAAGCTCTTCCTAGCTAACTGTGCGAGCTGTCACGGAACCAACGCTGAAGGCTCAGCAGCAGCCCCAAGCTTGATTGGTGTTGGTGCAGCATCTGTTGATTTCCAGGTTTCAACCGGCCGTATGCCTGGCCAGGCCTCTGGCCCTCAGCTTGAAAAGAAAAAGGTTCAGTTCACTCAGGAGCAGATCGATGCTATGTCGGCATACGTGGCTTCTCTAGCTCCTGGACCAGCTATTCCATCTGACGAGGCGATTGCTGCAGATGGAGATGCCACCCGCGGTGGCGAGCTATTCCGCATTAACTGTGCAATGTGCCACAACGCTGTTGGAGCGGGTGGAGCTCTAACCGAAGGTAAGTTTGCTCCTTCACTAAAGGGTGTTGAATCACGCCACATCTACGAAGCCATGATCACTGGTCCACAGAACATGCCAGTTTTCAACGATGCCAACCTGACTCCAGAAGACAAGAAAGACATCATCACCTATCTAAAGTTTGTGGAAGAAAACCCATCTGCAGGTGGTTATGAACTAGCGAACCTTGGTCCAGTGGTTGAGGGTCTGTTTGCTTGGGTATTTATTTTGGGTCTGATTATCGCCATCACCATCTGGCTTGGCGCAAAGTCAAACTAATTTTCAAAACTTTAGAGCTACAAGGGAGCAAAAAGTGAGCAACAAGAGCATCTCTTCCGGAGATTCGCGAGAGCACGAGGCCGAGTACGAATACGGTGCCGGCCTGGCTGTTCTGCCTGCGGACCGCATTCAGGACCCAGGTCTCGAGCCACACCGTGTGCGCATGACAGACAAGAGCATCAAGCACGAGAAGAACGCTGCTCGACAGGTTGCGGCACTTTTCTTTGTCTCAATCTTTGGTAGTGCATTTGCCGTGTTTGCCTACTTTGCTTTTCCGCTGAGCGAAGAGTTGGGAACCGTTCGCCTGAACACCCTACTGCTAGGCCTTGGAATCACCCTGGGTCTTCTAGGTATTGGCATCGGTGCTGTGCACTGGGCCAAGACTTTGATGCCTGACGCCGAAGTTTCTGAAGAGCGCCACATTGCTCGTGGTTCTGAAGAAGTTCGTGCTCGTGCAGTCGAGATAATCAAGCTAGCTGATTCAGAATCAGGTTTCAGCCGCCGCAAGCTGATCCGTCGATCACTTTACGGTGCACTTGCGTTGTTCCCACTGCCTGCAATCATGATTTTTGGCGACCTAGGGCCAAACCCAGGTGACACCTTGCGCCACACTATGTGGAAGAAGGGCACTCGCTTGGCTAAGGACCCAAGCGGTCTACCAATCAAGGCATCAGATGTCACCATCGGTTCGGTTTTCCAAGTAATTCCAGAGGGCCTAGCCGAGCTAGAGCACCACAAGCTTGAAGAGAAGGCCAAGGCTGCTGTTCTTTTGGTTCGTCTCGACCCATCAGAGCTAAAAGAGTCAGACGAGCGCAAGAGCTGGTCATACGACGGCATCGTTGCCTACTCAAAGATTTGTACCCACGTAGGTTGCCCAGTGGCACTCTACGAGCAGCACACGCACCACCTGCTTTGCCCTTGCCACCAGTCAACATTCGATGTTACTGATGCCTGCAAGGTGGTATTCGGACCAGCAACACGTCCGTTGCCACAGCTACCTATTACCGTTGACGCCGAGGGTTATTTGGTCGCACAGAGCGACTTCACCGAACCTGTTGGCCCTAGCTTTTGGGAGCGCTAAAAATGAGTAACGCAGTTGCAGCACCGAAAAAGGGCGGCTTCCTAGCGGGAACCGCAAACTACCTTGACGAGCGTGTTGGCGTAGCCGGCATTCTGAAGGACTTTGGTCGTAAGGTATTCCCTGACCACTGGTCTTTCATGCTTGGTGAGGTTGCCCTGTACAGCTTCCTGGTGCTTTTGCTATCAGGAACCTTCCTAACCTTCTTCTTCCAGCCGTCAATGATTCCAGTGATCTACGAGGGCGCCTACGGACCGCTCAAGGGCGCTGAGATGTCAATTGCCTACGCCTCTACCCTGGACATCTCGTTCGAGGTTCGCGGTGGCCTATTGATGCGCCAGGTACACCACTGGTCAGCTTTGCTATTCGTAGCAGCAGCCGGTCTGCACATGCTTCGCGTATTCTTCACCGGTGCCTTCCGCAAGCCACGTGAAATCAACTGGGTGGTTGGCTTTGTTCTATTCGTGCTGGGTATGGCTGGTGGTTTCACCGGTTACTCACTACCTGACGACCTACTTTCAGGTAACGGTCTTCGCATCATCGATGGAATGATTAAGGGCTTGCCAGTTATTGGCGCCTACACATCATCACTACTATTTGGTGGCGAGTTCCCGGGTGAAGAGATTGTGGCTCGACTATACGGTCTGCACATTCTTCTAGTTCCAGCTTTGATTTTGATCTTCATTGTGATCCACCTATTCATGGTGGTTATTCACAAGCACACCCACTACTCAGGCCCTGGTCGCAAGGACACCAACGTTGTTGGTTACCCACTGATGCCGGTTTACGTAGCTAAGGCTGGTGGATTCTTCTTCATCGTCTTTGGTGTAATCATGCTGATCTCGGCTACCTTCACCATCAACCCAGTCTGGAACTACGGTGGCTACGACCCATCTCCTGTTTCTGCTGGTACCCAGCCTGACTGGTACATTGGCTGGCTAGACGGTGCACTTCGTTTGGCTCCGACCGGCATTGAGACCGTTGTTGGAGGCTACACCTGGGCATGGAACATCTTGCTTCCAATGATTGTTGGTGTCGGCTTCCTGATCGTTGTTGCTCTATACCCATTCATTGAGGCTTGGGTTACCGGTGACAAGCGTGAACACCACGTTCTGGACCGTCCACGAAACGCTCCAACTAGAACCGCTATCGGTGCTGCTGGTGTGGTCTTCTATGCAGTTCTTTGGGCTGGTGCAGCAACTGACTTGATCGCAACCAACTTCAAGATGTCTCTGAACCAGGTGCTTACCTCAATGCAGATTCTCTTGATCATTGGCCCGGTTATTGCCTACATCATCACCAAGCGCACCTGTTTGTCACTGCAGCGCAAGGACCGCGAGATTGTGCTTCATGGTCGTGAGACTGGCCGAATTGTTCGCCTACCGCACGGTGAGTACATCGAGGTTCACGAGCCACTTGACGAGTACGAGCAGTGGAAGCTAGTTGACTTCAAGGACTACGCTCCGACTTTGGCTCGACCAAACGCAGCTGGCAAGATCACCCTAGGTGCTCGAATCCGCGCTGGCCTATCACGCTTCTACTTCGAGGACCGCATTGCGCCGGTTACTCAGGGAGAACTTGACGCAGCTCACCACGACCACGCTCCAGCGGTTGAGGAGAAGCCTAAGAAGGCAGTCGCAGCAAAGAAGACAGCTGCTAAGAAGTAAATCTTCAAGTAAACGGACTCCCCCACGATCATTCGTGGGGGTTTTCGTTTAACCAGAGTTGCCCGGCTGTTTAGGAGCTACATAAACTCATCAGGTGATGTTTGAATCAAACCAGTCCAGTCACGCTAGCCACCATGCCAGCCAACACACCAACCAAGCGCAGTACGACGAATACAGGCGAGGGCACGACCTCATTGCTCGAAACATAGCCGACCTCATGGTTGCCGGCGCCGCAATTGATCGGCCTGAGGTGCAGCACTGGATTGGAAAGCACTATGAGTTCGTTCCCCAATTCTGGACGCCGAGCCGAATTGCCTATAAGTCGCTGGCCCTAACCTACACAATGGATCCGGCCTTCAAGGCAACCTACGAGGCCTATGAACCAGGACTTGCAGGGTTTATTCAGAGAGCCATAAATCTGTGGGCAGATCACAATCTGGAATAGCTATGAGAAAAGACCCCAACCAAAAGGTTGGGGTCTTTTCTCTTGGTGGAAACCACCGAAATAACTTAGTGGGCGTTTAGGCCGCGGCTTCTCTCGAATACAAACCCGATAATCGCGACAATAGCAAGTGGGAAGGCGATGAAGAACAACCACCAGCCGATAGCTAGAGCGGCGAATGCCAACGCAGCGAACATGCCTAGGAAGAATGGCCACCAGCTCCATGGAGCGAAGTAGCCAAGCTCTGAGTCGCCATCTTCGATGTTTGCGTCAAGACGGTCCTCTGGAACCGGCCCCTGCACCTTGTGAGTCTTCTTGATGTAGAAGGCCAAGAATGCTGACATGAAGCCGAGCATTGCGATTGCAGCGGTACCGATTGGCTCAAAACCACCGTTGTTGCTGTTGTAGAACCACACTGCGTAAGCCGCAGCGTCTACGAAGTAGAAAACGGTTAGGAACCAGAATAGGTTGCCATTGAACTTCATATGTTTGGTCCTTACTTCTGCTTAGCAGCTGAGGATTTGGCCTCAGGAGCTGCAAACTCAGGGTGGTTCAAGTCAAACGCTGGAGACTCTGAGCGCACGCGTGGAATTGAGGTGAAGTTGTGGCGAGGGAACGGTGAAGCTGTTGCCCACTCTAGTGAGCGGCCGAAGCCCCATGGGTCGTTCAACGTGGTTCGTTCACCATTACGAGCTGTGATGTAGATGTTCCAAAGGAAAGGAATGATCGACAGAGCTAGTAGAGCAGAACCAGCGGTTGAAACACCGTTCATCCATGTAAAGCCGTCTTCAGGCAAGTAGGTTGCGTAACGACGTGGCATGCCGATAACACCCAACCAGTGCTGAATTAGGAAGGTCATGTGGAAGCCAAGGAACAGAAGCCAGAACTGAATCTTGCCTAGACGCTCGTTTAGCATCTTGCCAGTCATCTTTGGGTACCAGAAGTAGATTCCAGCGAACATCGCGAACACGACGGTACCGAACACTACATAGTGGAAGTGAGCAACAACGAAGTAGCTGTCCGAAAGGTGGAAGTCCAAGGCTGGAGAAGCCAAGATCACACCGGTCAAGCCACCAAAGATAAAGGTGGTCAAGAAGCCTAGAGCGTAAAGCATTGGAGTCTCGAAGGTTACAGAACCCTTCCAGAGCGTTCCGATCCAGTTGAAAATCTTTACACCGGTAGGAACCGCAATCAGCATGGTCGTGAACGCGAAGAACGGTAGCAGTACCGCACCGGTTACGTACATGTGGTGTGCCCATACGGTCATCGACAGAGCGGCAATAGAAATGGTTGCGTAAACCAGAGTCTTGTAACCAAAGATTGGCTTGCGGCTAAAGACCGGTAAGATCTCAGAGATGATTCCGAAGAATGGCAGCGCCAAGATGTAAACCTCTGGGTGGCCAAAGAACCAGAACAGGTGCTGCCAAAGCAGTGGTCCACCGTTAGCTGGGTCAAAGATGTGCGCGCCAAAACGGCGGTCAGCACCCAATGCAAACAGAGCTGCGGCTAGAGGCGGGAAACACATGATTGCCAAGATTGAGGTAATTAGGGTGTTCCAAACGAAAATTGGCAAGCGGAACATGGTCATGCCAGGAGCACGCATGGTCAAGATGGTGGTGATGAAGTTGACACCACCCATGATGGTGCCGAAACCGCTAAGTGCAAGACCAAAGACCCAAAGGTCTCCACCGATGCCAGGTGAGAAGGTAGTGCTGTTCAGCGGGGCGTAAGCAAACCAACCAAAGCTGGCTGCACCCTGAGGAGTGAAGAAACCGGCTACGGCAACGAATGAGCCAAAGAAATAGAACCAGTATGCGATTGCGTTCAGACGAGGGAAAGCCACGTCTGGTGCACCAATTTGCACTGGCATCAGGATGTTAGCGAATGCTGCAAACAGAGGCGTTGCAAACATCAAAAGCATGATGGTTCCGTGCATCGTGAATAGCTGGTTGTACTGCTCCTTGGTCTGAACAATGTCAAGACCAGGGGCTGCTAGCTGGGCACGAATGACGAGTGCCATTACGCCACCAATTAGGAAGTAAAGGAATGAAGTAATCAGGTATAGGTAACCGATTTTCTTGTGGTCTGTGGTGGTGATCCAATCAACCATGAGCTGGCCCTTGGTCTTTTTCACAGCGCCGTAGGCCGGCTTAGTTGCAGTTGCGGTAGCCATAGTCCTTATCCTCTAATTTCTGGGTTGTCGCCCGGAAGGTTCTGGTTGCGGTCGTAAGTTTCGTCAAGCTGGCCAACGTTTCCGGCGGCAGCTAGGTCGGCAAGGTGGGCGTCGTACTCAGCCTGTGAAACAACTTTTACGTTGAACAACATGAGTGAGTGGTACTCGCCACAAAGCTCGGCACACTTGCCCTGGTATGTGCCTTCAACCTGAGGAGTGACGTACATGGTGTTGGTGCGGCCTGGGAACATGTCCTTCTTGTACAAGAAGTCAATTACCCAGAAAGAGTGAATGACGTCGCGTGCGTTTAGGTCGATTTTGACTGACTTGTTGACCGGCAGGTACAGGGTAGGCAACTTGGCCTCTGCGCCCTCTTCGCCAGCAAAGTCCGACTGCACACCTGAGTCGTAAACGTTTCCGTCAACGTAGTTGAAGTCCCAGCTCCACTGTTTTCCGATTACCTGAATCTCAACGTCTGGGTTAGCCACTGGCTCTCCGATTGCTGCCATGTCACGAGCGGTGAAGGCAAAGAAACCAATGGTAATGACCAAGGGCACCACGGTGAACATGGTTTCGATTGGGTTGTTGTAGCGCAACTGTTGCGGCAGACCGGTGTCGCCCTTGCGACGACGGTAAACGATGATCGCCCAGAACATCAGAGCCCAAGCAATTCCGCCGACGATCCAAAGGACAATCCACGATGTGGTCCATAGACCGACAATGCGCTCGGTGTGGTTTGTTACTCCGGTTTCACCCGGCAGCAAACCACGCTGGAACTCCTGAGGAGTACAGCCACTTAGGAGCAACATCAGTGATGCTGCAGTAGGCAATGCCGCCCACTTAATTGCACGCTTTTTTAGCACAATCGACCCTTCAAATATCGAATCGTTACGTTGTCTATCCTACGCTCTTTATCTAGGCCAGAGAGCCATAAAACACCGTGGCTAGGTGCTTTTTAGAAGTGAAAAACCCCGATTCGCATGGTCGCGAATCGGGGTTTTGGAAAACTTTTCTGGTTTTCACTGGTCCTTGGACTAGTTGAACGAGTCTCCACAGGCACATGACCCAGCAGCATTCGGGTTGTCGATGGTGAAACCCTGCTTCTGAATGGTGTCTTCGAAGTCGATCGAGGCGCCGTCTAGGTATGGCAAGCTCATCTTGTCGACGACAACCTCAACACCACTGAACTCCTTGACTACGTCATCTTCAGCAAGCTGTTCGTCGAAGTACAGCTGGTAAATCAGACCAGAGCAACCACCAGGCTGAACGGCAACGCGCAGACGAAGGTCGTCACGGCCCTCAGCTGAGATAAGGGTTCTAACCTTCTCTTGAGCTTGCTCGGTAAGAGTTACACCGTTTTCTAGGGTCTGAGTCATCAGGGCCTCTTTCTGCTGGAATTCTGAGTTAAGTCTAACTTTTTACCTCGAAAAATAGAACCACTTAAAGGGTTAGTTCATTCCCCACCAGGAGGAAGATTGCCTCTGAAACCATGGCCTTTCTGAGGCTTTCAATATGCACCGATTCGTTCGGGCTGTGCGCCCTAGAGTCCGGGTCTTCAACACCCGTAACCAAGATCTGCGCCGCCGGAAAGACCTCGGTGAGATCAGCAATAAACGGGATAGAACCACCGATACCAATGTTGACCGATGGTTCCGACCAGCCTGCAGAGAGGGCCTGTTTGGCTAAGGTGGCAGACCAACCTGAATCATCCATGGCAAAAGGCTTGCCTAACTCAACCTCGCCAAAGCTTAGCCTCGCGCCAAAAGGAACATGATTCAGCAGGTGGCTCTTGAGCAGCGCCAAGGCGTGTTCAGGGTCTTGCCCTGGAGCAATTCGCATAGAAATTTTTGCTTTCACGCTAGGCAGCAGTGTGTTTGAAGACATAGCCACTGATTGACCATCGATGCCAATTACCGTAATCGCCGGCTTGCCCCAGATTCTCTCGAGAATGCTGCCAGATCCGATGGTCTGAGTTCCACTCAGCAATCCGGCATCATGGCGCAATTGCTCCTGCGTGTATGGCAATTGGTCGGTCTGAGCGGTAACCAGCCCCGGCACGGCAACATTTCCGCCTTCATCATGAAGGCTTGCGAGCAATCGAATCGTTGCCATCATGGCATCTGGTACTGCTCCCCCGTACATGCCGGAGTGCAGGGCGTGATCAAGTGTTGAAACTTCAACAACCATCGAGACCAGCCCTCGGAGTGTTGTAGTGAGTGCCGGAATTTCTGTGGTCCAGTTGCCAGAATCAGCCACAATGATGACATCGGCGGCTAGATCATCACGATTGGCCTCAAGAAAGTTTCTGAAACTTGGTGAACCGGCTTCTTCTTCACCTTCGATAAACAGCGTCACTCCAAGGTCAAAATCACCTCCGGATAGCTCCATTAGCGTCTTCAAAGCAGCCAAGTGCGCCACAATGCCGGCCTTGTCATCGGCTACTCCCCTGCCGAAGATGCGATCGGCGGTCCGGGTGGGTTGGAATGGCTCAGTTTTCCAGTCCTCAAGTTTTCCTGGCGGCTGCACATCGTGGTGGGCGTAGAGCAACACCTGAGGGCGCCCGTTCTTAGCTGCACGCTTGGCTACGACGGCCGGCGCCCCAGCTTGGTCACCAACTTGACCTCGGCGAATCGTGACCGAATCAAAAATTCTGAGGGCAGAAAACTCGTCTGCTACGGCTTGGGCGCTGCGGTCTAACTCTCTAGCGTCAAAAGCATCCCAAGCGATTCCTGGTATTTTGGCCAACGCGACCAAGGTCTGGAGGCTTTGCTCAAAGTGTCGATCAATAAAAGTCGAGGACTGCTCAGCTAGTAGAAGGATTTTCGAATCCGGCAAGGTGGTCATGAGAGTAATCTATAAGCCCAAGCAAGTTATTGAGGACGTAATGACCGAGCAAAAGAACGCTAGCGAATCAAAAGGCCGCCCGACCCCATCGCGGAAACAGCAAGAAGCCCAGAACAGAAAACCTCTAGTTGGCGACCGCAGTCCAGAGGCACGCGCCGCTGCAAAAGCCAAGCTCAGAGAAGAGCGCCTGCGAGCCCGTGAAGGAATGGCCCGTGGCGAAGAGAAGTATCTGCCTGCCCGTGACCGTGGTCCTCAGCGCGCGTTTATCCGTGACTTTATTGACTCTAGATTCACCGCTGGCGAGTTAGTAATGCCAACCCTGTTTTTAGTGATTATTGTTTCTGCGATCGACAGTTATGTGGTTCAGTTGACCACCCTGGTTGCCATGTGGGTCCTGTTCATTTTGGTTGGCGCCAATGCAACCATTCTTGGCCGCAAGGCCACCAAAGAACTCGCCGCCAAGTACGGCGCTGACAAGGTTGAGCCGGGCCTGCGTTGGTATGCAGCCATGCGTTCAATTCAGATGCGGCCGATGCGTCTGCCAAAGCCTCGGGTAAAACGCGGCCAGAAGATCTAGTTCGTAAAAAAGACCACCGCGATGCGGTGGTCTTTTTTTATGCCCGAATCGGTTGGCTAGGTAATTTATTAACGAGTCAGCGATCGGTTAATGCGTCTCGCCCAAAGAGGACCTTCGTAGATAAAACCGGTGTACCCCTGAACCAGGGTTGCACCATTATCTAGGCGCTCCTGCGCCTCAGCAGCGGTCTCGATTCCACCAACCGAAATAATGGCCACCCGGCCATTCAGGCGAGCCCTGAGCAGGCGAAGCACTTCTAGTGAACGAGCTTTTAGCGGTGCGCCTGACAAACCGCCGGCTCCAGCAGCTGCAACCGTTGCGGCCGGTGTGCGAAGACCTTCGCGCGAAATGGTGGTGTTGGTGGCAATAACGCCGGCAAGGCCAAGATCAAAAGCCAAATCAGCCACGGCCGCTATGTCTTCATCGGCCAAATCTGGCGCGATTTTGACTAACACTGGAGTTGCACCCGCCTCAGCCAATACCGCTTGAAGAATTGGCTGCAAAGCCTCAACTGACTGCAGGGATCGAAGTCCTGGAGTGTTCGGTGAAGAGACGTTGACTGCAAGGTAATCTGCGTGTGGTGCCAAAAGGCGGGCACTGGTGCGGTAATCGTTTTCAGCCGCCTCGACCTCCACTACGCGGCTCTTACCGATATTCACGCCGATTACGGGGAGTTTGTTGCCGTGCTTGTGGCGAAGTTTTTCGAGGCGAGCAGCGACAACCTCGGCTCCTTGATTGTTGAAGCCCATGCGATTAATCAGTGCACGGTCAGGAATCAGCCGGAAAAGTCGAGGCTTCTCGTTGCCGTCCTGGGCAATAGCCGTAACGGTACCAATTTCAACGTGGGAGAAACCGAGCTCGCCGAGCGCCTTTACCGCAACAGCGTTTTTATCGAAACCTGCAGCAACACCAAACGGCGCATCAAAATGTAGACCGAAAGCCTGTACGGAACCTCGACCGGTTGGTTTGAGCTTTGCCAACTTAGTCAAGCCGATTGCGCCGGCTACACGAATGGCAAACATTCCAATGTGATGGGCGGCCTCAGCGTCAAGTCTGGCAAAAAATAGTTTGAAAATTAGGCGATACAGCACTCGACAAGAATACCCTTTGCCCCTAGATGCGACACTCCCCTGGGGCTAACTGCAACCAGAGGTGGAGCCGCAGCCTTCGCAAACGTGACATGAGCCCGACGGGCGCATCCTGATTCCACAGTTGAAGCACAGAGGCGAGTCAGGCGTGAACTCGTTGGTTGACGATTCGGCAACAGCGGTTTCTGCCGGATCGGCTACCTGAGAGTCGGCGGCCTGAGAGTCGGCGGCATCGAGCGCCGCAGTCCTCTCGCTAGCTGTAAGAATGCCCAGATAATTGCGGGTTTCTTGCGGCAGGTAATCCAAAGCTAAGCGTCTGAATATGTAGTCCATCAGAGACTTTGCCATGCGGATATCCGGGTCATCGGTCAACCCGGCTGGCTCAAACGATACGTTGGTGAACTTTTGAACAAACGTTTCTAGTGGCACGCCGTATTGCAAGCCGATCGAGACAGCTATCGAGAATGCATCCATGACGCCAGCCAGGGTTGACCCCTGCTTACCCAATTTCAAAAAGACTTCTCCGAGACCACCGTCTGGATAAGAGCCAGCCGTCATGTACCCCTCAGCGCCTCCGACCGTAAATGAGGTGGTTGATGAGGGCCGAGACTTTGGTAGCCGTTTGCGAACCGGATGAGACATTTCCGAACCGCTACGGAAAGCTGAATTGGAAGCAGGTTTGGCTGTAGCGTCAGAAAGCGGTTGCCCTACCTTGCAGTTATCGCGATAGATAGCCAAGGCCTTGAGCCCCATTTTCCAACCTTGAAAGTACACATCAGCTATGTCCTGTCGAGTGGCAGACTCTGGCATGTTGACGGTCTTTGAGATGGCACCGGAAAGGAAGGGCTGGACGGCCGCCATCATTCGAACGTGGCCCATCGGTGCAATCGCACGCACGCCAATTGCAGTGTCAAAAATTGGATAGTGCTCTGGCTTGAGGCCAGGCGCCTCGACAACATGACCATGCTGCGAAATGTAGCCGAGAATTTCCTCGACTTCCTCAGGTGAGTACCCCAATCGGTGTAAGGCAAATGGAATAGTTTGATTCACGATTTGCATCGAGCCGCCAGTAGAAAGCTTCTTGTACTTCACCAACGAGAAATCGGGTTCGATTCCGGTGGTGTCGCAATCCATCATGAAACCAATTGTTCCGGTAGGTGCCAACAGCGATGCTTGAGCGTTGCGCCAACCACTCTGAGAGCCAATCTGCCAGTTCAACGACCATTGCTGATTAGCGACTTCAAGCACCTCAGCATCAATGTGACCTACCGGAAGCACATTTCGACTGGCCGCTTGGTGCTTTTGCATGATGCGTTCATGCCCTTGACGGTTGGTTGCGAAACCCTGATATGGGCCGACTACGCCAGCCAATTCTGCCGAACGGCGATAGGAGGTAGCTGTCATCAGTGAGGTGATTGATGCAGCTAATGAGAACCCCTCTGGCGAATCGTATGGCACACCAATGGCCATTAGCAGGGCACCAAGGTTTGCATAACCAATGCCCAACTGCCTGAAGGCCCTGGTCGTTTGGCCAATCGCCTCAGTTGGAAAGTCAGCGAAGCAAATCGAGATGTCCATAGCCGTAAAGATAAGTTCGGTGGCCTTTACGAATAGGTCACTGTCAAATGAGCCATCAGGACGCAGAAATTTGAGCAGGTTCAGCGATGCCAAATTACAGCTGGAGTTATCGAGATGCATGTACTCGGAGCATGGGTTTGATGCTGTAATTCGACCTGCTTCAGGGGTTGTATGCCAATCGTTGATGATGTCGTCATACTGAATTCCGGGATCGGCACATTGCCAAGCAGCGTCTGCAATTTTGTCGAACAACTCGCGCGCGTCAACGCTTTCGATGACCTCACCGGTGGTTCGGGCGCGCAGATCAAACTTGCCGCCGTTCTCCACCGCGTTCATAAACTCCGCATTTACGCGAACAGAGTTGTTGGCATTTTGGTACTGGACCGAAATGATGTCCTTGCCGCCAAGCTCCATGTTGTAGCCGGCATCTCTTAGGACCCGGATTTTGCCCTCTTCGCGGGCTTTGGTCTCGATAAATTCTTCGATGTCAGGGTGGTCAACATCGAGGACTACCATTTTTGCCGCTCGTCTGGTAGCGCCGCCCGACTTGATTGTTCCTGCCGAGGCATCGGCACCGCGCATAAAAGAGACCGGCCCCGATGCAGTTCCTCCTGATTTGCGAAGCAACTCTTTTGAGGATCGAATACGGGAGAGATTAAGCCCAGCACCGGAGCCACCTTTGAAGATCAAGCCCTCTTCTCGGTACCAATTCAAAATGGAATCCATGGAGTCGTTTACCGACAAAATAAAGCACGCCGAGACCTGCTGTGGGCTACTGGTACCAACATTGAACCAAACCGGCGAATTGAAGCTAAATATTTGATTCACGAGCATGTAGCAGAGCTCATGATCGAATATCTGCGCGTCCAATTCGGTTGCAAAGTATCCGTTATCACGACCGGCCTGCGTGTAGGTAGAGACGACTCGACCGATTAGCTGCTTGAGGCTGAACTCGCGATCGGGGGCACCAACGGCGCCTCTAAAGTACTTGGTTGTGACAATCGTGCTGGCGTTGATGCTCCAAAATTCTGGAAACTCAACCCCCGCCTGCTCAAAAATGGTTTCGCCCGTTTGCCAGTTAGTTTGTGCCACATCACGAAATTCCCAGTTGACCTGATCAAACGGATGCACACCCTCTTGTGTGAAGACCCGATTGATCGCGAGACCCTTTGCGTTGGCGTTTGCGTAAGTCTGCTGGTCGTTCATTTTTTACCTCAATTAGGTTCGTGACTGGACCGAAGCTTGTTGATTGCAGCCTCAAAATCTTCAAGAGTTTCCCAGCCCTGGTAAACGCTGGCGAATCGCATGAAGGCAACTTCATCTAGTTTTCTGAGCGGCTCAAGAATGGCCAAACCAATGTCGTTGGCCTCAAGTTGAGAGGCGCCGGTGGAACGAACCTCTTCTTCGACGGTCTGTGCCAACAGTGCTAAGTCTGATTCTGAAACTGGGCGCCCCTGGCATGCCTTGCGAACACCATTCATGATTTTGTCTCGGCTAAACGGCTGGGTAACACCACTTCGCTTGACCACTGTGAGGCTGGCGGTTTCGGTGGTGCTAAAGCGCATTCCACACTGTGGACACTGGCGGCGGCGGCGGATTGACGAGCCATCGTCAGAGGTGCGTGAGTCAGTTACTCTCGAGTCCGCAAATCTACAAAATGGGCAATGCATGCACCGGCTCCTTTACCAAAAGTTCTTATGCCAATTATCCCCCGATTAGCGGATTTGGCTACCTAGGATTCGAAGCGTGCAGTGACAGCCTCGCCGTGGGCCGGAAGGCCCTCAGACTCGGCAAAATTAGCCACCAACTGGGCAATCGGCGCAAGACCTGCTCGCTGGTAGTCAATAACCTGCTGTGGCCTCAGGAAGCTGTGTACACCCAAACCAGAGCCAAATTTGGCCTGCTGGCCAGTTGGCAATACGTGGCTTGAGCCAGCCATGTAATCACCCAGTGAAACTGGCGAGAAGTCACCAATGAATATGGCACCCGCATTGGTGATTTGACTTAGGACTAATTGGTTGTCGGCAGTCTGAATTTCTAGGTGTTCAGTGGCGTAGTCATTGGTGAACTGGATGCCCGACTGCATGTTGTCGACCAAAACCACGGCCGATTGCTGACCCTCGAGTGCTGTTCTGACCCGCTCTGAGTGACTGGTGTTGGCAACGATTGCCGCAAGTTCGTTGATGACTGCGTGGGCAAGGGGCTCTGAGTCGGTCACGAGAACCGAGGCAGCGGCCTCGTCGTGCTCAGCCTGGCTAACCAGGTCATACGCAATGAATCTCGCGTTGGCACTTTCATCAGCCAAAACTAGAATCTCGGTCGTACCGGCCTCAGAGTCAATTCCAATAGTTCCGCGCAATGCCCGCTTGGCCGCAGCTACGTAAATATTGCCTGGACCGGTGACTAGGCTGACCGGATCAAAGTCGATTTGTGGAATTCCATAGGCGAATGCGGCAACTGCAGCCGGACCACCCATGCAATAAACGTCCTCAACACCCAGTATCGAGGCCGTAGCCAGAACAGTTGGGTGTGGACGACCGTTGAATTCTTTTTGCGCCGGAGAAGCCAAAGTCAGGCGAGGAACACCCGCCACCTGAGCGGGAATAACATTCATAATCACGCTAGACGGATAAACAGCCTTACCGCCCGGCACGTAGAGACCAACAGAGTCAACTGGCTGCCAACGCTGGTGCACGGTTGCACCCTCGGCGAGACTAATCGATGTGTTCTGCGGCATGTTTGCGCGTGAGACTTTGAAGACTCGTTCAATGGACTCTTCGATCGCTTTGCGAAGTTCTGGGCTGAGCTCTGCTTCGGCACGGCGCAACTCTTCTTGGCTTACCTTGAGCGGCCTAGGGTCAACACCATCTCGGTTTATGGTGACTTCAACAATGGCTGCTTCGCCACGCTCACGAACATCTTGCAGCAACGGAGTAATTTGACCTACCGCTTGAGTGATGTCCACAGACGCACGAGGAACAATCTGGTTTACCTGTTCGCTGGTGAATGTGCGCCCACGCAAGTCAACCAAACGCAAATTCACCGGTAATGGTTCGCTCAAGACAACTCCTCTTAGTCGTCTCTAATTCTAAACGCCGGCTCCAGTTAGATAACCTTGAAGAAACAAACAGATGGTGAGCAATGTCCGAGCTAGAAATCGAAAAAGATCCAACCGAAGCTTTGAAGGCAACTTTTAGATTGCACGCATCGGGCGTTTCAGTAATCACGATGCTTGATGCTGAGGGCAAGCCGGTGGGATTCACAGCCACCTCGATGACTTCGTTAGGCGCCAACCCTCCCCTAGCCAGCTTTAATGTTGCCTGCGGTTCAAGCAGCTGGCCGGCATTGAATCAGGCGGTCTACGTGGCCATTCACACACTCGGTGAAAACAACCTCAAGCTGGCACAGAAAATGGCAGCTGATCACACCCTCCGCTTCGTGGCAAACGACTGGCACGAAGGCCCCTATGGTGTGCCGATCTTTCCAGAAGCAACCTCAATTTTGATTGCCAAAATTCGCGAAAAGCACTCGGTGGCAAATAATGCCGTTGTGATTGTCGATGTTTTAGAAGGCTTGATTGGGCAACCTTCACCTGCACTGCTTTACTACCAGCGCGGTTATGTGAAGCCTGGTGAGTCGCTTAGCTAAATAGATCTAGCGCAAGCTACCGGCGGCGCTAACTAGCCGAGGCAGCGAGCACCCAGAAGAACCTTGAGCTCACCAAAGAGATCCTGGCTAACTGTAACTTTTTGCTGGAGCTTGAAAGCACGCTCTTGACCATCGCTGATCAAAATAATTTGAACCTCTTCGCGCCCCGAGTGAACGCGCAGGATTCGTGCCAATTCTTCAAGCACCTCGCGGGTGGCCTCGGTTTCTTGCATACGCAAAGTAACCGGACCGTTTGACGCTTCCGCCGAACCTTCGAGTGTCTCAATGGAATAAGCGTGCAAACTGTTGCCGTCGTCGCGCTGACTGATGCGGCCGCGGACGACGACTACCTGATCGGGCTGAAGGTTTCTACCAAACTCCAGATATGTCTTACCCATAAGCATGACATTCATTTCACCCTCGAAGTCTTCGATAACAACTGCACCATACTGGTTACCCGATGCGCGGGCGACTCGGTGCTGTACCGAAGTGATTAGTCCGGCTACGGTAACGGTTTCGCCGTCTTTGATGGTTTCACTCGAAGCTAGCGCGCCAATTGTCTGCTCAGAGAATCTAGCAAGTTGGGCTTCGCGACCTGCCAGCGGGTGATCACTTACGTAAAGCCCGAGCATATCGCGCTCGTACGCCAGTTTCTCTTTCTTTGGCCACTCCGGACGATCAGGAACTGAACCGCCGAAGGTCTCTTGGACTGACTCATCGGTGTCAAAAAGCGAACCGAATAGATCAACCTGACCAACAGCCTCATTCTTTTTTAGCGAGGATTGAGCATCAACGGCCTCTTCGTGAATCTCTAGCAGGGCTCTGCGGGTATGCCCCATAGAGTCAAACGCGCCGGCCTTGATTAGAGACTCAATCACGCGCTTGGAACAAACCGCAGCCGGTACCTTGCGCAAGAAATCGTGGAAATTAGTGAATCTGCCCTTTTCGGCACGTGCTGTGGCAATACCTTCAACCACGTTTAGCCCCACATTGCGAACCGCACCAAGACCAAAACGAATATCTGGCCCGACCGCAGTAAAGGCTGCAATAGATTCATTCACATCTGGTGCCAGAACATTGATTCCCATGCGGCGACATTCGCTCAAGTACAAACCAAGTTTGTCTTTAGAGTCTCCGACTGAGGTGAGCAAAGCCGCCATGTATTCGGCAGGAAAGTTTGCCTTGAGATAAGCAGTCCAGTACGAAAGCACACCGTAAGCTGCCGAGTGAGCGCGGTTGAAGGCGTAGTCTGCAAACGGCAAAAGTGTGTCCCAAAGCGCTTTGATTGCCGCCTCGGAATAACCATTGGCCTTCATTCCGTCAGAAAAGCCCTCGTACTGTTTGTCTAGCTCTTCTTTATTCTTTTTACCCATGGCGCGGCGCAAAAGGTCGGCCTTACCGAGTGTGAAGCCCGCAGCTTTTTGGGCGGCGGCCATTACCTGCTCTTGGTAAACAATCAGACCGTAGGTTGGGTCGAGAACTTCAGACAGCGACTCAGAGAGCTCTGGGTGAACCGAGTCAACCTCTTGCAGGCCGTTCTTTCTGAGTGCGTAGTTGGTGTGTGAGTTCATTCCCATTGGGCCAGGGCGGTAGAGCGCAATAACCGCGGAAATGTGCTCAAATAAAGTTGGCTTCAACAGCCTGAGTAGCGAACGCATTGCGTTGCCGTCCAGCTGGAATACGCCCAAGGTGTCACCGCGTGAAAGCAAATCAAAAGTTGCTTCATCAGAGTCGAGGTCTAGGTCTTCTAGAACGACTGTTTGATTCCGGTTTGACTTAATGTTTGCCAGGGTGTCATCAAGCACAGTGAGGTTTCTGAGCCCCAAGAAGTCCATTTTTAGCAGGCCAAGTTTTTCACACGGCGGCTGGTCGAACTGCGTAATTACGGCGCCGTCATCTTCGCGCTTCATGATTGGAATTACATCGATAAGCGGCTCTGCTGACATGATTACGCCGGCGGCGTGCACACCCCACTGGCGCTTTAGCGATTCAAGACCCTGCGCAAGTTTGAAGACTTTAGCCGAGTCTTCGTCTCCCTCGATTAGGTCTCTGAAATCTTGTGCCTCTTTATAGCGTTCAGACTTTTTATCGATCAGGTCGTTTAGCGCAACGTCACGGCCCAAAACCATAGGCGGCATGGCCTTGGTGAGCTTTTCTCCGACTGAATAAGGCATGGCCAGAACACGACCGGCATCTTTCAAAGCCTGCTTAGCCTTGATCGTGCCAAAAGTAACAATCTGGGCCACGCGGTCATCGCCGTACTTGTCGGAAACGTAGCGAATCACCTCGCCGCGGCGACGGTCGTCAAAGTCAACGTCGATATCCGGCATCGAGACACGTTCTGGGTTTAGAAAACGTTCGAAAATTAGGCCATGTTTAACAGGGTCAAGTTCGGTGATGCCCAACGCGTAGGCCACGATTGAACCTGCCGCAGAGCCACGGCCAGGCCCCACACGAATGCCCTGTGCACGAGCCCAGGCAATGAAGTCGGCGACCACCAAAAAGTAGCCCGGGAACCCCATCTGCTTGATAACTTCGACCTCATAGGAGGCTTGCTTGGCTTGCGCCTCTGGGATATCACCGCGGTAGCGGCGCTGCATTCCAGCAGCAACCTCTTGTTCAAACCAGCTGGCCTCCGTGTGCCCCTCTGGCACTGGAAAACGAGGCATGAGTTCGCGCTCTTGAAACTCAACATTGCACCGCTCGGCAATCAAAAGAGTGTTGTCGCAGGCCTCTGGATAGTCGGCGAAGAGCGAGCGCATCTGCTGCGCCGACTTTAGGTAAAACTCCTGCGAATCAAATTTAAAACGGTTGGGGTCATCAAGGGTTGAACCTGACTGCACACAGAGCAGAGCCTCGTGAGCCTCAGCATCACCCGCATGCGTGTAGTGCAAGTCATTGGTGGCCAGCAACGGCATGTCAAGCTCTTTAGCCAAACGCAAAAGGTCGGCCATGGTGCGGCGTTCAATGTCGAGGCCGTGATCCATGATTTCTGCGAAAAAGTTTTCTTTGCCAAAGATATCTTGAAACTCAGCTGCGGCCTTTTTTGCCTCGTCATACTGACCAAGGCGAAGTCGAGTTTGCACCTCACCCGAAACACAACCGGTAGTTGCGATTACACCCGCGCCGTAGGTCTGCAACAATTCGCGGTCCATACGAGGTTTGAAATAGAAACCATCTAGCCAAGCCTTTGAAGACATGCGAAACAAGTTGTACATGCCAGCGGTATTCTCGGCAAACATGGTCATGTGTGTGAAGGCGCCACCACCCGAAATGTCGTCTTCCCCGCCACTGCCCCAGCGAACACGAGTGCGTTCTTGGCGATTGGTGCCCGGCGAAAGATATGCCTCAATACCAATAATCGGCTTTACTCCGGCCGATTTCGCGGTCTTATAGAAGTCGAATGCGCCAAAGTTGTTTCCGTGATCGCTGATGCCGATTGCTGGCATTCCCTGCTCAGCAGCTGCTTCAATAAGAGGCTTTACACGGGCCGCTCCGTCTAGCATCGAGTACTCGGTGTGCACGTGCAGGTGCACAAATGAGTCTTTAGACGCAGACAATCTAGGGGCTCCTTATATGTTGGAAGACCAGCCTAACCCCGCTAGCGCAGGCGGCTGAATCAGACTTGCCGTTGAAACTTAGCTTGCGCGCAACACTTCAAGAGCGTGCGCTAAATCAGCCGGGTATTCACTGCTGAACTCAACAGTGTGCCCCTTGGTTGGGTGCTCAAAGCTCAGCCGCATGGCATGCAACCACTGACGGTCAAGATTTAGCTTTGCGGCCAACTTTGGGTCTGCACCGTACATCGTGTCGCCGACCAATGGGTGTCGGAACGCCGAGAAATGAACGCGGATTTGATGGGTACGGCCCGTCTCGAGCACAACTTCAACTAGCGAGGCCGCGGGGAAGGCTTCTAGCGTCTCGTAGTGCGTAACCGAATGCTTGCCATCGTTCATCACGGCAAACTTAAATTCGGCTTTTGGGTGCCTACCAATTGGTGCATCAAATGTGCCGGAAAGCGGGTCCGGGTGTCCCTGAATAACCGCGTGGTATACCTTGTGTACCGCCCGATCGCGAAATGCCTGCTTTAGTCTCGAATACGCAATCTCAGATTTGGCTAAGGTCATCAGACCGCTGGTACCAACGTCCAGCCGTTGCACAATTCCCTGTCGCTCCTGAGCGCCCGAGGTAGAAATTTGAACGCCCAAAGCCAGCAAAGCACCCGGCACAGTTGGGCCATCCCAGCCCACTGATGGGTGGGCCGCAACACCAGCAGGCTTATCGACGACAATAATGTCTTCATCTTGGTAAACAATTTTGAAGCCAGGCACTTCGACCGGAATAATCGCCAAAGGGGTCTTGGGTGCCGGAAGGGATACTTCGAGGAAACCGCCTTCAACCAGGCGGTCAGATTTGGCCAGTTGACGGCCATTCTGAGTTGCTAATCCGTCGTTCAAAAGCTCTGCAGTGGCAGATCGCGAAAGCCCAAGCATTTTGGCGATTGCCGCGTCAGCCCGCTCACCTACGAGTGAGTCAGGTACAGGCAGTAGCTTGTTAGAGGTCATGCTCGCTACTGGCCGATTTTGTGGCCGCGCAAGACCCTATACGCTGCCAAGAAACACATTCCAACAATGGCCATGTCGGCAATATTGAAAACGGCAAAGTTGAACGGAATCTGGATGAAGTCAACTACGTGCCCCATTGGAAAACCCGGGTCGCGAAATAGCCGATCGATGAGGTTTCCGACGACTCCACCCAATAAAACACCACCCATTACCAACCAAGAATTGGTCTTGAGATTTTTGCTGTACCAAATCAGAGTGAGTGCAGCTGCCGAGGACAAAATCGTGAAGATCCAAGTCATGCCAAAGCCAATCGAAAAGGCGGCTGAGTCGTTGTAGAGCAAGTTCAAACGAACAACTGAACCAAGGAAATCTACTGGCTGACCAACCTCAAGGTTTTCGATAGCCAAGTACTTGGCCAACTGGTCCACCGCGATCACTATCCAAGCCGTAACCAAAAACAGGATTTGGCGACTAAGCACCGAACGTTTTACTGCCACAGATTAGTAGTTGTTCTCGTTGTTGATTTGGTCGTTTCCGAAGTTCTGAAAACGGTATGGCTCTGGATTGAAGACGTTTTCTACCACTGGAGCAGCTGGTGCAGCTGGTGCAGCTGGTGCAGTCTCGAAGTTGTAACCGAGAGCAGGTGAAGTCACCGGGCGCTCTTCGGGAGCAACATCTGAATCCTCAAGGTCGGCCAACTGAGCCTCGATGTAACTCTTTAGCTTGATTCGGTACTCGCGCTCAAAACTGCGTAGTTCTTGAATTCGGTGCTCAATAAGTGCCTTGTCTTGCTCAAGGCGGCTCATGTCGGCACGCTGCTGCGCCTCGGCTTCGCGAACCACACGAGCGGCGGTGGCGTGACCTTCAGCAATCAAGGCATCGCGCTTAGCCAAACCTTCACGAACGTGCTCTTCGTGCAGTTTGCGAGCAAGCTGCAGCAAGTTGTTGGTGTTATTGGTGTCAAGAGTCGACGGGTCCTGAGTGGCCTCTGGGAAGGCACTTGGCGCTGCTGGGGTGTAAACCGGCGCCAGAGCAGCCTCGGCAGTTGGAGCGTTTAGCTGGTCGGCTAGACCTGCACCACTGCGCTGCAATTCATTGATACGCGCTTCTGATGCCAACAGTCGCTGACGTAGGTCTTCGTTCTCTTGGTTTACCCGACGGAGCTCGACAACGATCTCATCGAGGAAATCGTCGACCTCATCCTGGTCATAACCCTCACGAAACTTGGTTGGCTGAAATCTCTTATTGACTACATCTTCAGGAGTCAATGGCATCGCGCACCTCTTTTTGTTAAACGGCCATTGGGGAATATGGCTCGACAAGAAATCAGATTACCTCAGAGAGGCGACCGTCATAACTAAGAAATAGTTTAGGTAGGTTTAGGCGATAGCCAGAACAATTCGCTGGGCAAAGAAGATGGCCATAACCAGCAGCGTCCAACCCAAATCAAACTGGATAGCACCCATGCGAATTGGTGGGATAAATCGGCGCACAAACTTGAGCGGCACATCGGTGACAGTCATGACAATTTCCAGTGCTACTAGGGCCATGCCCTGGGGGCGCCAAGAAGGATTTACCGAACGAAAAAGATCAATAGCCAGTCGCCCCAGCAGCGCGAAGAAAAGAATCTGAAGCGCCCACCAAACGATGATTGCAATCAGGCCCACAGAAGTACCTAAATTACGGGCGAACGATTAGGTCGTCTGATGCCTCAGCCTGACCTTCATCTTCGTCATTTACCGCAACGTGCTGCGGGGTGAGCAAGAAAACCTTTGGTGTTACGCGCTTTAGGTGCCCCTCTAGGCCCTCTTTTAGACCCAACATGAAGTCAAGCATGCGCTTTGAGTCTGCCTCAGACATGTTGCTCATGTTGACAATCACTGGAATTCCGACGCGGTAGTTTTCAGCGACTTCTGGAGCTTCTGCGTATGAGCGTGGCTCCATGGTGAAAATTTCATTGACGTCAGTGGCTCCACGACGTGGGCGCATAGGAGTTACACGCGGCACCTGGCGTGGCTCGCTGGATGCAACAGCTGCTGGTCGTGCTGGAAGAGACTCTGTCTCGTCAGCGAGACCTAGCCAACCTGAAACCTGTGAAATTAAACCGGCCATAATATTTCCTCCTGCGGAATCCTACGGTCTAAGAATATTGCTAGTACTGCCGTTTTCCGGTAATTGCGCTGCCAACTCTTACGTGTGTCGCACCGAAAGCAATCGCCTCTTCGAAGTCCTCCGACATTCCAGCTGAAATGAATCTGGATTCTGGTGAGAGCTTGCGCAGGGCCTCGGAGGCTCGGCGGATGGTCTCAAAGTCTTGTGCCGGCGGGTTATCTAGAGAGGCCACACCCATTACGCCAAGAAGATTTAAATGTTCGGCTGCCAAAACCTTTTCTGCGAAGGGTTCCAGCTCAACAGGCCTGATTCCGCCACGACCAGGGTCATCGGTGAGATTCAACTGAATGAAAACGTCGAGCGGTTTTTGGGAATCCTGGGTGGCCTTAACTACGGCCTTCAAGAGGGAATCACGATCAAGCGAGTGCAGCACCTTGGCGTAGCTCAGCGCAGACTTGACTTTATTGCTCTGCAGCTGCCCCACAAAATGCCAGGTGACCTCTGCGGTGCTGACTGCTGACACTTCTGCAGCCTTGGGTGCGGCCTCCTGGTCGCGATTCTCGCCAAAATTCCTTGCGCCAATCGAGATCAAATCAAGCACCATGCTGGCTGGGTGATTCTTAGAAATCACCACCAACTCAACATCGGCAGGGTTTCTGCCGCAAGTCAATGCAGCCTGTTCGATTCGCGAGACTACCTCTTGATAACGCTGATTGAGCGCCTCGAACTGCTCACCCACTGGTTAGCGGAGGAACTCTGGGATGTCTAGGTCGTCGCCCCAAGTACCGTCATTTGACTGCGGAGGCACCGGCTGCTGCGCCTGCTGTGCAGGCGTGCCTTGACCAGCAAATCCAAATTCTTCAGCCTCTTCGGCTACAGCTTCCGGTTCAGAAATAACCGGGATAGCCTCGGTTGCCGGTGCCGAAGAGTTTGCGAACCAGCCGCCTGCTGCGGCGGTTGAAGTTGACGGCGATGCTGAGAAAGGCTTGCGCTCTACCTTGCGTACCTGTGGGGTGCCGCCGTCGAATCCGGCAGCAATGACGGTAATTCGAACCTCATCACCCAGGGTGTCGTCAATAGTCGTACCGTAGATGATGTTGGCCTCTGGGCTGACTGCTTCTTGCACTAGGCGCGCTGCTTCGTCAATCTCGTGAAGACCAAGGTCAGATGCTCCCTGAACCAAGAGCAAAACACCGTGTGCGCCATCGATGCTTGCCTCTAGCAATGGGCTAGAGACAGCCAGCTCAGCGGCACGAACAGCACGGTCCTCACCCTTGGCGGTTCCGATACCCATCAATGCTGAGCCAGCACCCTTCATGACCGACTTGACGTCGGCAAAGTCAAGGTTAATTAGCCCCGGGGTGGTGATCAGGTCAGTTATGCCCTGTACACCGGCGCGAAGAACGTCATCGGCTGTGGCAAATGCCTCAACTACAGAAACAGTCTTGTTTACCAACTCAAGAAGGCGCTGGTTTGGCACGACGATCAGGGTGTCAACCTCACCGCGAAGGACATCGATGCCCTGATCTGCCTGCTGCGCACGGCGCTTGCCTTCAAAGCCAAATGGGCGGGTAACTACACCAACGGTAAGAGCCTCTAGAGACTTCGCGATGCGTGCGACCACTGGAGCCGCACCGGTTCCGGTTCCACCACCCTCACCTGCGGTAACAAAAACCATGTCAGCGCCTTTTAGGGCTGCCTCAATCTCGTCCGCGTGATCCTCAGCGGCACGGCGACCAATCTCAGGGTCCGCTCCGGCACCAAGGCCTCGGGTCAGCTCGCGACCTATGTCCAGCTTCACGTGGGCTTCGCTCATCAACAGCGCCTGAGCGTCTGTGTTGATGGCCACAAATTCAACTCCGCGAAGGCCCGCGTCAATCATTCGGTTAAGCGCGTTTACGCCACCGCCACCAACGCCAACAACCTTGATAACTGCTAGGTAGTTCTGATTTAGACCCACGATAATTCCTCCGCTTTCGCTTTACTGCAGCAAATCCCTAACTTTAAACCTCTACTTGAGGCTTACGGTTTGGCCAATTTAATGCATTGCGCCAAGAAACTAAGCGGTAAGGCGCCTAGATTGTCGGACGTTGCTAGGCGTGTCTAAAAGTTTCCGTAGCGCACGGCTGGCGCGTTCGGCGATGACACATCGAAGGTCACAAAATCACTCTTCTTTTGATTTTTAATCAATGCCGCCAGCACCTTGGATTTCAAAACCGAATTCGAGCCATCCCCCCAGATGATGCGCTGGGCCGAATAGCCTCTAAGCCTCATGGTCACGTCGTCTTTAGACTTTGCATCGATAGAGGCCAACCTAGAAAGTAGGCTGGCCGGCAAAGCCAACAGCACGTCGATGGCTGCCTTGAAACTCTCGCTGCTTTCGGGAGATCCGTTGATTGCCATCTCTGGGTATTTATCGTCGGCCTTGGCCTTACCAACCTTCACACCGGCTGGGTCGTAAAGGTAATCGACTCCTCCAGACTTGATGATCACAATCGGCTGGCGCTCGGTAATTTGGATCTTCAGGCCGTGTGGCGGAAGTCGAACGATAGAAAAGCTCTCAATGAGTGGAAAATCTGCGAGCGACTCTTCAATCTCGGCGGCATTCACGGTTGGTAGCGGTTTACCGATTTGACCCTTAAGTGCTTTCTGTACCGATTTCTCGTTGACGCGGTCAGTACCAGAAATCGTAATTTTTTCGACTGCCAGAACCGGGGTAACTACGGTTGCCCCGACTAAAACCAAGAGTGCCGAGAATGCGGAAACAACTGTGATGGTAATCGCACGCCTGCGCCGTGAGTAGGCGGTAAAACGCCTGGCTTCAGCCGACAATTTGGCAGTTACGCCCTTTTTAGAGCTGGCCCGACGAACAGCATTAAGCCGCTTTTGCTCACGGCGCAGTGCCATCTTGGATGATTTAGCTTGGCGTGCTGGGCCTTTTGCCTTTTGGCTAGGCTTTGCTTTTTTTGCCGCAGCCACTGCCGGTTGAGTAGGCTTTGCCGCCCGCTCGGGTGCCTTAGGAAGCCCAGACGACTTAGCCGCCGGGCTTGAGGCTCGCGATTGTGGGCGTTTCAAGGACTACTTCTTCAATGCTTCTAACAGCTCGGGACACATGCGATAGATGTCACCACAACCCATGGTCATGATGAAGTCGCCTTCCTTCGCGATAGACGCAGCAACTGCGGGTACATCGTTCCACTCCGGAACGTAGTGGACCTGGGCTTGGTTGGCAAAACGATCAGAAACCAACGCTCCGGTCACGCCTGGCTCTGGGTCTTCTCGTGCGGCATAGATATCGAGCACAATAACTTCGTCGCTGAGAGACAAGGCATCTGCAAACTCCTGAGCCATCAACCGGGTGCGACTGTAGAGGTGCGGCTGGAAGACGGTGATGAGGCGGCCGTGTTGCCCCAGGACCGCCTTCGCCGCCTTGATAGCAGCCAACGATTCGGTTGGGTGGTGCGCGTAGTCATCATAGACCGAAACACCGCGAACTTGACCGTGAAGTTGAAAACGGCGGTCGGTTCCACCAAAGCCGGCAATCGCGTTTAGGCTCTCGGCTGCATCGAAACCTAGTCCAACCATCACAGCCAGAGCTCCAGTGGCGTTAATCGCGTTGTGCTCCCCCGGAACGTTCAAAGTGGCCGAAAGAGACTGCCCCTGATACTCAACCGAGAAGGAAACCCTCGGCCCAGTGGCATCGATGCGTGAAATGCGAAGGTCTGCGTTATCAGCGCGACCAAATGTAATTACCCGCTTGTCTTTGATAAGCCGGGTAACTCGCACAGCACCTGGGTCATCAGCGCTGATGGCAATAAAGTCTCGTGCGCCACTGGCAAATCGGGCAAACTCTGCCTCAAACGCAGCCTCGGTGCCGTAGTGATCCAAGTGATCTGCATCAACGTTAGTGATTAAAGCCACCGCTGTGTTGTAGTGCAAGAATGAACCGTCAGACTCATCGGCCTCGAGAACAAACAGGTTGCCTGAACCGCTAGCAGAGGATGCATTTAGAGCAGCAATTACGCCTCCATTTACAAAGCTTGG